>JAZRCE010000049.1:0-7374 GCA_045635445.1 Candidatus Aphodosoma sp.
ACCTGGAGCATTGTAAGAACCAGTTTTGATGCGAAGACCGATACATTCGCCAGCGGTTGAGAGAATACCGAATTTGAGGAAACTCATCACGAATGGGTAGTTAGCAGTAGCCCAAAGGAATGCTTGATAGACAGAGTCGAAGATAAAGAAAGGTGCCAAAAATGCTACGGCACAGAGGATGAAAATGATGTCTGCTTTTTTCATATTGGTTTTATTAGTTGTTTTTTATTTAATGGTGCAAAGGTAGTGATTTTTTTTTGTTTATGCAAGTGGTATGAGAATATGGTTATAGTATATTTATCCTATATTTATAGTATATTTATGGTATATTTGTGATATGTTGTAGGTAGGGTGATGTATGGGAGGTAGGGGAGTTTTTGTTGTGAGTGTTTTTTTGTTGTATGATATAGTGGAGAGATTCTGTGTTGTTGCTTATGGGAGTTGTGTTTTATGCTTAAAAAAGATTGTATGTTTGAAAAAATATTTATAACTTTGTATCGTGAAGATTAGAATGTAGTTTATGTTTGTTTTTTTTATTTAATTTGTTATGTCGATAAAAATTTATAAGGCTTCGGCGGGTTCGGGCAAGACTTATACGTTGGTGTATGAGTATATTAGGTATATGTTTGCAATGTTGTCGTTGAAGGATATAAATAATAGGGTGTATGAGCGACAGTTGAATTTTCATCGTAGGATTTTGGCTGTTACGTTTACGAATAAGGCTACAGCAGAGATGAAGGAACGCATAGTGAAGGGGTTGTATGTGTTGTCGCAAAAGGATTTTGGTAGGAATGATTATGTGAATAGATTGCGTGCGGATTTGCCACAATATGCAGGTGTAGATGATGATGTTGTGGCGGCAATAGCTATGTGTTTTTTGAAGGATATATTGCAGGATTATACGATGTTTAGGGTGTCGACGATAGATGGATTTTTTCAACAGATAGTGCGTTCGTTTGCGAAGGAGTTGAATTTGAATAATCAGTATCAGGTGGAGTTGGAAACGGATAAGATATTTGAGTTGGCTGTAGATAATATGTTGGCGTCGTTGAGTGATAGTGATAAGAAGATGTTGCTTGGTTGGGTGACAGAATTTGCAACAGAGGAGATAGAGAATGAAAAATCGTGGAATCCACGTAGGTCGATATTATCGTTGGCGAAATTGATACAGAAGGAGATGTATGTGTCGTTGTATAGTAAATTTGATTTGGATATAAATGTGTTGACTAATTATAAGAGGCATTTGTATGGTATTATTCGTAAGTTTGAGTCGGATTTGAAATTGGTGTGTGATAGGGCTCAGGTTTTGTTGGATACGGTGCCTGATGGAATTTTTAATAAGAATAAGGTGTCTTATTTTAGTTATGATTATTTGAAGAGGATGGACTATAAGGTGTCTAATACGTTTTTGGGGCAGCGTGATAAGTCAATGTTGGAGGATTGGGTTACGGCAAAGGGCAAGAAAGAGTTTGGTTTGCAGTCGATTGTTGATGTTTTGTGCCCTTGTGTGAATAGGATATTGGATTGTGTAGATAGGCAAGGAGAGGAGTTTAGGCGTTATCAGACGGCGAAACTTGTGCTAGCAAATTTATATATATTGGGTATTTTGAAGGAGATAGAGGGTCAGGTGGCGCATATTTGTCGTGAGCGAGATTGTTTGATGATATCGTCGACGACGGAACTTATAAGTAAGATTATTGATAATTCTGATGCACCATTTATATTTGAGAAGGTTGGTGTTTCGACGGATAATTTTATGATAGATGAGTTTCAAGATACCTCTCGAATGCAATGGAACAATTTTGTTCCTCTTTTGGATGAAACGTTGTCGAGGGGAGAGGAGTCGATGATTGTAGGAGATGTGAAGCAGAGTATATATCGCTGGCGTAATGGTGATTGGACTATATTGCATAAAGATGTTGAAGAGAGGTTTAGGCGAAAGGTGGAGTTTGCGCCACCTTTGGATAAAAACTTTAGGAGTGGACAGTATGTGATAGAGTTTAATAATATGTTGTTTGATGTAGGTGATGGAGAGAATGGGCAGGAGAAATTGTCTTTGCCATATTGGTTTGATTGTGAGTTGGGTAAACGTCAGATAAATAGTGAGTTTAGGTCGATATATTCAGGCTCGAAACAGATTGTGGGAAAATCGAAGAATCCTAAGGGTTATGTGCGTGCTGAATTTTTTGAGAAGAATGATGAGTTTACATGTCAGGAGCAGAGTTTGAATCGGATGGTTGAGGAGATGTTGCGATTGGGTCATTATGGCGAGATGGCGGTTTTGGTGCGTAAGAATACAGAGGCAGCAATTGTGGCAGAACGTTTGCAGCAAGAGGGGATTCCGTTTTATTCGACAGAGGCGTTGTGTGTGGCGGATAATATTGCGGTGCGTTTTATTGTGGCAGTATTGTATTTTTTGATGCAACCAGAAGAGCATTTGTATAGAGCTAATTTGTTGGCTTTGTATTGTGAATTGTTTTTTAAGCGTGATATAAATGCAGATGACTTTGAGTTGTTAAGCTATAAAGGAGAGGATTATGAAGATTGGATGAGACGATTGGTTGGAGATGATGAAAAAGTTGGTAGATTTGTTCAGATAAAAAATTTGTCGTTGTTGAGTTTGATAGATGGAATTATTGATATTTTTGATTTGAATGGTATTGATGATGGAGTGTATGCTATATATATTCAATCGTTTATGGATAGGGTTAGAAAATTTGCGATAGATGGGATGTTGGATATTCGTTCTTTGTTGGAGTATTGGGGTCAATGTGGAGATAAGGCATTTATATCTATGCCAGAGGGAGGCAATGCGGTGCGGATAATGACAATACATACCTCGAAAGGGTTGGAATTTGGAATAGTTTTTATACCGTTTATGAATTGGGTGTTTGGTATAGCTAAATTGGATCATATAGAATTGGCTCAGACTATAGAGAAGAGGAGTGATGGTCATATTTTTGATGAAAATGTGCCAATTGTGCCAATTAATTATATTAATTCTAGGTTGTTGTTGAATAGTTTTTTTGATGTTGATATCAAGGAAGAGTTTCTTGCAACATGTCTTGATACGATGAATGTGTTGTATGTTTCGACAACTCGGGCATCACAGCAATTATATATTCATTGTTATGAGCCTTCTGGAAATTATAGTAAAGAGGATTCGGCAATTAGGCCAATTTTTGCTGTTACGGCATTGCGTGCAGTGTTGATGGATGGTGATAATGAAAAGAGTGTTTTTGAGTTGGGAGATTCATCGGATTATGAACAGAAAGAGAAAGAGGGTGAGGATGAAGAGGTTGAAAATGTGGAGTTGTGGTGTGGGTCGTGTCAGAAGGATGATTCGCAGGGAGATAAAGAGAGAATTAGTTGGCGTTTTACATATTCGGAAGATAATAAGTTGAAGCAAGATGGAGTGTTGATGCATAGGTTGTTTCAGCAAATAGTTGTTGTTGAGGATGTAGATAGGGCAATTGAATCTTTTTTGCATGATGGTGAGATTGTAGAGTCGGAAGTTGAGAAATTTCGTAAGCAGATAAATAGTGTACTATCTATAGAAGGTGTAGTTGATTTTTTTGATTCGAAATGGCAAGTGTGGAATGAAGCGACAATATTTGATGTAGAGAAGAGAGAAGAGTGTCGACCTGATCGTATAATGCTTGATGATGAATTGAAGCAAGCTGTGGTTCTTGATTATAAGTTTGGATATGTCGAAAAAGAATCTTATAAAAGTCAGGTTGAAAGGTATGTGAAATTGTTGACCAAGATGGGTTATGCTACTCAAGGTTATATTTTGTATGCAAAAAAACGTAAATTAGTTAAGATATGAAATGGGATAAATTGATAACTACCAAGCGATTTGGGATGGAGAATTACTATCAAGGCAATCATGATGGGCGCACAGAATTTCAGCGCGATTATGACAGATTGATATTTTCGCCAGCATTTCGCCGATTGCAGAATAAGACTCAGGTGTTCCCTTTGCCAGGCAGTGTGTTTGTGCACAACCGATTGACCCACAGCCTCGAAGTGTCGTGTGTAGGTCGTTCGATAGGCAACAATGTAGGGCGCGAATTGTCGGCTAAATATCCTGAGTTGTCGGCAGAGTTGAGCGAGATAGGTGCAATCGTGGCAGCCGCATGTTTGGCTCACGACCTTGGCAATCCACCTTTCGGACATTCGGGCGAGAATGCTATCGGCACATTCTTCTCTGAAGGCAAAGGGGTAGAGTATCGCAATAGATTGAATATCACCGCAGAGCAGTGGGCCGATTTGACTACATTCGAAGGCAATGCAAATGCTTTTCGCATACTGACTCATCAGTTCGAAGGTCGCCGTGAAGGTGGATTTGTGCTCACATATCCTACCTTGGCATCGATAGTGAAATATCCATATGAATCGAGGTTCGCTGACGCAAAGAAACAGAAATTCGGATTTTTTCAGTCGGAGGTGAAGTCGTACGAGCGCATAGCCGAAGATTTAGGCATAATTCGCAATCCGTATAACGAGGATAGATATGCCCGTTACCCATTGGTCTATTTGGTTGAGGCGGCTGACGATATTTGCTATCAAATGATGGACATCGAGGATGCGTATAAGTTGCGCCTATTGACGTATGACGAAACCAAAGATTTGTTGATGAGATACTTACCTCAAAAGCGCAGAGAACGTGCCGAGAACGAGGTATTCAAGATGGTGTCAGACGAAAACGAGCAGATATCATACTTGCGTAGCTCGGTAGTAGGGGTGTTGATAGATGGAGTGAGCAAGGCGTTTATCGACAACGAAGATGCAATATTGAATGGCGAATTTCAAGGCGCATTGATTGACCATTTGCCAGAAGAGTTGCGCGAGGCGTATAAGCATAGCTCTAGGGTGTCGGTCAAGAAGATATATCGTGCGCAGATGGTGCTCGATATCGAGTTGGCTGGTTATAAGATTATCAGTGAGTTGCTCGATGTGTTGATGCAGGCAGTATTTGAGCCCGAAAAGGCATATTCGAAACAGTTCCTTAGTCGCATTCCACAACAATATAATGTGTCGGCCGAGAGCGACTACGAAAAAGTGCAAAGCATATTGGATTATATAAGCGGTATGACCGATGTTTATGCTCTTGATTTATATCGCAAAATCAATGGTATGAGTCTGCCAACTATTTGAAAAATTAGAGAGTTTAACGACCTTAAAGTCTTTAACGACCTTAAAGTCTTTAACGACCTTAAAGTCCTTAAGGTACTATGAAACATAATTGTAAATTTTAAATAAAAGTAAGTTATGAATGAGCAGTTGTTGCCGAGAGTGGGTAATTATAAGAAATTATTGAGTTATCAAAAAAGTAATGTTATTTTTGAAATAACGTACTATTTTTGTCATACTTATTTGCAGCGGGGAGATCGCACTATTGACCAAATGGTGCAGGCAGCAAGGAGCGGAAAACAAAATATTATAGAAGGTTCTGCAGCTTCGGCAACATCAAGTAAAACTGAGATAAAATTATTAAATGTTGCGAAAGCAAGTTTACAAGAGTTGTTGGAGGATTATGAGGATTATTTAAAAACTCGTGGTCATAGGCAATGGGAGGAAAATTCGGTAGAGTTAGAAGCGATGAGGCGGTTGGGAAGAGAACATAATGATGCTCATTTTTTTATGGAATTAATAAAGGTTCGTCCACCTGAAACAATTGCTAATATGGCTATTGTTTTGATAAAGCAAGCCGATTATTTGTTGTTTAGACAATTACAAAGATTGGCAGATGATTTTATTAGAAAAGGTGGATTTAGTGAACGCATGATGAGAGTTAGAAAAGAGAATCGCGGTTATTAGAGTTCATAAAGTTTTAAGAGCTTTAAAAATTTTGTGTAAAATTATTTTGAGTAATTTTCAATAAGTATAATGTATAAAATATGATAAGGGGAAAAAAATATCGCTACGATGATGAGTTTAAAGCTAAAGCTCGTGCTCATCAGTTTGCGTTTAGAGAAAATGAATTAAATGATTTTTTTGATGAGAAGAATCCTCAAGTTATTCTTTCTCCTGATGCTGCTAAGCAAGGTCTTATTTTTTGTGATATTTACAGAGAATTAATTAAAAGTAAGGTTAAGTCATTTAAGTCTTCAGCTTTATTTTCTAATATGTTGCGAAGTGAACATATTCCTTATAATATTTTTATTCCTTTGGAAGAGGACTTGGATGCTGCTGTTATGCTTTTTAATGAAATTATAGGTGGAGGAATATTAAAGATAAATCATATTAGAATTGAGTTTGCTGGAGATGCTGATAAAAGTGAATATTTGAATGACGGAACATCATTTGATACTTTTATTGAATATGTTTCTTCTGATGGCTCTATTGGTGGTATTGGAATAGAGGTAAAATATACAGAAAATAGTTATCCTATTGGAGTTAAGGAAAAACAAGATATAGAGAATTTGGATGGATTATACTATCAGATAACAAAGAAATCTCAGTGGTATAATTCAACCTTAGATACTCGTTTATTCATAAAGGCTAATCATTTGCGTCAAATTTGGAGAAATCATATTTTAGGGTATTCTATGTTGTTTAGGGGGGATATTCAGCGTTTTCATCATGTACATCTTTATCCACAAGGTAATAAATATTTTCACGAGCATGCTATACCTGAATATAAGACATTACTAACTAAATGTGGTAAAGAGAGTTTCATAGATTTAACATATGAATCCTTGTTTGCTATGTTAAGTAAATATTTTAGGTCATATAAGCACCAAGAATGGTTGAAATATTTGCAAAAGAGGTATATAGTATAGTAAAATGACGTAAGTTTGATCTAATTTTTAAGGTGGTTTGTAGATGTCCGTTTTCTTGTTTGAGTCTTGCTTGAAGGTGTGATTTACTATCTTGGAAGGTGTGTTGTCCTCTGAAGCGGTTGTTGTTAGTATTAGGAAATATAGTGTTTTCATATCGAATTGACGTTAAAATAAATCTTTTTGAATCAAACATCGTAATATTTTTGTAAAAAACATTATTATAATATTTGCAAAAATCGTAAAAAAATTGTAACTTTGCACTCTTGAAATGTATAAGGTACAATAAGTAGGGCGTTTAGTGCTAACTTTCTATGTATCATATATTATTCAGTATATTACACTATTAGAATATATATTAGTTTTTTTTATGGAAAACAAAAAACGTGTTTATACCTTCGGTAACGGACAAGCCGAAGGTAAAGCAGATATGAGAAATCTGCTTGGCGGTAAAGGTGCTAACCTTGCCGAAATGAACCTCATTGGAGTGCCATGTCCTCCAGGTTTCACTATCATCACTGATGTTTGTAACGAGTATTTCGAATTTGGTAAAGAGAAAGTTGTAGAAATACTTAAAGCTGACGTAGAA
>JAZRCE010000050.1:0-6754 GCA_045635445.1 Candidatus Aphodosoma sp.
CACACATACTCTTCGATGAAAGGAGGGATGTTTGCAAAGTTACCCACAGCACCACTCATCTTGCCACACTCAACATCTGCCGCAGCACGCTCAAAACGCTCAATATTACGTTTCATTTCAGCATACCACAACACCCATTTCAAACCAAATGAAGTGATGTCGGCGTGAATACCGTGAGTACGACCAATGCAAGGTTGCGATTTGAAACGGATAGCTTGTTTACGCAACACTTCGAGGAATTCGCGCAAGTCTTCGCGCAAGATATCATTAGCTTGTTTAATCAAATAGCCGTTAGCAGTGTCGACTACGTCTGTAGATGTCAAACCATAGTGCACCCATTTACGTTCTTCGCCAAGAGTTTCGCTCACTGCTCGTGTGAAAGCCACCACATCATGACGAGTTTGTTGTTCAATCTCATAGATACGAGGAATAGAGAATGATGCATCTGCCCAAAGTTTTTTAATATCCTCTTCTGGCACCACTCCAAGTTTACTCCATGCCTCAGAAGCGTAGAGTTCTACCTTCAAATAGGCATTAAATTTGTTTTCTTCAGTCCAAACATTGCGCATTGCTGGACGACTGTAACGTTCAATCATAAAATATATATTTTAGAAATTATAGAAAATTCAATATAAAAAAACACAAAGAGCGACGCACAAGGCATCACTCTTCTTATATTTCACGGCACACAACAACGCACATCCCGATAGGACTATTCATATCAACACTTGCAAATCGTTGTATACCAAACATAAAAACTTTTTTTAAAGAATACTATTTATCTATGCAAAGGTAAAAAAAAAATGTTAATTCACCAAAATATATTGAATATTTTTTATCATAAAAAAGCGAAAGTAATTAAAAATTACCTTCGCCATTATAAAAATACAAAATAAACATTAATTCAACTCATTATAAGTAACATTAACAGCATTTTGCAAATACAAAATTTTACAGAAAATAACAATATACATTATACCAAATGTAATTGGACCTAATAAAAATATTGTTAATAAGAAAGTTGACAATTGCAAACCTTCTGGTTTATTATTTTTAGCAAGATAAGCATTACATCTGTTAATCCACATACAATACCAAACAATACTATAAATACCAAGGGTTAAAATTGAAAAAACAATATATAACAATAAACCTGTAGTATTTTTTCCATCGCCTTTACACGCAATATTTGTTTCTTTTGCAAAAGCATAAATCAAATACCAACCATAAATACCGAAAGTTACAATGTAAAGTAACAAAGCCAACCAAAAGCCTCTGTTTGTTGTTAATTTGTTCATAATAATCAAATTTAAAAGGTTAATAAAATAAGATTTATAAATTTCTAAGTATCCAATATAATACTATCACGATACCCCATACGTAAATCGCATATTTACCAAATAAATTGAGTCGCAACCATAGAAAATATTTATTTCCTTTATCAAGCAAAAATAACGAACCTCCTAAGAGAACATATGGCAACGATAGCACCAATAATGGATTAAATCGAAACGCTTTTATAAAATCAAAATGTAATAGAGAATATACCGCTCTTTGTGAACCACATCCAGGGCACATATAACCAGTCAAACTATAAAAAGGACAACGTGGCATATGATGAGTAGATGGATCTATAAAATAATATACAACTCCCATCAAAACCAATACACAAAAAACAAGAAGTACAAAACTTTTTTTCAATTCAATTTAGAAATTAATTAAAATTCACCCATTATTGCACCCAAAATAACAACGTAAACAATAAAATATATAGCCCAAACAATAAGTGCAGTAACAGCGCCCCAAGTAGCAAATTGTTTTGCTTTACGAGAAGCTTCCATTGCTCCATGATAATCACCTCTTTGATAAGCTGAATCTACTTTAGACGCAAAAATAATAGATGCTATACCCAAAGGTAAACAACAAAACAAAGTTGACAAAATAGCCCAAACTAAATAATTATCTGGAGGATACTGACCTTGAGTAGGAGCATTACCTTGAACAGGTTGCTGATCCTTCTTCATTTCTGCACCACATTTTGGACAATACATTACATTGTCGTCAACTAAATTACCACATTTTGAACAATACATAATAAATAAATTTTAAATGTTAATAAAAATATTAATAAAAGTTTTCTTTTTGACGCGCAAATTTACATATTTTTATTAAAATAACAAAATAAATCTCAATTTTTTTTTATACCTTTGCATAACAAAATTTTAAAGAATAAAAACGATATGAAATTATACTTAGCTCTTGTTGTGACAATCTTTCTGCTTTCGTGCAACAATCAAACAACTCAATCGTCTAATAACCAATCTCACGATACAACAATTGTGTCCATTACACCCAATATCCCCAAAGAGATTCTCCTTGGCAAATTCAACCCTTCGCAAGATACCAACTTCGTTCTCATCCCCGAGCACATGGCATCCAACAAATCGATGTATTGCCACCGCGAAACCTTCCAAGCCTATCTCGCCATGCGCGACTCAGCCCTCCGCGATGGCATCACCCTCACCATCGTATCTGCCACCCGCAACTTCGACCGCCAAAAACAGATATGGGACCGCAAATGGAACTCAAACAATGCACAATGCACAATGCACAATGCACAATTAAAAGATACGACTGCTGACATCTGCAAAGTCCGCTCCATCATGCGCTACTCCTCTATGCCAGGCACATCGCGTCACCATTGGGGCACCGACCTCGACTTCATCTCCGTCGAACCTGAAGATTGGACCCACGGTGAAGGCCTTCGCATCTACAACTGGCTCTGTCAGAATGCCCACAAATTCGGCTTCTTCCAACCCTACACTGCCGACCCCGCTCGCACAGGCTATGCCGAAGAACGCTGGCACTGGAGCTATGCACCTCTCTCAAAACCCTATCTCGAAGCCTACCGACAAAAAATTACCGCCGAAGACATCACAGGCTTCAGCGGTAGCTATCTCATCGATTCACTCGGAATCATCCAATCTCACGTTTTCGGAATCTCCGAATAATTATTTCGCTTGTGCTTTTACGTTGTTGAGGTAGCACTCTACGGTGTTTTCCATCAAACATGCGATAGTCATAGGACCTACGCCACCTGGCACTTTAGTGATGTATGACGCTTTTGGTGCAACTTCATCAAAGTCCACATCACCACACAATTTGCCAGTCTCTGGGTCGCGGTTAACACCTACGTCAATCACCACAGCACCCTCTTTCACCATCTCAGCTTTCACAAATTTAGGACGGCCCAATGCAGGTACGAGGATATCTGCTTCAGAGCATACTTTAGCGATATCTTTTGTGCGACTATGGCACACTGTCACAGTTGCATTTTCGTCCATGAGCAATTTAGTCACAGGCAAACCTACGATATTGCTACGGCCAATCACCACAGCACGTTTACCTGCGATTTCGATGCCCATGTTTTTCATCAAACGGATGATGCCTTTTGGAGTACAAGGCAACACACAAGGGCGTTTTTGCCACAAAGCAGCTACGTTCATCGGGTGGAAACCGTCCACGTCTTTCTCCTTCGCAATAGTTTCAATCACCTTCTCCTCATTGATACCATTAGGCAAAGGCAATTGCACAAGGATACCATCCACAGTAGTATCCACATTGAGTGCACGCACAAGGTCGAGGAGTTCTTCTTCTGTAGTTTGCGCACTAAGGCGGATTGTGCTGTTATCAATACCTACCTCATCGGCTGCTTTAGCCTTACCTGTAACATACGACACACTACCTGGATCGTCGCCCACGAGAATAACTACAAGATTTGGTCTACGTCCGTATTCTTCGGCGTATTTAACCACATCGGCAGCCAATTGTTGCTTCAATGCAGCCGCCATATCTTTTCCGCTAATTACTTCCACTTTATTTAATTCATAATTCATAATTCATAATTCATAATTACGAACACACCACAATCATAAATCAGAATATATGAGGTTATACAATATATAAATTTTAATATTTTATCTTACACTATTCACAATATCATACCCACAAGCACAAAATATGCCGAATGGCACAATTATGCATTATGAATTATGCATTATGAATTGTATTTCACTGCTTGCCAACCGATATCGCTACGGTGGAACAAGTTGTCGCATTTGATTTTAGCCACTTCGGCATTAGCTTTGGCTTGTGCTTCAGCAAATGTGTCTGCCATCACTGTTACGAACAATACACGACCTCCGTTTGTCACATATCGACCATCTTTCATTGCAGTACCCATGTGATAAACAATGCCTTCTACATCGTTCAAACCTTCGATTGCGAAACCTTTGTCGTATGCTTCAGGATAACCTTTCGATGCAAGCACTATACCAATCGATGCTTTATCGTTCCATTTAATCTCGCCTACATCTTCGCCTTCAGCCACAGCGCAGAAGATGTCGTAGATATCGCTCTCCAAGCGAGGCAATACCACCTCAGTTTCTGGGTCGCCAAAACGAGCATTAAACTCAATCACTTTGATACCATTAGGAGTTTTCATCAAACCGCCATACAACACGCCACGGAACGCACAACCCTCTGCTATCAAAGCATTTGCTGTAGCGCACATGATATAGTCGTATGCCCAATCAATATCCTCTTTAGTGATAAAAGGTAGCGGTGAATATGCACCCATACCACCAGTATTCGGACCTTTATCGCCATCGAAAGCACGTTTGTGGTCTTGTGCCACTTCCATAGGATATACCTTTTCGTCCGACACAAAGCACATAAACGAGAACTCAGGACCTGTCATAAACTCTTCAATCACCACGCGACCATGTCCGAATTTGTCGTTCAACAACATATCGCGCAATGCCTCGTCTGCCTCTTCCAATGTTTCAGGTATCACTACACCCTTACCTGCTGCCAAACCATCGTATTTCAACACAGTTGGGAATGTGCCTTTTTTCACATACTCGAGAGCAGCTTCGTAGTTGTCAAACACCTCATACGCAGCCGTTGGTATTGAATATTTTTTCATCAAGTCTTTAGCAAACTCTTTCGAGCTTTCGATTTGAGTAGCTGCTTTGGTAGGACCGAATATCTTCAATCCAGCAGCACGGAAAGCATCCACTACACCCACTGCAAGAGCAGCTTCGGGACCAACTACAGTAAGGTCGATAGCATTCTCACGAGCAAATGCGATAAGTTCGTCAACTTGAGTCTCTTTGAGAGCCACACACTCAGCCATTGCAGCAATACCCGCATTGCCTGGTGCAGCATATATCTTTTCTACCTGTGGCGAACGGCTCAACGCATGCACAATCGCATGCTCACGACCACCACCACCAAGAACTAAAACCTTTTTTGAATTCATAATTCATAATTCATAATTCATAATTAGAGTTACATATTCTATTATGAATTAGAGTAAGTTGTTTTTACTATTGATGTTAACAATTTAATTATTTCTTGACAATCAGCAAGTATATCTAAACCTTGAGATTCTGTCAAATATTCTGATTCGATAAGAAGTTCAAGCCAATATTCAGTTTCACTTGCTTCTTTCAATGCAATGTTCATTTTCGAAGCAAAATCAGCACGAGATTGTCCTCTCAAAGCCTCTTTTACATTAGCACCAATGCTTGTTCCACTACGCAATACTTGTTTAGAAATAACAAACTCTCTTTTTTCATCAACCATATATTTATATAATTTAATACAGCGCAGAGCAAAAGCCTTAGTTTTCTGCAACACTATGTTCTCTTCTGGATTTTTCATAATTATAAATTACTTACTACGTTCATGATTTTTGCTACGCTCGGCATAATGAGTAAACTCCTTCTGCTCTCACTTGTCGCAAAAATTATGAATTATGAATTATGAATTATGAATTAAAACGAATTAGTGTTTAAAATGACGCATGCCTGAGAAGAGCATAGCAATGCCACATTCGTTGGCTTTTTTCACTGAGTCTTCGTCGCGAACACTCCCGCCTGGTTGTACGATTGCAGTTACGCCCATTTCGTTAGCCAATGTCACGCAGTCATCAAATGGGAAGAATGCGTCTGATGCCAATACCAAACCTTCTTTCACGCCATTAGCATGTGCTTGTTTGAGGGCGATTTCGGCAGAACCAATACGGTTCATCTGACCAGCACCTACACCGAGAGTTTTGCCATCTTTCACCACAACGATAGCATTAGATTTCACATGTTTCACGATGCGAAGACCGAAGTTCATATCATCCAATTCAGCAACAGTAGCATGTTTTTCGGTTACTGTCATCGAGTCAACAACCTCAGCAGTGTTGAGGTCCATACCTTGAGCAAGGAGACCACCATTAACGCTCACGTATTGCATTGGTACTGTTGTCATTGGCGACATTGGCACCTCGATGAGGCGAAGGTTTTTCTTAGTTTGCAAGAGTTCCAATGCCTCAGAAGCAAACTTAGGAGCCATGATGATTTCGAGGAAGATAGGTTTCATGAGTTGAGCCACTTCGAGAGTGATTTCGCAGTTAGTTGCCACGATACCACCGAAGATGCTCACTGTATCAGCCTCATAAGCTTTAGTCCACGCCTCAACTACATCTTTACCGATAGCAGCGCCACATGGGTTCATGTGTTTCAAACCAACGCAGAAAGGCACGTTGAATTCGCGCACAATAGAGAGAGCAGCGTTAGCATCTTGGATGTTGTTGTAACTCATCTCTTTGCCGTGCAATTGACGAGCGAAAGCCAATGAGTAAGGCACCTCTTCCGAGCCACGATAGAATTTAGCCGATTGGTGAGGGTTTTCGCCATAA
>JAZRCE010000051.1:0-3958 GCA_045635445.1 Candidatus Aphodosoma sp.
TTCACAATTTTAATACCGACAGGTAATCGTGCATTGTGCATTGTGCATTTTGCATTATTAGAATAGCATTTCAACAAGTTTAGGACGGAGGAAGTCTTTGAAGTAAGCGATGAATTCGTTGTCGCCGAAAGTGATTTTGTAGCCACCATTAGCAGGAGCAATAGCGAAATCGGTTTTCATACCTTTCACTTCGTTGATTTTCACACCTTTTTCGAGCACATCTTTAGCGTTGGCGATGAAATATTCTTCAAGAGCTTTAGCATCTTTAGCGTCGATTTCTACATCACCTTCTTTTACCCATACTTTAGTGATAGCCACGATGATAGCTTGCATGAATTTAGGGTCGGCAGTAGCAGCTTTCACTGAGTCCGAAGCCACTTTGTCGCAGATGAGGTTAGTGATTTCTGTTTTCAATGCGTTGAGTGATTGCTCAGTGTAGAGTTTCAACTCCGATTGAGTGTTTTTAGTAGTCTCAGCAGCTTTAGCATTAGCTTGTTCAACTATTTTGCGAGCCTCAGCTTCGGCAGCCTCTTTGATGCGTTGAGCCTCAGCTTTTGCAGCAGCAACGATTTCAGCAGCCTCGTTTTTACCTTTTTCTACGCCTTCAGCATAGATTTTGTCGGTCAATTCTTGAAGTTTTGTGTTCATAATATTATATGTAGTTATTAATTATTAGTATTAAACTTACGATTTTTGCCACTCCATGGCAAGATACATAAACTCCGCAAAGTTACAACACTTTTTTTTAATAACAAAATAAAATCTGTATTTTTTTTATGAAAAATGCGAAAAAATATATAAAAAGAAAAGCCTCAAGAACGATTATTCTTGAGACTTTATTCTGTTTATTTGAATACCCACTCTCATGGTGTATTTTTTTAGATAATTTTGAGGTAACTTGAAGGTATCTTACAGCTATCTTAAATCGAATATAATTTAGACAAATGCCAATAATAAGTAGATTTTTAAGGTGTTTTTTTGTCACCTTTTGCTTCGTGGTGACCAAAAGTGACCAATTTTGAGGTTTTGACAAAAAGAAAAACTCTGCAAGTATTGTTTATCAATTACTTACAGAGTTTTGTTGTACCCAGAGCCGGGATCGAACCGGCATGGAAGTGAATCCACTGGTGTTTGAGACCAGCGCGTCTACCAATTCCGCCATCTGGGCAATTATTAATTCATAATTCACAATTCATAATGCATAATTAATTTTGCTTTATGTTGTGCTTTTGAATTCGGATGCAAAGGTAGTGCTTTTTTTTGAAATAGCAAAATATTTTGATGTAAATTTTTTGTTTTTTTTATTGTTTATTTTATTGTGTTGATTTATAAATGTTTATTTTTGGAGTGAATGGAGTGAATTTAATTATTAATTATTAATTTTTCATTGTTCATAGACTAAATGCCACATTTTATGACCCGAAAAAATGCGTGTTCCGACGCGATGGAAGCCAATTTTGGTGTAAAGTCGCTCTGCTGTGGGGTTGTCGATGTCGACAATTAAACCCAATTTGGTATGACCTTCTGCTATTGCTTTGGTATGTATGGTAGTGATTAGTTTTGTGGCGATGCCCATTTTGCGATATTGGGGTAGTACGCATAGGGTGTCGATGTAGTATTCGCCAGGTTCGGTTTCGTCTTCCGAAAAAGTAAAGTTAGGTTTATACTTACGCACGATTCTTACAGTTTCGGAGCGAAGTTCTTCGAGTCGAGCACCATCGTAGGTAACAATAACGCCAGCTGGTGAACCATCTATTTCGGCAATAAGTGCGTTGCGATAGCTGTATTGCGATGTTTCGAGAGTAGCAACTTCTGCTATAGTATTCATCCAATTATTGCCACAAAAGATAGGCATAACATCTTCGCCAATAGCATTACCTACGGCATAAGCGATTAGTTTTACGTCGTTTATGGTAGCTTTTCGTATAGTTAAATTAGGGTTGTTCATAATACTTGCAAAATTACATTTTTTTTTGTAATTTTGCAAATTATATAATTTACAATTCAAAATTCTTGATTCAAGTCATGAAGCCAATATTTCTGATAGGATATATGGGTGCTGGTAAAACGGCAGTAGGGCGAGCTTTGGCGCGTCGGTATGGGTTGGAACATATTGATTTGGATTGGCGTATAGAGCAGAGATTTCATCAGAAAATAGCAGATATGTTTGTTACGATAGGCGAGGAGGGTTTTCGTTGCAGAGAGAGAAATATGTTGCACGAGGTGATGGCAATGGAGGATGTTGTGGTGTCGGTAGGAGGAGGTACGCCATGTTTTTTTGATAATATGGAGCATATGAATGCTGCGGGACAAACAATCTATTTGCAATGTTCGGTGGAAGTTTTAATTGAGCGAATAATGCGCTCGCAAAATAAAAGACCTATAGTCGCAAATAAAACAGAGGAAGAATTAGAAGTGTTTGTTACAGAGCATCTGGCTGAGCGTGAACCAATTTATCTCAGAGCAAAACATATATTACACACAACTGAATTAAATTTGTCAGAAATAAATCTTGATGTTATCGCTAATAATTATTAATTAAATACTAATCATTACATATAATATGAATACTTACGAAAGTAAACAAAAGCAATTGTTTAAACCTCAGGCTGAGGTGTACAAGATGATGAGTGACCTTACTCAACTTGAGAAATATGCTGCAGCATTGCCTGAAGAGCATAAAGAGAAAATTAAGGATATAGCGTTCACTGAAGATTCGGTGTCGTTTAAAGTAGATATGTTGGGTGAAGTGGTGGTGCGCATTGTTGACCGCGAAGAGCCTAAGATGTTGAAATTTGGAGCAGATAATTTTCCTATTCAGTTTAACTTTTGGATTCAATTTGTGGGGGTGGCAGAGTATGATACCCGTATGAAATTGACTTTGAAGGCAGATATTCCGTTTATGCTCAAGCCAATGATTGGTAATAAACTTGATGATGGAATAGAGCGTATGGCAGATATGATTGCGATGATTGTTAATAGATAACAATTGATAGATAACAGATTACAGAGTACAGATTACTGAGTACAGATTACAGAGTACAGATTACAGATAATATATTATAGATAAAAATCCGATTAACTCACCAGTTAATCGGATTTTTTTGTTGTTTAGTTAGAGTGTTATTTTACTAATATTTTTGTTGCTTTAGTGCCTTGTCGGCGGATGTAGATGCCAGGAGTGAGGCGGTCGACTGATACTTTGATGCCTTGTAGAGTGTAGTATTCAGGTTCGAGTTGTTCTTCGTGTATATTTTCAATAGGAGTGCTATCTTCGGTTTTAATTTCTTTCAGACCATTGAAGTTGTATATGCCACGATTAACGAGTTGTAAATCGGTAGTTTGTGAGCCCGAAGTATTGTTGAATATAATCATTGGGCGAACTAATAGGTCGTTTGTAGTGAAGGAATACTCCCACATAGAGAGAGTAGAGTTGTAGGTCATAGGTTTGCCAGGCCAAGAGCCGAGATACTCTTTGTTGTTATTGCCAGTATCCCAGATGTAGGCGTGGATATTAGATGACCAATTGGAGTCGTCGTAGTAGAAAGTCCAAGTGTAGAGGTCTTTTTCGGTGTCAGGTTGGTCGGGAGTATTAGGAATTTCGCCAGCACCATCGATAGTTTTTATGTAGTCATTAGCATTGTAGTAGCCACCATTGAGATAGGTGAGGTTGGCAGTTTGTGCGCTACCATTGTTGAATATGAGTCCACCACTGATTTTTTGTGTGCCGGTGTAGGTCCATTTCCAGATATTATTGCCGAGATAGGTGCATCGTTCGCCCGGCCAAGAGCCAGCGTATTGAGTAGAAGCATTCCAGAGGTAAGCATTGATAGAACCACCCCAATTGGCTGAATTTTCGAAGAATACGGCTTGTTCGCCCTCAGTCATAGTAGGAGGAGTGATAACATCCGGTTCGCCGACAGGGTCGCTACCACCATTGACAGAAGAGAGTTCTTCT
>JAZRCE010000052.1:0-7818 GCA_045635445.1 Candidatus Aphodosoma sp.
GAAGAGGCTCCTGCTTTTAAAGCTGCATCTTTAGGTGGTCAAAGCAAATATTATCGTCGCGGTACTCGTGATGCATTTTATCCTTTGAATGGTGCAGATGTAGAGCTTATACAAAATGGTACAGTTATTCGTTCGTATAAAACTGACGAATATTTTAATGGTTTCTGGTTGTTTGGTAATCTTGAGGCTGGTACATATCAAGTGGCTATCTCTAAAGAGGGTTATCACAAACAAACACAAGATATTGTGGTTAAAGCAGATGAAACAACTTATGTAACATTTGACTTGCAAGCTATTCGTAATACACCTCCAGAGGTTGTTGCTTTCTCTCCTGCAAATAGCGAAGTAGACTCTGTTGATTGTGCTTCTTCTATTGCAATTGACTGGAACTGGAGTATGGATCCTGTAGCGACAGAGGCTGCTGTGACAATTGAGCCAGCTATTGAGGGACAATTTACATGGGAAGAGTTTGGTACACGTTTGCGCTTTACTCCAAATCATCCGTTTATTGGTAATACAGTTTATACAGTGCGTATTGCTACAACTGCAGCTCACCCAGATACAGCTTATACTAATACATTACAACAAGAGTATGTGTCTAAATTCTTAACTAAATCGTATGATACACTTAAGTTGTTGGCAACCTCTCCAGCTAAAGGCGATGAAACAACATTGAAACCAGTGTTCCAACTTTTGTTTGATTCTAAATTGGAATCAGGTGAGTGTATGGATCGTATTTATGTTGTAGATGAAAGAGATAGTGTGCTTGATAAAGCTGCGCGTACTCAAGAATGGAATAAGGCAGGCGATTATGGTACATATAAATTCGATGTTACAGCAGATTTAGTTGAAGGTAAAACTTATCGTTTGGTTATTGAAGAGTATGTTCAAAATCGTGATGGTATTACAGTTCGCGAAAAACGAGAAATACCATTTATCGCAGTTAATTTTAATGAGCCTTTGTTAGAAAAAGCGGTAGATTGTGCAACAGCAGTGTTTGCTTATAACGCTACAAATAGTGAAGGTGTTAGCAAGGCGAAAGTGGCTGTAGATTCAAAAACAAATAAATTGTTTAAGACAGCTAATAAGTTTACTTATACATTTGCTGCAGTTGAAGAGGCTGCTGTAGAGTATACATTAACATCGCCAGTGAAAATTGAAAATGGTGTGGAATTGACTATGCCACTTAAAGGTGACTTTACACATAACACACTTCAATTTAAATATGTCAATGAAGATGCTTCAGATTCTGTAGTTGTTGATGTTCTTACACTTAATAGTCTTAATTGGAATTTCTATAATGTAGAAGTAGTTGATTTGCCAACAGATGGTAAACAATGGTATTTGACTGCAATGTTGGTTGAGAAAACTGGTCATCCGGCAAATAAGTTTGATGGCGAATTCTATCTTGAAAACATTTATTTTGGAAGTTATAATAAAGTAGCAACAGAACAAGTTGAAATTGAAGGTGTGTCGGTATGGCCAACTGTTGCAACTGATATTATTAATGTAGAGGCTCCAGCATCTGCAATGGTTGAGGTTTATTCTGTAGATGGTCGTATGCTTGTGTCACTTCCTGCGGTTGGTGATTCTGATGGTATTACACTTCGTACACTTAATGTTAACAATTTTGTTGTAGGTGTATATCTTGTTAATATAGCAACAATCGAAGGTGTACAAACAATTAAGTTTGTAAAAGAATAAATTCTTTTGTGAGTTATGAAATAAATGAGAGGTGCTCGAATGGAGCACCTCTTGTTGTATAGAAAAGGCTTATTAATTAGAGGTTAATCAGCCTGTTTTGTATGATAAAATCTTATGCTTTTATTGTTTCGTTAAACCAAGATTTTAGGAGTTCGAATTGTTCGTCTCGAGTCATATTGGAGTTGTCGAGGAGGCGAGCGTCGTCGGCTTGGTGGAGAGGAGATTCGGTGCGATGAGTGTCGCGATAGTCACGTTCTTGAACGTTGGCGAGAACATCGGCATAAGGTTGTTCTTCGCCTTTGGCTTTGAGTTCGTCGTAGCGGCGTTGTGCGCGTATTTCGGCAGAGGCGGTTACGAATATTTTAAGTTCGGCTTTTGGGAATACCACAGTGCCAATGTCGCGACCATCCATTACTACGCCACCTTCGCTACCCATTTCTTGTTGAGCCTTTACGAGTGCACGGCGAACAAATCCGATAGCCGATACACGACTAGCACCATTGGCTACTTCTAGTGTGCGTATTTGCGATTCTACGTTTTCGCCATTTAGATGTGTGTGTTGTGTTCCATCTATGGTTTTAAACGATATTTTTATGTCGTTTAATGCTTTATTTAGGCCGATTTCATCGATTTTTTCGGCATCTATTAGATTGTGTCTGATTGCGTAAAGTGCCACTGCACGATACATTGCACCAGTGTCGATATAGGCATAACCAGCGTATTTAGCTAGGGCTTTTGCCATAGTACTTTTACCGCAAGATGAGAATCCATCAATTGCAACTACGATTTTTTTCATTTTATTCCGAAGTCTGTTAGATTAGTTGAGAATGTTATGTTATAACCAAGTGAACCGGCCTGGTAAGGTACTATTGAGAAACCTACATTGAATTTATAGGCATGAAATCCAGCGCCAAAGGCAAACCCAGCGATAGATCGTTTGTTTTTGATGGACATTTCCATGCTACGGCGGTGGTTGTAAGAAGCTACAATATAGAGGTTTTTGTGGGGTAGTATTTCTACTGCCCATATGGTGTGACGGAAGAACATATCTACTCCTTTTGCAAATTTGGTTTTTCCATCCATTTTATTTGGTGTATTATTGCCAAGTTGGTAGTCTAAATTCCATGTTTGCAGGTTGTGGAGTGTAAGATGAAAGCGGAGTGGGGCTTTAGGTAGTTTTTGCGAAACGGCAATTTGTAGGTCGATTGGCAATATTTCTTGCTTGTTGCCTCCATTTATGCTGTTATAACCGTTGAATTGGAAACCTATGTTTCGTAGTACGAGACCTGCAGAGAAAAGAGCTTTTTCGTTGTGGTATGAGAACCCAATGTCGAAGCCAAGACCAGAACTGAAGTAGCGTTCGTAGAATGAAAAAATAGGTTTCATTGTGATGCCGAGAGTCCAACGAGGGGATAACCAACGACAATACATGGCTGTTAGAGCTATGTCTTTGGCTGTAAAAGTGCCTAGTTCTTGGTTGTATTCATTTGTTTCGATGAATGTGCCATAATCAATATAATGAGCACCAAAAGCCATAAAGTCTTTGTTGCTAAAGTTGCGACCATATATTGCAGATGCTAGATTTACATCGTTGAATAGGTTGGTGTAGTTAAGTCCTAGGTAGTTGTGCGTTTTTTCGGAGAGAAGTGCGGGATTGGCGAAAGCAAAATTGAGGTCGTTGTCGTAGAGTGTGATGTTAGAACCACCGAAAGCAGCTTGACGTGCACCTGTTGGTAGATTGAGAAATGGAAATACTCCTTTCCCTCCTTGCGCGTAGATTGCAATAGGTAGTAATATTAAGATTATTATGTGATAGACTCTCTTCATTCTATTTAATAACGCAAAGATTATTTGTGTTGTGTGATTTGTTTTATATTGTGGTAATTTCGTGCATAGGTAGGTCGAAAGGCTCGGTTGGCACTTTGTTGACCATTTGGAATTTGAAGCAGACTCCTAAGCGATATGCATTTGGGTGATGCACGAGGAAACGGTCGTAGTATCCTTTTCCGCGACCGAGACGGTTGAGACTGAGGTCGAAAGCAACGCCAGGGATTACGATAAGGTCGATGTTGCCTTGATAAGGTTCGGCTATAGGTTCTAGGATATTGAAGTCGCCAATAATCCATTGAGTGTTAGAGGTGATTTCGACTGGGATGATGTCGTCGCCTTTGACAGTTGGGAGAATTACGCGTTTGCCAGATGCGAGCGCGCGGTCGAATAGAGGGCGTACGTCAACCTCGTCCCAAAGAGGGTGGTAGAGCATGACGATAGGGGCATCTTGGTATTGTTTGTTTGATTCAATTAACTCAGTGATAGGAAGTGACATAGCAAGGAGCTTGTCTTTGCCTAATTCTTTTTTTTGGGCGCGTATGGTTTTGCGGATCTCGTGTTTCATGATTATATGGTCAACATTACTCGCTGTGCTCGTGATTTTTGCTTTGCTCGGCATAGCATAAGCAAGCTTGGCTCTGCTCTCGCTTATTGCAAAAAGTCAATAGTCAACGGTCAATTTATTTATTTTTTAGAATGCAAAGTTAGTAAAAAATTTTGAGAATTCAAATATAATTTGTAATTTCGTGGTTTGAAAAGTAGAGAAAAAAAACATGGGAACAATGATAGATAAACAGACTGTTGCGAAGATATTAGATGCGGCGCAAATCGTTGATGTAGTGAGCGATTTTGTGACGTTGCGTAAGCGTGGGGTGAATTATATAGGGTTGTGTCCGTTTCACGATGAGAAGACAGGTTCGTTTACAGTTTCGCCGGCAAAGGGTATTTTTAAGTGTTTTGGATGTGGAAAAGGTGGAGGTCCGGTGCACTTTATTATGGAGCATGAGCAGTTGGACTACCCTGGAGCATTGCGATATTTGGCGAAAAAATATCATATTGAGATAGTAGAGAAAGAGATGACGCCAGAGGAGCAACAGTCGCAGTCGGATAGAGAGGCGATGTTTGCGTTGAATACTTGGGCTCAGTCGTATTTTACAAAGCAGATGAATGGGACAGAAGAGGGGCGAGCTGTAGGCTTGTCTTATTTTCGTAGTCGCGGATTTACTGATGAAATCATAGAAAAATTTGGGTTAGGTTATTGTCTTGACAAGTCGGATGCGATGACATTGACCGCTTTGCAGAGTGGATATAAAGCCGATTTTATAGAGAAGTGTGGGCTTGGTAATCGACGTGACAATGGAACGTGGTATGATAGATTTAGGGGTAGGGTGATGTTCCCAGTGCATACATTGTCGGGCAAAGTGGTGGCATTTGGAGGTCGTGTGTTGAAAAAAGACGATAAAACCGCTAAATATGTCAATTCGCCAGAGAGTGAAATATATCATAAGAGCAACGAGTTGTATGGCATATATTTCGCAAAACAATCGATAGTGAAGTATGATAGATGCTTTTTGGTGGAAGGGTATACCGATGTGATTAGTATGCACCAGGCGGGAATTACGAATGTGGTGGCATCGTCGGGTACGTCGCTTACGCCAGGGCAGATTAGGATGATACATCGTTTTACTCCAAACATTACGGTGCTGTATGATGGTGATGCGGCGGGTATAAAGGCATCTATTAGGGGTATTGATTTGCTGTTGGAAGAGGGTATGAATGTGAAGGTGGTGTTGTTGCCAGATGGAGAGGACCCAGACTCGTATGCACAAAGTAATAATGCTTCGGATTTCATCGATTTCATCGATAGAAATCAGGTGGATTTCATAAGATTCAAGATACAACTATTGTTGGATGAGATAGGGAATGACCCGATAAAAAGGGCGGGGTTGATACAAGATGTGGTGAACTCGGTGTCGTTGATACCAGACACGATAGTGCGCTCGGTGTATGCAAAAGAGTGCGCTAAATTGTTGGAGATTGATGAAAAGGTGGTGTTGGCAGAGATACAGAAGATATTGCGGGCGAAAAAAGAGAAAGAGTTGATTAGAAAAACAAATGTCGACTCGGCCACTGCATCGATTAATTATGAAGTAACGCCAAAACATGAAACAAATCCTGCTTATAGACAAGAGCCTGCGGTGCGAGATGTGATGCAGAATGGTGTGGTTGTGCCTATGGTGACGTTGGATAAGGAGGAGTTGAATGTGTTGTATTATGTGGTTAGACATGGAGATGAGGTGTTGTTTGATGAGGGAGATGGTGAATATCAGACAGTGGCGCAATTTGTGATAGCATCGTTGTTGGATCTTGAAGAGGAGGGGCAGAGTATATTTCGCAATCATTTACATCAAAAAATGTTGGATGATGCTCGTGGATTTGATGCTCAAAATACGGTGAATTCATCGAGATATTTTACCAATCATATAGACCCTCAGATTTCGGCTATAGCTGCAGATTTGATGACAGATAGATATGTGCTATCGCGTATGCATACGAAGCATGAGGAGTTTGTGGGTGATCCAAAGGTAAATCCTAGGGAGTATGAGGAGTATTTGGTTCAGAAAGAGAAGGAGCGTAAAGAGACTTTGGTACGTGGGATATTTACTGTTATTCACGAATATAAAGCGGCGGTGATTTGTGATAAAGAGCGGAATGTGGATCAACAGATTAGGGAGGCTCAAGAGGCAAATGATACAGTGCGGATGATAGAACTAATAAAGAAGAAACAAGCAATATTGAATGCAAAGAAGATGTTGTCGCAGGTGATTGGTGGGCGCGTGGTATTGGGTAGGCGTTGATGTTTGGTGGATATAATTAGAGGTATATCGGTGGGATATGCCTCTTTTTTTTGTTAGATATTTTTGTTGAGGGATGTAGATACTCTTGATGTTTTTTGGGGCAAGAGGGTTAAGTGGAGATTGCTTCATAGTATTTTTATAGTATATTTATCATATGTTTATCCTATATTTATAGTATGTTTATTATATGTTTAGGGTTGCTTTTGGTTAGGAGTGAAAAAATAGGAAAATAATATATTTGGGGGTGTTGCGTATATAAAATAAAGTTTGTATCTTTGTAGATTAAATATTATGTTGCATTAAAACTATATAAATTGATATATGTCAGAGAATAATTCAAATGAATTTATTAGTCAAGTGGCTCAAAAAGAGTATGAATATGGGTTTACGACCGATGTTCATACTGAGACTATACAAAAGGGTTTGTCGGAGGATGTAATCCGCTTGATTTCAGTAAAAAAAGAAGAACCAGAGTGGTTGTTGGAGTTTAGATTGAAGGCTTATCGTCATTGGCTTACGATGCCGATGCCAGATTGGGCGTTGTTGAATATACCTGAGATAGATTTTCAGGCAATATCGTATTATGCAGCTCCGAGAAAGAATGCGCCAAAATCGTTGGATGAGGTTGACCCTGAGATTCTTGACACATTCAATAAATTGGGTATTCCGTTGGAGGAACAGAAGGTGTTGAGTGGTATTGCGGTGGATGCGGTGATGGACTCGGTGTCGGTGAAGACTACGTTCCGTGAGAAATTGGCAGAAAAAGGTATTATTTTCTGTTCGATTTCGGAGGCTGTGAAAGAATATCCAGATTTGGTGCGTGAGTATTTGGGCTCGGTGGTGCCATATACAGACAACTTTTATGCAGCGTTGAACTGTGCAGTATTCTCGGATGGGTCGTTCGTTTATATTCCGAAGGGCGTGCGTTGTCCGATGGAGTTGTCGACATATTTCCGTATAAATGCAGCGGGTACGGGTCAGTTTGAGCGTACGTTGATAGTGGCGGATGATGATGCGTATGTGTCGTATTTGGAGGGTTGTACTGCGCCACAACGCGATGAGAATCAGTTGCATGCTGCGATAGTGGAGATTGTGGTGATGAACAATGCCGAAGTGAAATATTCGACTGTGCAAAACTGGTATCCAGGCGATAAAGAGGGTAAGGGTGGTATTTATAACTTTGTGACAAAGAGAGCGATATGTAAGGGTAATAACTCGAAAGTGTCGTGGACACAGGTGGAGACAGGCTCGGCTATCACGTGGAAATACCCTTCGTGTATATTGAAGGGCGATAATTCGGTGGGCGAGTTCTATTCGGTGGCGTTGACAAACAATTATCAACAAGCCGACACAGGTACGAAGATGATACATTTGGGCAAAAATACACGTTCGCGCATCGTAAGTAAAGGTATTTCGGCAGGTAAGA
>JAZRCE010000053.1:0-6613 GCA_045635445.1 Candidatus Aphodosoma sp.
AATCAAGGTTTAATCCTTGATTTATTTTTCCTTGCGGAGAGAGAGGGATTCGAACCCCCGGTACCTCTCAGTACGGCGGTTTTCAAGACCGCTGCAATCGACCACTCTGCCATCTCTCCTTCAAAAGCGATGCAAAGATACTACCTTTTTTTTGTTTTACCAAATATTTTTGCAATTATTTTTGATTTTTTATAAAATTATTTTTTAATGTGTTGATTTGTAGTTTTGTATGGACTATTTTTTTTGTGTTATATAAGCATTTTGAATTTGTTTTTATGTAAAAAAGAGTTTTTTTTTGATTGTTTTTTGTTTTTTGTAGTATAAAAAAATCGTGAAAAATCGTATTTTTATTGTAAAATAAAAAAAAACGGCCAAATTTTGGCCGTTTTATATTTTGCTTTTTTAGTTGTTTTTGTCAAGATTTGCACCAATACAATCTTCCATTACTTTATGATCTTTGGCAATAGTGCGAGAAACTTTGATGCCATATTCAGTTTCTAATTTTTCTTTTTGGGCATCAGCTTCATTTCTTGACATCCATTCGTATGTTTCAATTGTTTTTATTTCACCCAAAATTTCCATTTCATAGGTGAATTTGTAGCATTTGCGAACGTCAGGGTCACATGAAGTTAGAGCAAAACCAAATGCGGTTGCAAGAACGATAGATAAAACTAATTTTTTCATAATAATAAATTTTAAGTATTAGAGATTTAATAGTTTAAGTTTGTCGTTATTATATATGTGTTATGTATTAATACTAGGATAAAAAGCATCTTTTATATGATTGAGGCGATATTCACCTTTTTCGTTAAGAACAAGAGTAATAATGTCAAATCTAGTGTCGCAATCGATGCCCTTCATCAATATATAATTGTGTGTAGCTCTGACAAGGTTACGTATTTTTTGTTCGTTTACAGCATCTTCGGCATTGACTAGGTCCTCATTTTTGCGAGCTTTTACTTCGACGATCACCAACATTTCGTTTTCTTTCGCAATTATGTCAATTTCTTTATGACCACTACGCCAATTGGTTTCTAGTATGGTGTAACCTTCTTGTTCGAGATAATTGCAAGCCATTACTTCACAATGACGACCAAAATCGTGGCGTTTATCAGTTTTTTTTTCTGTCATTTACATTGTTAATTGAATTTTGCAGCAAGCTACCCCTTCTTCATTACAAAGTTCAAACTTGCAATTATTATCTATTGTTTCGTTATATATTTTGATATTTTGATTATATAATGCTTCGCGCAAATAGTTTATATCCATTCGTTTGATAGTATTATTCATTATCTCGTTGAGCGATAGAGTATCAATAGCCCATTGTAGATATTTCATCGAATTCACATGTTGGTTCATGTCGATGTCGCTCACAACAACTTTATGGGTATGAATAGGTTCGCCTATCGATTTACAATCTACACGTTTTGGTTTAGATATTGTAAATAATGGATTTTGAGTTGTAGCAACATGATTACCTAAATCTGTAGATTTTAGTAAGTCAACCATTTTGCGTGTATTGAAATCAATCATTGACCATATGGTAGAGGCCTGACCAATAATCTCTTTACGTGAATTGTATATGAGGAAATTGCGTGTAGAGAATATAGAAGTACAATCCTCAACCCATGTTTCAATACTAATGGTTTCATATTCATGAGGATATTCCATCATCTCAATTGCAATGCGACTTGTTACCCAGGCTAGTCCTCGTTCGTGCATATAATCCATTCCAAAACCGCGAGTTTTTGCTGCCATACCAGCAGCATCAAGGATGAAAGCACCTATATTTTGCAATGACAATCGTTTTGATGCATCAGCTTCGCGTGGATATATATAGAAATCAAAAGTATTAGTCATCGTTATTTTAGAGTAAGATAATATACGTTAGATTTAATGTTAGAGGTTATATTTTGTTCAATTTCTTTGTCAAAAATACCATAAATAGTTGATCCTGAGCCTGACATTGCTGCATATATAGCACCTTTTTTGTACAATGTCTCTTTAATTTCGGCTAGTTTAGGGTGAGCAACGAATACAGTTTTTTCAAAATCGTTGAATATGCACTCTTTCCATTTTGCAATAGGTTGTTTTATAGCCTCTTCAAGAGGTGTAGTCCAGCGTTGAGGTTTGCAACCAGCATATGCATCAGCAGTAGATACATGCACTTCTGGTTTTACCAAAACTATGTGATAACCGCTTAAATTTACGCATGTTGGTTCAAATATATTGCCAATACCTTTTGCTAAAATAGGTTTGTTTTTTATGAAAAAAGCACAATCAGCACCTAGTTTAGTTGCGCGAATTTGCAAATCTTCTAAAGAAAGTCCCAATCCAAACCTCTCATTTATCATTTTCAGCATGAATGCAGCATCGGCAGATCCTCCTCCTAAACCAGCGCCCATTGGTATATTTTTGAGAAGATGAATATTGAGACAAGGCAAATTAAACTCCTGTTTGAGTAGATTATACGCCTTAATGATAAGGTTATTATTAGGATCACCTTCAATATTTAAACCAGAGCTAGTAAATTTTGTTTCGTCATTTGTAACAAATTCAAGAGCATCGCATAAATCGATGGGATAGAAGATAGTTTCTAGGTTATGGTAGCCATCTGAGCGTTTTTCAGTGATGTTAAGACCTATATTTATTTTTGCATTTGGGAAAGTTATCATATCAAATATATATTTGAGATACAAAGATACGAAATTATTTTGATATAATGTCTTATTTTTATAAAAAAGTCTTGCGATATGCATCGCAAGACTAAAATATTACCTAAAACCTAAATTTTGTTTGTTTTGCGTTGCTTCACAGCAAGCTTTTCTTTTCGATGCAAATTTACAATATATTATTACAACGCAAAAGTAATTTTTGACGAATGGTTTTATTTGTCTACTTAATGGTAGATATTTTCCCGTCAAGCCACGCGAGAAAAGGTTGTACTCTATTGCGTGAAACAAAAATATCTTCAGAAAAATGTGGTTTAACTTTTAGTTTGAGTCGACCATTAAAGTGTTTTGATATCGAATCAATAGAGTTTATATTAAGAATGAATTGTCGTGATATGCGGAAAAATTGTTGAGGATTTAGTTGTTCTACAAGAGTGTCAAGTGTGTAGTTGATAATATATCGTTGATTATTTTGTGTAGTTACAAACGTATAATGATCTTCGCTATAGAAATAAGCTATATCAGACATATGTAAATGCAGATAATTATCACCAATTTTGGCTAACACACGTTCTTTGTATGAGTTTTGGTTAGAATTCAAAGCAGATAACTGCTTGATTTGCGAGTGAATAGTTGATAATTCGATATTTACATTGGTTAGTGTTTTGAATTTTTTTAGTGCAGCAATCAGTTCTTCTTCTTCAATAGGTTTGAGTAAATAGGCAATACTATTTGTTTTGAAAGCCTCAATAGCATATTGATCATATGCTGTTGTAAAAATAACAGGAGCAGTTATTTCTACTTGATTAAAAATTTCGAAGCAAATATTGTCCGACAAGTGAATATCCATAAAAATAATGTCAGGTTGATCATTATTTTTTATCCAATTTATTGATTCATTGACAGAGTCAATTGTAGTCAAGAGTTCAAAATTAGGGTCTAGACTTTTTAGCATGCGAACCAACTCTTCTTGAGCCAATGGTTCGTCTTCAATTATTAAGTATTTCATAAATATGCTGTTATACTATTTCGTGTCTGCTCATAAGAGGTATAGACACAGAGAATGTTTTATCTGTTTGTTTAATCACAATATTGCGATTGGCAATGATTTTGTATTTTTCTTTAAGTCCCTTTAGTCCAATACCAGTAGAATCGGCAGGTATAGGTCGAAGTGCCAAATTATTTGTAATAGTAACATGGTTGTTATCTATTATTAGGCTGATAATCAAAGGTGATGAGGTTGAAATGATATTGTGTTTAACGGCATTTTCTATGAGGATTTGCAAAGCCGTAGGCACGATTCTCATTCCTTTCACTGTAGCGTCGGTTATTTCAGGAATATGAAATTTTATTCCGTCGCCATATCTGATATTCAGAATTTTGGCATATTGTTGAGCAAATTTCAATTCTTCAGAGAACAAGACGACATCTTGTTTGTCGTTTGATAACAAATATCTGTATATCGAAGCCAATTGTTTAGTATATTCAGTTGCCTTATTAGGATTAGAATTTATCAACGAAATCAGGATATTGAGTGAATTAAATAAGAAATGAGGATTTACTTGGGCTCTAAGTTGTTGATATTTTACGCGTAGGATTTCAGATTCAATTTCCTTGATGTGTTGTTCTTGTCTTTTTACAACCTCTTCTTGATCGATAAATTTAGCTAACATTAATATAAAGCAATTTACCATTGTGTCGGCAATGATAGATATTTGAAAATAAGTTTCGTAGAAAGTATCGCTAAATGTTTCATGCGGATTTGGGTCGAACATAAAAAAAGCAAAGATGGTAAAAAATACCGCAATGAATATAGCAAAAAAGAGTTGAAATACAGATGTTAAATGTCTATGTTTTAATAACAGAGGTTGCTTGTTACTCCAGCGCACTAGGTATTGGTTGAACATACCCGCCATAACGATAAAAGGTGCACCATAAGCCGAGCAATATAGCATAAATTCTAGAGAAATTCTATCTTCATAGATTATATTATTGATCGCAATTACTAAAATATAAGCAATTGCAAGACCGAATATCGAGACCATCGTTACGGCATCTCTAGATTTTGGATTCTTCATTTTAGTCAAAGAAAAAGTTAGTGTTAATAAATAGATATACTCAATGAGTGTTAGATTATGAAAAAAACTATTTTCCCCACAACTTTTTCATCAACTCATCCATTTTTGCTTCAGAGGCATTAGGTTGCGCCTCCCATATTTTTTTCCCAACTAATGCGTCAGGCATATATTGTTGTGCAACGAAATGGTTAGGAAAATCATGCGCATACTGATACTCCTTACCGTAATTCAAATCCTTCAATAACTTAGTAGGAGCATTACGCAAATGTAGTGGCACAGGTAAGTTACCTGTTTTTTCTACCAATGCTAGTGCATCATTTATCGCATTATAAGCCGAGTTGCTTTTAGGCGAAGTAGCCAAATATATTGTAGCTTCTGCCAACGGAATTCTACCTTCGGGCCACCCAATCTTGTGTATCGTATCAAAGCAAGCATTAGCAAGTAGTAGGGCATTAGGGTTAGCAAGTCCGATATCCTCCGATGCCGAGATAACCAATCGGCGAGCAATGAACTTAGGGTCTTCTCCAGCAGCAATCATCCTAGCCAACCAATATATAGCAGCATCAGGGTCAGAACCACGAATACTCTTGATGAATGCCGAGATAATATCATAGTGCAACTCACCATTTTTGTCATATGCCAACGGGTTTTGTTGTAGGCGGGCGGTCACGATGTCGTTGGTTATTATCAGTTTGCCTTCAGGTTGGGCATTGTGTAAAATCTCTATAATGTTGAGCAACTTGCGCGCATCACCACCTGAGAAACGGAACAAAGCCTCCATCTCTTGCATCTCCACCTCACGTTTTTTCAACTCCATATCCGTTGCAAAGGCTCTCTCTACCAATTTTTGCATATCTTCCACCTTGAGCGACTTCAACACATACACTTGGCAACGAGAGAGTAGAGGAGTGATAACCTCAAACGAAGGATTCTCCGTCGTAGCACCAATCAGCGTCACAGTGCCATTTTCCACCGCACCAAGCAACGAGTCTTGCTGCGATTTGCTGAATCGATGAATCTCATCAATGAAAAGTATCGGATTGGCTTGTGAGAAGAAAGTCGATTGCTTAGCCTTTTCAATCACCTCGCGCACATCCTTCACACCCGAAGTTACAGCACTAAGTGTGAAAAACGGGCGTTCCAACACATTGGCGATAATGCGAGCCAACGAGGTTTTGCCCACACCCGGAGGGCCCCACAATATGAACGACGACACATTGCCACTCTCAATCATCTGACGGAGAATGGCACCCTCACCCACTAGGTGAGATTGACCAATATAATCATCTAAGTTGCGAGGACGCAATCGTTCGGCTAAAGGCTGCATATTTACAAAATTGAAATTCGAAAGTTGAAATTTGAAAGTTCGTGTACCTGCATGGTTTTCAACTTTCAAATTTCAACTTTCACATAATATTTGTTGCCCCACTAGGACTCGAACCCAGACATACAGAACCAGAATCTGCTGTGCTACCATTACACAATAGGGCAGTAAAAGGTTGCCTTATTGTGTAAGACAACCTTTTTGTTTTATATGGTTGATTATCCAAGCATGCTGAGGAGGATACCAGCTGCAACTGCAGAACCGATAACACCAGCTACGTTTGGACCCATAGCGTGCATCAACAAGTAGTTTGTTGGATTTTCTTCTTGACCAACTTTTTGAGAAACACGAGCAGCCATAGGCACTGCAGATACACCTGCCGAACCGATGAGTGGGTTGATTTTGTTTTTCAAGAAGAGGTTCATGAATTTAGCAAGCAATACACCACCTGCCGAACCGAATGCGAATGCGCAGATACCCATAGCCAAGATACCGAGAGTGCCCCAAGAGAGGAATGTGCCTGCAGTAGCAGTAGCACC
>JAZRCE010000054.1:0-7036 GCA_045635445.1 Candidatus Aphodosoma sp.
CGATATCTACAACGACGATAGCCGCGAGCGCGAATTCACTCACAAAATCTATGGCTACGACATCAACAAACGCACTGTAGAGATTGCAAATGAGAACATTAAGTCTGCCGGTCTCTCTAAATACATCGAAGTCAAACAACGCCCTATCGCCGAATTCGAACCTATGCCACAAAAGGCTCTTATGGTCACCAACCCTCCTTACGGCGAGCGTATCTTGTCCGACGACCTCTTCAACCTCTACCGCCAAATCGGCACAGCATTGAAACACGGATTCGTAGGCAACGAAGCTTGGGTCATCTCATCGCACACCGACTGCCTCGCCGCTATCGGCATGAAACCATCGAAGAAAGTAGAACTCCGCAACGGCGCTCTCGACTGCGAATACTGGAAATACGAAATCTTCGCCGGCAAACGCAACGACTTCGTCCGCAAAAAGAAAGAAAAAAAATAAATTTATTATAACGCAAATTATCATTTCTTTTAGTAAACATAAATTACCATTAATTTTTCTATTATTAATAATTTACGATAAATTAATGGTAATTTACGTTCAAAAAATAACATGAAAAAATCAATCGTTCTCATCGTCATATTTTTGTTAGCCCTCACCCAAATCCAAGCCGCCGAACGTTGGCTCGAAGGCTACAAAAAGGTACTCGTCATCGGAGCTCACCCCGACGACCCCGAAACTATGTGTGGAGGCACTATCCTCAAACTCAAAGCTATGGGCGTAGAGGTTGTATCGGTATATCTCACCTCTGGCGAAGCAGGCATCCGTGGAAAAAGCCACGAAGAGTCACGCACTATCCGTCAAGCCGAAGCGCACCAAGCATGCGAAGTAATGGGTGTTCGCTCCGTGTTCATGACCCAAATCGATGGCAATGCCGAAGTCAACAAAGAGCGTTATGCCGAAATGCTTGCCCTCATCGAAGCCGAGAAACCCGACATGGTAATCACCCATTGGCCTATCGACTCCCATCGCGACCACCGCGTCTGCGCAGTGCTTGTCTATGACGCCTGGCGACAATCAGGCTACAGTTTCGACCTCTACTATGGCGAGGTGATGACAGGCCTACAAACCCAAAACTTCACCCCAACTCTTTGGGTCGATATCACCGACTATCACAACAAAAAAGTAGAAGCCTACATGTGCCACCAGAGTCAAGGCATGAACGAAGTGCAAGAATACCACGACACAATGGAACGCATGCGCGGCATGGAGCACCAAACCCACCACGCCGAAGCCTTCATCAAACAAAACTGGGGCAAATAAAACAAGAAAGACAAATAAAACAAAACAGCAATTAACCCACCCACGAGTTAATCGCTGTTATTTGTTTTTGTATGTGCCACTATATGAATACTAATTTCATAGAGCAGATAGAGAGGCAAGGTTACGAGTAACAGAGTGAATATATCAGCCGTAGGTGTAATAATTGCCGCAAGAATGCAAAGCACTATAAAAGCATGCTTACGATAGTCCGTCAACAACTGCCTATCTATCAATCCTAACTTGGCAAGAAAATATGCCACAATCGGTATCTCAAACAGAATTCCCATCATCAACGAGAGCATCAACAATGTGGAAATATACGATTTCAAAGCTATCTGATTGACCACTATCTCTTGCACTTGATAGGTGCTCAGAAACCTAAAGGCTAACGGAAATATCAAAAAATAATTCAATAACACCCCAATTGCGAACAACACCACCCCACAAAAAATAAGCATTACCGAATAACGCTTCTCTTGCTGATACAATGCTGGCGCAATAAACCCATACAACTGAATTATCAGATAAGGAAATGCCACAATGACACCCACCACCAAAGCCACTTTGATATGCACCATAAATTGCGAAGCCAACTCCGTATTTATAAAAAGCACTTCAAAATCGGCAGGGCACAATGACGCAATCCCTAATCTATTTGCCAACCAACACAATCCACGATAAAGAGCAAAATCGGACTTCGACGGAGCAAACATCACACTAAACAACACATCCTTAAAACAAAATCCCGCCACCGCACAAACTGCCCACACCGCCAAGCAACGCAAAACAACCCTTCGAAGCACTTCCACATGCTCCCAAAAGGTCATCTGCACTTCATTATTCTCCTCTTTCATCGTCTTGCTTTTCGTTTTTTATCTCATCTTCCATTTCGTTCATACCCTGTTTGAACGACTTCACTCCCTTACCCAAACCACGCATCAATTCAGGAATTTTCTTACCTCCAAAAAGCAACAAAACTATGAGCACGATAAAAATAATTTCTGGTGCTCCAATCATTAATAGTGTCATAATCATTTACAATCACAAGTTCCACAAACTAAGAAAATCTCGCACGACTCGAAATTGATTTCCCAATTTCCCCCTTCGCACGACTCCCAATTATATTGCTGAGCCATACGGTCCCACCATTGTTGAAATTTAGTACCTGTCTCGCCCATATCTTTCACGAGTTTTTCATACAATTCAGCATTATCTGCTGACAAAATTTTAGCCAATTCAGTCAAACCATTACGGCGTTCGAACAACGATTGAATTTCGTTTTTTTCTTCTTCTGTTACTTTTCCTACTAAATTTTTCATATTACCATTCCTCCTTAACATCAAATGGGTCTAAATAATTTATCTCTTTTATTTCGTTCTCAAATTTATAACCTATCTCTTGCATTTTCATTTGCAAATCGCGAGATGCATTACGCTCAAGGTGCGAAATCACACACTGCTGATGCGATGGCGTATTGTTGTCCCAAGTCAATTTTTGATTCAACCAAATACAACGATTACAATGATATGCATCACAGATACGACACAATGGTGCATGGTCGAGTTGCAACAATTGCTTATTAGGTATATCAATTCCCTGCTCCAAATCACCCACACTGCGCGAAGCATCTTTAGTCTTATGATTCATTCGATTGCTGATACCCATCTGCTCATCATAATAAAAAGCAGGGCAAAGATAAAACTTACCATTTGGTGCAATGGTAATATTACCAATACCAGCCTCGCAGTTATGCATTTCAGTCAATTGCAAACGGTCTGTAATCAAATTGAATTGTGGGTGTTTAGCTGACTTATAAAGGTTCAACAATACAGCATTCAACGTAGCCAGTACTCGTTTATAATCCTCTATTTGCTCATCTTTAAAGTTTTCGATATCAGTCAAACAGATGTTCAAACGCTTTGCTTGTGGCAACAAAGTAGCAATATCATACTGGCGTTCAATAAATTCTGTCACACTCAAACGCAACACAGCATTATCTTCCTCTATGCGTTGAGGCACGTTATTAAAGATTTTCACCTCACGACCGATTTTCACATGGTCGATTGTCTCAATCAATTCGTTATACTCCGCAGGCAATTCATAGTCGGGATAAACAAACTGAATCATAAGATTCTGTTTCATACCAAACAAAATTGCTTTACGCAAAATGTCAAGAGGCATCAATCGATGCTCTTTCAACGGATTTTCGGCATGACAATAAGCCATGCTTGTGTCGTCTAACAAGACAACAAGATATTGTAAATATGGTTTCATGGCTTAACAAATTATATCGTTCGACTTCTTTTTCAACTCTTCAAACTCCTCTTCTCTTCCTTCCAATTCGAGTTTACGATAGAGTTTATTCCAATAATAATTATTGGCACGCACACGAGCCTTGTGCATCAAACATATAGCCGTAGCACGCTCATACACTGTATGTGTTTTTGCAGCGTCATAGTTCTCGCCTTGACACCAAGCACAACCCTCTGCAACCTCACAATCCACGCACTCTGGTGTTGATTGAGTGCAGCGATCGAGCGTCAAGAATGGGCGCAACTTATTATTGTCAATACCATCATGAATATTGCCAATAATCCAAGCCTCTTTATCTCGCAACGAATATTGAGCAAAACGAGTACACGGATAAAAATTGCCCGCTGCATCTAATGCCAACATTTTACCAGCACCACACCAATTCTGATTTTGATACTTACAATCCATCGGTTTACCCATGTGTTCTGTGAAGAACGAACAAGCGTAATCCTTATAAAAACCAGCATCAATAATAGCATCAGCCAACTGCATCAACTGCTCTTCAAACAGTTTATCATCCCCCTCTGCCCACACATTCTCAAACACGCAGTTGATATTCACTTGATGTATGCCCAAGTCATACAAATGCAATACAGACTCACAAATATAAGGTATATCCGCCGACGAAATTGTTACTTTTGTTCCATTTCCAGGAAACTGACTTTGCCATAATGGTATATTTCGCACCACATCATCATACGAACCCCTTTCTGGTCCATCGCCTTTCCAAATTCGGTTTAAATCATGTTTCTTGCGAGTACCGTCAATGGTAACTCCAATACTCAAGTGCGATTTATTCTTCTCAATAAATCGTTGTACCTTTTCGCTATCGTAATTTATACCATTAGTTGAAAACGAGAATCTATACGAATTAAACCAATGATGATTTCTGCGATACAATTCCGTCTTTATATAATCACATATTTTGTCAATGAGGTCAATTTCCAAGAAAGGCTCACCGCCAATAAAATCCCAAATCACTGACTCGTATGCAAAATTCTTATCATATTCTCTATCTAACACATAATCTATCGCAGCCTTAGCCACTTCCCACGTCATTCTCTCTTTCTCATTCTTACCCACTAAATAGCAATATTTACAAGCCAACTGACAATCTTTTGTAACAATGAAAGTTATGTTCTTGGCAGTACCAGACTGCCAAGAACTATTTCCAATTTTAATCATAAATAAGTTAAAATAAAATTCTATTTTGACTCAAATCACTCAAAATATCATCAATTATTTCGAAAGAGACATTTCCTTGTAATTTATTTATAGCATCTCCTATAATTTTATTATCATTTATATTTTCTAAAAGCATATTATGCAATGCCATATACAAACAAACTTCTACTTTCGCAACTTTTATCATATCATGCTTTCCCTCTTCATCAACAACAGATGCAGCACGATATAAATCAGCCCAACGTAAACATTTCGATAATTTATCATTTATCAAATGTTCAAACATTAATTCTTTTTCCATAACCATTATTTTTATAAAATTCATGCATAAGCTTGTCGAGAACACCCCTGATAACAAGAACCCGAACATCCCCCACTACAGCCTCCTTGGCACCCCAATGTACATGTACCAGAACATGTACCATCACAACCATAAGCACAATTATCCAAACATCCATGTCTACACCCTCCACCACAATCATCATATCCAGATGCCTCTGTTTTCACAAAAGGCACACTTGACAAAATAGCTGCACCAACTACTGGCAACGCTGCTTTTGCTGCTTTTTTGAAGAATTCGCGTCTGCTTTGAATTTCTTCTCTTTTGTTTTTTTCTTCCATAATGATTAGAATTATTAAATTACCCCTACTCGTTTTAGGATTTTCGGGTTGGTCCTATATATTTAATGTTTCTTCAATACATATAATTTCATCAAAATACCCAGAATAGCGAAGCGTTCTGGAAAATCTGGAATATCCGTTCTAATTTTTCTATCATATCTCATACTTTTCAATCCCTACCAAATAGCAACCTTCAAGCAACCTTCACCGTAGAAAACCGCCACTTTCACACCCCCAATTTGCAAAGTTCACAAACTTTTTGACTACATTTTTTTTGCCTCAAACAATAAAATCCACCCCAAATAACCCAACTTTGCAATTGCAAAGTGAGAGCAAACCGAGAGTAATCAAAATTTATTTTAGATTACCGAGGTACAGCCTCACTTCGTAAATTTAATTTGCAAAGTTGCAAAGTTCCTAATATCTTGATTTTCTTATCATTAAAAAACTCTATTTTTTAACTTTGCAAGTACAAAAACAGCAAACACCACTAATAATCAATAGATTACGCCCAACTTTGCAAACTTTGCAACTTTGCAAGTCCTTATTTATTTACAAAGTCAGTCCCTCTACCGAACAAGACACCTCTATAAATCAAGAGATTAGCACTTAAGCAGTCCTTCTATAATCATAATAATTCGCCCAATTTTACTAAAAAAAGCGACAAAATCCACCTCAAAAATCACCCAAAACCCCTCACAAAAGGGCACAAAAAAAAACGTGGAACTCGACTGTTGTCGTTCCACGTACTGAGGTCTTCGCATTACCCTGATGTCGGAACTGACAACGCGAAGCCCACGTCGAATATAAGTTATAATGATGACTACATTATATGCGCCAAAAGTGTGCCAACCAAAGAAGGCACAATCATGGGTACTTACATCCCATAGGACATCTATCGTTGTTAGGTTCATGACATCTTGTTAAAAGTTGCGAAGTTTCAACTCGTCAGAACAAAACGCTGTATAAACGTCTATCTAATATGTCTGTAAACCCACCTCCAGAAAGACATACTCCCCGACGTGAGTTCACGATACAAAGGTATAAAAAAACTTCATTCTGCAAACACAGAATGAAGTTTTTTATTATTAATTCTAAAATTAATTAGATATGTGCCATTTGCAACCAGCGAACGTAACAGAAGTTCATGCGGTGTGGGAGGTCAGAGTTTTTAGGGAACATACGGAATCCGTAACGGAACTCACCACTTTGTGTCAATTTATGAACAAGCTCGAACGAGAGTTTTGAACCTTCGGCTTTAACCATATCGAATTCACAAACTTCTTGAACGCGGTCTTTGCCTTTTTCGTCTTTATATGTAATAACGAGTTCAACACCAATACCTTTGTCGTTCAAATCTTTAGTATCTACATCTACTGTGAAGCGTGTTCTATCGCCAACTGAAAGACCACCATCGAGGTTCTCAACCATAACTGGAGATGTTTCGATTGCTTCCCATACTTGTGCAACTTTAGTTTTCCAAGCCGACAACTCGCGTGCTTTAGCATAGTCGTTAGCCACAACCATATCTGTGCGAGTAGCAAGTGGGTTATAGAAACGGTTGATATAATCGTCAATCATACGTTTCATTGTGAAACGTGGAGTGATTTCAGAGATAGATTTTTTAATCCATTGAATCCATTC
>JAZRCE010000055.1:0-8389 GCA_045635445.1 Candidatus Aphodosoma sp.
CGAGATGCTTGCGGCTCTCCGCCTGAATCGGGGTTTGGCGCAGGAAGTCGGCACACTTGGCAAACTGACGGTATAACTGCCCATCGAGGTCGTTGCGGTCGGTGAGAATTACGATTGTAGGCGATGATACCGCCTCTTGCAGTCGTTTGGCGAAGAATACCATCGACAACGACTTTCCCGAGCCCTGCGTATGCCAAAATACGCCACCCTTACCGTCGGTCTGCGTTGCTTCGGCTACCGAATCCACCGCCTTGCGTACAGCGAAGAATTGGTGGTAACCTGCGAGAATTTTTGTGCTCTGCTTTTCATCCTTCGAGAAGCAGATAAAACCTCGCAAAATCTCAATTAAGCGAGCCTTGTCGAATATGCCCTTGAAGAGCACGTCGAAGTTCGCAAAACGGTTGTCCTCGCTTGTGCCATCTACGGTCTTCCACTCCATAAAGCGGTCCTCGCCGGCGGTTATCGTGCCTACCTTCGATGTCGCCATATCACTCATCACGCAGAAGGCGTTATAGACAAATAGCGACGGTATCTCAATCATATAGTTTCGCAACTGGGCGTATGCTTCGGACACATCGGTATTCTCGCGCGATGGCGATTTCAGTTCCACCACTACGAGTGGCAAGCCGTTTACGAAAATTATGATGTCGGCTCGTCGCACCGAACGCTCCTCAACGGTCCACTGGTTGGATACCGTAAAGTTATTGCGTAGGGGCGTGTCGTAGTCAATGAGTTTTACTCGGGTTGAGCGTTGCTCCTTACCGTCAAAATAGTTTACCTCGACACCATTTTGCAGATAGTCGTGGAACACCTCGTTGCGTTGCACAAGCGAGCCACTCTCTATGGTGCGAATCTTGGTGATAGCCTCCTCCACCGCCTCGGCAGGCAGCGTTGGGTTTATGGCATAGAGCGACTGCTGCACAAGGTCGATGTGCAACGGCTCGGTGTATTCGCGCTCCACGCTTGGACCATAGACATAGTCATAGCCCAGCACGTCGCGCATCAACTCCAATATCGCATTCTCAAAATGTGCCTCGGTAAAGTGCATAAATTGATCACTTATTATTTTTCAAAGTATGTGTCGATAACTTTTTTATTTGTGATGTAAAAATCCTCTTTATTCTTAATATTTTCTTCGATTTTAGAGTTAACATTCTCTTTTAATTTTTCACTAAATTCGGATACAGACATAGACAAGCTACCATTGTTATAAACAAGATCTGCTTCCAATAGATTGAAACACGAAGTTGATATGATAAATCCCGCGGAATACCAAACTTGATCACCATCCTCTATAACCTTAAAATTAAAATCCATATTCCGTTCATGTGCAAGAGATGCTGCATACAATGCAATTATTCCGAAATTAGATGCCGAATCAACAAACTTTCTTATATTCTTATCACTCATAGTAGGGGTTTGTCCTGAAGAGGATTTCTTTTGATTATTTTCCATTTGCTCTATAAGGATTTGATTTGTTTGTTCCTCTACATGACCTATCTTATCTAGTATTTGCGAAATATTATCACGTAACAAATTTGCTGAATCCATATAAGATTTTGATGCATCTTCCACATTTGTCACGGCTTCACCTATCTTTATTGAAGCTTGTTTCATCTTTTCGACAGAAGAGGTAGTTGTTCCTTGTGTATAGTATGTGTAGATAATGGTAAGAACTGCAAGTATAATAGAGATAATAGCTGAAGCAAACGACATAAAATTAAAAACATTGTCATCTGCATAGAATTTATGAGAAAATAATATGACAAGTAAAAAGATTAAAATCCCAACTATAAATTTATATGATAAATGTTTCTTTTCAAGACAATTCTCACAGTCCTTGCAATTCTCACGATTATCCTTCGCTCCGTACAAATTTTTAATTAAAGATGCAATGCACAATAATACTAATAGTACAGCAGTACAAATGATTGTTGTCCTCACAACGCAAGGGGTTAAAATGTAATTCAGATTCATATCATTTAAGTTTTTAAGGTTAGTTGTTACAAAGGTATAAAATTATTCGTTATAAAGGCGTTGCAACTGCGCCAATATATTGTTTTCGCCCACGAAAATTGCTTTGTAATTTTTTACAAACAGATCAACACCTGCTTTTAGATTTGGATCTTTTGCAAGTCCGCTGATACATGTCGCTTGCTCTTCTATTGTTAGCGTTTCTTTGAATTCGGCACCTTTTACAATGGTTGTTCTCCAATCAAATGTATTCATTCCTCGTGGAGCAATTTGTGTAGCATATATCAACAAACTACCTGCTCCGCCCAATAAATTCAAAACAGCTTGAACATCCAATTGCTTATCGCCTCGCAACATCGCATCTGACACTCTACTCTGAACATCCGAAAGCAACTTTGTTATCTGCTCTAAATGGTCTTCTATGGAGTTATTCTGCATCTCCCTTTCCACCGCAACAAAATACTCATATATTTTGGGCAATATTGCTTCGAACATACATTTACACTTATAAATATCTCGGTGCAAATCTTTGTAGTTGTTGAATTTTTCTATCTGGTATTGTCGCTTCTGTAATTCCGCTTGCTGTTCTGCTATCTGATTTTGGCGTTTGCCAATTTTGCGGGTTGTCCACCATAAAAGAATGGAAACATACACCGACATAAGCGCACCTGTAATTGACAAACACAAAGCATCTACATCAAATTCACTTGGGGTACTTATCGCAGAAATCAACTGCTCTAATAAAGTTTTAAGTTCGGCATCCATATTTCTTACAATTTTATCTCTCCATTCATCAATTTAGGCAACAAGGTGTCACGGAGAGCCGCCAGACGGTTATTTTCTTTTATATTTTTTAGAAGTTGCTTAAAAATAGATTGCCCCAATTTATTAAACCTTACCAAACAGGATGCACTAGGTGTAATAGTACGCATATTAGCGGTTTCTATTGGGCTAAGATTAGCTTGTGCGGTTCCTTTCGCTAGTGCAATAAGTTTTTCTTTGAAAGACTCACGTCTAAACATTGTATAGATGAACATGTTGCTATTTATAAATGTTGGTTGCAGTTTAACAACACGCTGATTGAGTAATAGATTTTCTCTATCAACAATACAACAACGTCCTACATTACCCGTCAATGACATTATAATGTCACCTTCTGTTAATAGACAATATGGTGGCATTCTGTCTGGTATATTCTTTATATAAACAGCACCACTTACATCTAAATATCCATCCTGCACACCTTTTATGGTTATTAATCTATATGTGCCCTGCTCTGAAAACAATTCGGACTTAAAAGGGAAACCAGACTGAAAATTAACAATGTCTTTTAGCAATCCAACTCGCCATCCATCGGGTATCGGTCCGAGTTCGGAATCAACCATTTTGCCACCTGATGATTTGTAGGGCTTGCCCTCCTCGTTTGGAAACTCAAAATCTACAAACCATTGTTTATAGAGTGCTTGGGCTTGGAGTTCGAGGTTGGCATTTATACGACGATTATTCTCGATTTTATCATCTATCGCACCCAATATCCCCGCAATCCTGTCTTGGATATGTCGTGGTGGTAAATATATGGGCATATCCCCATATGTTTTTGCATTTATATTGCCTCTTGTACCTCCCGTATCAAATGATTTTACCCAATCATAATATGGTTTGGAGTGTGTGTAGTATTTAAGTATCTTGGGATTTACCTTTGTTTCATCTAGTCGAAAACGGATAAGAAAACCTGCATAAACCAACTTCCCGTCACGACCATCATAAAAGTAGGAACGGCCAGTGCTATTACCTGTTCTTGCAAAAACAATATCATTCCTCTCTAGTATATACTTTTCTGCATCTTCTGCATCAACAGACATTAAACTGTTCTTATTCAGTGTACCATCATCATTAATATCAGTAATACGAAGATAAGTGTATTTATTCTCATCGTAAGGTATAGCTGGTGCACCGATTCCATACTCGCCTTTACCCTTTGAGAGTTCCTTCAATGTGTATGTTTCCCACGAAATCATAAATCAATTATTAGGTTTTGATTTTTTGTAATATCCAGCTATAATATTCAAACTCTGTGTGATGCCTTTTCTTTGTTGACGCTCTTCTAGTTCATAATGATCTTTTGTTTCGATGATATTAAGCACAGCCAAATCAAAAGAATATTGCTCGTAATATGTTTCCCCATACAAGTCTTTATATGTATAAGATAACGACAACTTATGCTCCTTAATATCAGACCACGATTCATACGTAGGTATAAATATTACACTGTTAGGTAGGATTGAAATATTATTTTTTTCTATTTCTTCTAGTGCTAGTCGCGAAGTGTCACTTTTCTGTTTGCAATTAATAAGTCGAGAATCAATATTAATACGAAGATTTATTGCAGACGATGAACCGTAATTAGCCAATTTATAATAAACATCGCCATTTATTCCTTCGATATTTGCCAAAATTTTGGGGCGGTTGGCATCTATTCGAAGTTTGCGTGCCAACCTCCATTGAAAAATATTGATAAAAGCAAGAATTAATGTTAAAATAACCGTTATTGCTCCGCTGTTTTGATTTAAGAAATCTATAACGTTGTACATTTTATTCCTCTCCCTATTTACTATGTTTCGACCGGATTGGTATTTTCCACTCGGTCATAAATTGCAATCTAATTTTTTAGTTCATACGCTGTTTTATGAACATTCTGCACTATTTTCTCAATATAAATATTTTGCGGATCATATAAGTCAATTGGTACATTATGACTTAACATAACCATTTGTCTATATTGGCTTTCAGAAATTTGTTCCGAGTCCCAGAAATGCACAACTCTCTTTACATTGTACATATCGCAATATGTAATTCGGACAACATCAGAAATACGAACAGATAGAATTGTTGTCAGAGGTGCATCTTCGGGAAAACTTTCCCTGTCATACAATCTTTTTTGCAATGTTGATACTTTTTCTTGAATTAACCCCCAATCCTCTTTATCGTATGTGAAAGATATTAAATCGCCTTTAAGTTTCCCTGTTGGTTGTTTTTGTTTATAATAAATAACCGGAAAACAGTATATGCAATCTATTGATTCTTCATCTATAAATTTTTCCGATAAAACAGTTATCATTGAATGAACCGAAACTCTAATTGGGGCGGACAGCTCGCTTCCTTCGTTGGAAATAATATATGTACCATCTTTTCTTCTGAACTGAAATTTGGGCTGATGTTCTTGCCTATGTGCTTCAAATTTTTGAAATTCTAGATTGTGTTTAGATTGGTCTAACTTGTGCTGTTCTTTTTGCAAATTGTGCTGTTTAATAAGCATACGAGCCGTTACAATAGCAGTCGCTACCGATGCGACAGCTATTACGATATTGGCAACATCGCCCCACATTGAAAGTTCACAAGCAGCCATAAACTATCTTGTTCTTAAATATCGCCCCTTATTCTGGTAATATTTCGTTCTTTTGTCCATAAATATTGAAAACCAATCAGGCTCTCCAAAATCAAAGCACAGTCGTTCTATAATAGGATATATAAGTTCAATGTGGTTTACACCTGTTTTAGACTCATTTATTATTTTTAATTCTATGTCGTCAAGCGTTGTTAATAAATTAGCCAAGTGATTGCGAAGCTCGTCACGATCTCCGTATCTATTCATAGAATTCATTCTTGCTAATTCAAGAATTTCTTCGATTAGTTCTCGGTCAGATCTTCTCGGGGATTGTCGTTTTTGTTTATTCTCACTAATAATTCTATTGATATTTGTTTCTAAATCTGGCCACCATTTTTCGAATATTGCATTTAAGTTTGTTTCCTCTAACTTTAACTCTCCAGCAGTCATATTTATGGTTTTTACCAATTTTTTAATTTCTTCTTTTTCAAATTTGGTGGATTGAAAACAAGACAATGGTCCCTCTATTGCTGTATTTTCAATATTGAACAATATCGGACAAACATTTGCTTTTCCGACATTTTTAGATAATGCCCCAGCCTCAAATATGATCCATGGTCTATTAATGTTATCGTTTGTTAAACACAATATTCCAACATTTGAAGACTCCAACTCCTTTGAAATCTCTTGTTCCCAACGAGCCCCTTTTTGAATATCTTCGGGTGTGAAATATGGCCTAACCGATTGTAGTACATTTGGTAACCAAGTTTTGATCTCATTGGCTAACTTCTTACTCAAATCTCCTCCCCAACTAATAAATACTTTTGATGCCATAACTAAAATATTTTATATTGTTTTTACATTTTCTACAATTTATACCCAATACTTTCGAGTTGTTTTTTGATTTCGGCTTCGAGGGTATGCGACTGCTCAAAGAGCGATGAGAGTTCGCCTGTAAGGCGTGTCATCTTCTCCTCAAATGGCTCGCTGTCCTGCTCCTGTTCAGCAATGCCGACATAGCGGCCAGGGGTGAGTATAAAGTCCTGCTCCTTAATCTTGGCGATATCAACAACAGCACAGAAACCCTTTTCATCAGTGAGCGTACCCTCGGTAAATGCCTTATAGGTATTAGCGATACGCATAATATCGCCCTGCTCGCCATCGGTCAGCTCACGCAGTTTGCGAGTAACCATAGTGCCGAGGTTGCGGGCGTCAATAAAGAGAGTCTTGCCCTTCTGCTTCTTCGCCTTATTGAAAAACCAAATCGAAACTGGTATCTGCGTAGTGTAGAACAACTGTGACGGCATAGCCACAATACAATCGACAAGGTCTGCCTCGACCAAACGACGACGGATATCGCCCTCGCCACCGCTCTGGCTCGACAGCGAGCCGTTAGCAAGCACCACGCCCGCCTTGCCCGCAGGTGCGAGGTGGTGGATAATGTGCTGAATCCACGCAAAGTTAGCGTTGCCATTGGGAGGCGTGCCGTACTTCCAACGCACATCGTCAGCGAGTTTATCTGCACCCCAATCGGAGAGGTTGAAAGGAGGATTCGCCATTACAAAGTCGGCTTTTAAGGTCGGGTGGCAGTCGCCAAAGAAGGTGTCGGCGTTGAACTGACCGAGGTCGGCCTCGATACCACGAATGGCGAGATTCATCTGCGCCATCTTCCAAGTAGTAGGGTTTGAGTCCTGGCCATAGACCGAGATATTGTTGATATTTCCGGCGTGACTCTCGATAAACTTTGCCGACTGCACAAACATACCACCCGAGCCACAGCAAGGGTCATAGACACGACCTGCGTAGGGCTCCAAGACATTGACAAGGGTCTTGACGATGCAGGCAGGGGTGTAGAACTCGCCTGCGAGTTTGCCCTCAGCCTCGGCAAACTTCGAGAGGCAGTATTCGTAGGCACGACCGAGGATATCCTTTGAATCACCGTGCTCGTGCATTTTGATATTGGTGAACAGATCGACCACATCGCCAAGTCGGCGTTTGTCGAGTTCAGGGCGTGCGAAATTCTTCGGCAAGATATCCTTCAAGCGGCGATTCTCCTTCTCGATGGCACGCATAGCGTTGTCGATGGTTGTGCCAATCTCGGGAGTGTGGGCCGCAGCCGCAATAACCGACCAGCGAGCATCGGTAGGGACATAGAAGATGTTCTCGGCTGTGTACTCGTCCTTGTCCTCCTCGAAGCCCTCGCCCTCGGCAACAGGCGCCTCGTAGCGAGCCTCGAACTTATCCGAAATATACTTCAAAAAGATAAGGCCAAGCACCACGGATTTATACTCCGAAGCGTCGATATTGCCACGCATCTTGTCCGCTGCCTTCCAAATCTGATCTTCAAAACCGATATCTGCTGTATTAAGTTTAGCCATAGTAGTTAAATTTTGTAGTAAAGGTAACTATTTTTTACGAGAGAGCAAAAAAGAGAACCTTTTTTGAAATCTACCACAAAATAAAACAGGGGAGTTGAGCCAATTGAGTAGGTGAAATGCAGAGTTGAGAGTTGGCTCATATCGTCGAATGGAGCGAAGACGAGTTCGTCGGCAAGATTGGCGGTTGCCCAGTTACGAATCTGGGAGTTGCAATATGAGTGACGGGAGTAGTTGCGGAACGACACAAAAAGCAGTCGATCTTCGTCGTAGGCGGCTTGTATATGTGCGGGGATTTTACGGTATAATGAGCGGCCGAGTGTTACCACGACCGAACAGCCGTGAGTGAGTAAAACATCCAATACAGCGCGTTCTATTGGGGAGTGAAATCCGCTGATGACGACCTTGTCGGTGTGGCAGATGGAGTCGGCCCATTGGCGAGCGAGTCGGGCATCGTGCGGTGTAGCCTTGCGAGAGGCGAAAAACGCCACCAGAGGTCTATCCAACAAGTCCTTATTTCCGGATAAGTCCATAAAAAAAGCGCAGGCGCTGCATTTACTTATCCAGTATCTAGGCCTTGGCTGCCCTTTCGAGAATAAGCAACACAAACGCCCACGCCGGAAGATATATGCACACACTGAGCCAATGTCAGTTG
>JAZRCE010000056.1:0-14878 GCA_045635445.1 Candidatus Aphodosoma sp.
CCAGAAAATATCAAAGAACAATTAATCGTTGAGTTGTACTCTAAATAATAAATGAATTATGGCAATATTAGCATTTCAAAAACCAGATAAGGTAATCATGTTAGAAGCGAACGATTTCTATGGTAAATTTGAATTTCGTCCGTTGGAACCAGGTTTTGGTATTACAATAGGTAATGCTTTGCGCCGTATTCTTCTTTCTTCACTCGAAGGTTTCGCTATTTCATGTATTAAAATTGATGGTGTAGAACATGAGTTCGCTACTATCCCTGGAGTTATCGACGATGTGACAAATATTATCCTCAACCTCAAACAAGTGCGTCTTAAACGTCTTGTTGAGGAGGCTGAGGGCGAAGTGTTTACAATCAATATTAGCGGTCGCGAGGAATTGCGTGCGGGTGATTTTAATGATGTGATGTCAAACTTTGAAGTTTTGAATCCAGAATTAGTTATCTGTCGTATGGATCCTTCTGCTTCTTTCAACATGGAGTTGACTATTATCAAAGGTCGTGGTTATCTTCCTGCTGATGAGAACAAAATGATTACACCAGAAATTGGTATTATTCCAATCGATGCTATTTTTACTCCTATTCGTAATGTGAAATATGATCCACAACCTTATCGTGTGGAACAAAAGACCGACTACGAGAACTTAGTTTTAGAGATTACAACAGATGGTTCTATTCATCCGAAAGAGGCATTAAAAGAAGCTGCTCGTATTCTTATTCATCACTTTATGTTGTTTAGCGATGAGCGTATTGCTGTCGATTTGAATGATGGTAAAGGTGAGGATGAGTTCAATGAAGAGGTTCTTCATATGCGCCAATTATTTAAAACTAAATTAGCAGATCTTGATTTATCTGTTCGAGCTCTTAACTGTTTGAAAGCTGCAGATATTGAAACTTTGGGAGATTTGTGTCGTATTCAACGTTCGGAACTCCTTAAGTTCCGTAATTTTGGTAAAAAATCTCTTACTGAGTTGGATGCAAAATTGGTTACTTTGAACCTTTCTTTCGGAATGGATTTGACAAAATATAAATTAGATAAAGAATAATCAAGATGAGACATAATAAAAAATTCAATCATTTAGGTCGTACAGCATCTCACCGTGATGCAATGTTGTCAAATATGGCAACTTCGCTCATCATGCACAAACGTATTTCTACGACTACTGCTAAAGCAAAAGCTCTCAAACGTTATGTTGAGCCTCTTTTGACTAAAGCTAAAATGGATACTACTCACTCTCGTCGTGTAGTGTTTAAAGAGTTGCAAAGCAAAGAAGCGGTTACTGAATTGTTCCGTGAAATTGCTCAAAAAATTGCTAACCGTCCAGGTGGTTACACTCGTATTCTTCGCACTGGTTTCCGTCAAGGTGATGCCGCTGAAATGTGTATCATTGAGCTTGTTGACTATAATGAAAACATGCTTAAAGAGAAAGCTGCTAAAAAAGCGGGTCGTACTCGTCGTAGCAAAAAAGCTGCTGCTGAAACTGAAGCTCCAGTTGCTGAATAATTTGACTCTGACGTTAAATTATAATATGAAAATTGCTTACTCTGTTTTTGGGGTGGGCAATTTTTTTGTTTTTACTTGGTCTTGTGTATTTGGATTGACTGGATATGAGTTATGTTTTGAGATGTGAGTTTATGGAGAAGAAATTGCAAACTGAAAATAGAGCATAGTATTTTGGAAGAGTAGTACGAAAATAAATAGGCTACTCGTTTTGGACGGGTAGCCTTGTTTTTATATATGTTTGTATTGTTTTTTGTGGTTAGTTTTAGTATTTTGTTTTGTTTGTTTTGTTGCGCCAGGTGTTGAAAGGTTCTAGGGCGATATCGCGGTCGTGTTGTTCGGCTTGGATGCGGCGTTCGACGGGTGATAGTGTTAGTTCGTGGTAGATGAAAGAGTCGTCGAATCCGATGGATGCTGCGTCGTCTTTTGTTGTGGCGTAGTAGAGTTTGTCGATGTGTGCCCAATAGATTGCGCTGAGGCACATTGGGCATGGTTCGCAAGAGGAGTAGATTTCGCAACCTTGGAGGTTGAATGTGCCGAGTTGTTTGCATGCTTTGCGGATGGTATTGACTTCGGCATGGGCTGTTGGGTCGTTGTCGAGTGTTACGGTGTTGCCTGATGTGGCTATGATTTTGCCATCTTTGACTATTACGGCTCCGAATGGTCCGCCTTGGTTTTGGATGTTTTCGTTGGCTATTCGGATGGCTTCGAGCATGAATTTTTTGTTGTATTTCATGGTGGTATTTGATTTTTTATTTGTATATTTGCGGTGTAAATGTAATAAATGTGATATGGCTTATTTTAAGAAAGTTGTGAGTATTGGGGATGTGTTAAATACCAGTCTTCGTAAAGTGGTTGGTCCAAAGTCGATGGAGGGTTTGGATGCTATATTGGTGGTGAAGGTTTGGCGTGAGATGTTGGGGCCAACGATGTTGCGATATAGTGAGAATGAGGTGTTTGAAAATGGGGCGTTGAAGGTTAGAATTAAGTCGGCTGTTTTGCGGAATGATTTGTTTATGCAGCGGACGGAGTTGATTAGTAAGTTAAATGAAAGAATTGGTAGGAAATTAGTTTTTGCTATAATTTTTAGGTAGTTCTTTTTTTTCTTTTTCTTTTTCTTTTTTTTCTTTAAGTATTTTGCGTTGTTTTTTACGTGTTATACGCTCTTTTTTTGCCTCGTTGGCATTATCTTGCCAACTTTTCCATAGTTCCTTTATATTATTGAAATTTTCAGAATATATAATGCCTATACCTTGGGTAGTGAGTCCTTTCTTGAATTCTCTATAATCGTTTGTATGTGTATAAGCTTTTGCTCGTAGTTTACCTGATTGTATGAGTTTGTATTCAAAATCAAAATCGCCTATAAATGGAGATGTTGATAGAGCGTCATCGCGATAACCTAGGTTGCCATTAATGCTAATTCTGTTTGTAGGTGTGTAAATAAAGTTAAATTCGTACTCATTTGTGCGATTATCACCTTCTCCTGTTGTTCTAAAATTTACACCAAATCCCCAATTGTCAAATATTTGAGAGGCCCAATTGTTTAATTGAGCTGACAACGTAGAGGATACGACTGAATATAATTCATTTTGTGTAAATACGTTGTTGTTTTGGAGATTTTCAGGAGGGATAAATTTGCCTAAAATTAGAAGTGCAATAATTTGACGATTCATAAGTTCGTCTGTATTCACTGTATTTTGTAGGGCTCTATTTAATTCTTCTTCTGAATTTGGGAGATTTAGGTTAAATTTAATATTTGGGTGGGTTAATAATCCAGTTAAATTTAGTAGACATTGTACAGGAACACTTGTTCTTGAAGTATTGGATAGTATTGCTTCGTCGAGTATTTCTGCAAGGTCGGCAGTTAATTGATAGTAAGCATCAATGTGAAGATCAGCACCAAGAGGATCTCCTGTCCATACTAGAGAACTACCTTCTTTTACAAAAAATTCTTTGCGGAGCACATTTTGGAATGTAAATAGATATTTTCCTTGTTCTATTTGCACGTTTCCGTATATTTTCATATCATCGGCATTAATATCATATGTTACTCGTAGGTTGCCATTTCCATTGCCGGTAATCATATCTCCTGCCTTTGAGTCTATAATTAGATCTAAATGAGCATCGGGAGTAATTTCTAGCATTAGATCGAGGATGATATTTGTGTTATTTTCATCGTTAATAGTTGTATTTTTTATTATTCCATTAGAAGTAAGGTTATTATTGTCTTGGAAAATAATGAAAGAATTTTCACTTGCATAATAATTGTCTATTGGTATAATAACGCTAGTTCCTTTGTTGCTACGTGCATTACAAGTTATTTTTATTTCTTTTTGATCGCCAGAAATTTTAGCATTTCCAGAGCCATATACTTTTCCGTAAAAACTTTCTATATCATTTCTTGTGGTATTCATGACTAGCATATTATTAACATTAATATCTAGGTCAAGATTGATGTCCTGAAAATAGTTATGTTTAATTTTACCAGAAATGTGTCCGGTATGGCCTTCATTGTCATATATGTTTATATGTCCAAAATCTATAATGTTTTTATTAACAATTATAGAGTCAGAAAAATAAAAAGAGGTTTTTAGAAAATCTACATAAATAGATGCATTTTCTGCATATGCGGTAACATCCACTGCAACTTCTTTCTTTTTTGTGTATCCGTGGATGTGTACATCTCCCCAAGCATTTCCCTTGACTCTGCCAAAAATATTGGCAAGATAATAGTCAATAAAAGAAACATCAAGACCATATGAATGACCTTTTATGTCGAGAGAGTCTATTGGTATATAGTAATTTCCGCCTAATACGGCTATAGTGTCTTGTGAATCTGCTATAATAGTGCCGTCAAAATGGAGACTTGAAGTTTCATGCTCAAAATTGCATGTTGCAACAGCTGTGCCAAAATAAGATTCATTAAATGAAAAATTATTTGATATGACATTTGCATTAATTTCTGGTATTTTAAAAGTATTTTTAACAGAAGCATTTCCGTTTACTAAACCACCAAAGGAGATAGAAGCATTTTCTGGTAGTAATTCATTTATATAGTCTAATGAAATGTCTTTGAGTTGAATGTTTATTGAATCTTGCTTGTTTGAGGATGCAACACCATTTATTGCTATGAGTTGTTCGTCGTTACTATGTATTTTTAGATTGTTAATAATAATTTTTCTAAAATCGCTAAAAATAGAAGATTTTTCAATAATCCATGGTTTATCTTGTATAATAAGTTCAGTTGGAAGTATTGTAGTATTTGCAATTATAGAATCATTTGTGCTTTTAGTTAGTGCGGTTTGAGCAATGAATTCGCCGGCAAAAAGTTTTTTAGGATTGTCGTTTTCCCAATTACAAGTTGTCGTAATAGTATCATTAATGGCTTTTAGGTTAAGTTCTGCATTTAGTTTGCTATTTTTTAGATTTGTGGAGCCTGATAAAGAAATAGAGAATTGGTTGTTTTTATTATTGTTGAGATTAAAATTTATGTCACTTATATTGGTTTTTCCGTTAGATAAATTTGGTATATATATATCAGACTCGACTTTGTTTGTTAAAGTGTTAAGTGTGGCGTAAATAGATGATTTTTCTGTTGTATACCAAGGAATTTCTAGTGTTTGTAGTATGGTTTTTAGTGGGTCTATCTCAAGAATAAAAGTTAAATTATTTTCTTTGTTAGAGTCTTTTGTGTATTTATTAAGAATAGGCATTGATTTTGCTGCAATTGTTATTGCACTATTAAGAATGCTTGGTAAAAAATATTTACCAGATATATCTCCATTTATTATATCAGATCTTATTGAGATTGATGAACTAGAATCATTTTGTGCAGCAAGAGATAAGTGTTTAAGAAAATATGATTTCTCTTTATTTGTAAGCAATAGCGAATCGATATTTATATAACCAATCATTGTTGCCCAATTATCTCCTGAAAAATTGGCCTTTGTTGATATCGATATGTTAAGATTGGGATGTGTTTTTATTATGTTTAGTTTGTTAAGATTTAGCTTGTCTACTTTAGTTGAAAAGTTAAAGTGTTTAATTTTGTTGGATTCGGAAATAGTGCCATCAAAACTAAAGAATCCATTAGGATCATTAAGAAGTAATTTCCCAGAGAAAAGCGATGGTTCTATATAGCCATCTATTTCAATATTTTTATAGTTATAATTTTGAAATTTTAAAGAGTTGATTTTAATTTTTGTTTGTGTGGAAAAGAAGTTTTCTGTACTTAGGTTGATTTGTGAGTTTGAGGTAAAAGATATTTCTTCTAATCCAGATTGTGGTAATAATTGTCCTATTTGAAGATTGTTAGAGCTTATTTTTCCGTTTATATTACAAGAATTAAAGTTATTGTATACTTGTAGATTAGCATCTGTTTTGATTGTGCCAATTTTACTTTTTAGTTTGCCGTATAAGACTAAGTTTGATATATAACCTGATATTTTACCGGAATATTGGCAAATTCCTAGATTGGAGATTTCTTCAGGTAAAATAAATGGTTGTTTTGTTATTTTTGCAATAATATCTTGTAATGAAGATTTGTCAAAAATAATGTGGTTAATTGAACCATTAAAGTAGGCATTTTTAATGTTTGGTAATCCTATGATATTAATATCAGCGCTGATAGAAAGAGTATTATCGTAAGTTGCGTTAAAATTAGTCGCCTTAATATCATTGAGTGATCCATGAATTTTGGCAGAGATTGATGCAGGTTTGTTTAGATGTTCTAATTCTGGGATAAAATGTTTGAAATCAGATAGTGTGATATATCCTTTAGATATGTTAAAATTGCATTCAGTTTTTTCTGTTAAATATGAAGTATTTTCATTTTTATAAAGCCTTAGGTGAATAGAGTCTGTTGAAATTTTGCTATTAGGTAGATTTATACAAGCAAAAGGTATGGTTAATGATGAATCTGTAGTAATAATATGTGTTTTTAAATCATGTAGGCAAAAACCTGATTGTTCTTTAAATCGCAAATAGTCTATTTGTGCATCAAGATTGGTTTGGTCAATTAGTGATAATTGGATTTTAGTAAATAATTGATCAACGAATATGTTATTGGTATTAAATTGCCAATCTTCAAGGTGTGATGACTGGTTCGATAAATCTATATATCGAAATGAGGCGTTGTTTAATGTAATTTGAGGGAAAATGAGATTTGGGGTTTTAATTTTCTTTTTAGGTTTAAAATGTTCAATTAAGAATTGAATATTTAATTCTCCATTTAAATCTTTTCGTAGGTAAGCATTAAGATTATTTGCTGTTAAATTGTTAAAAATTAAATCTTCGTTTAATAGGGAAAATAAACTGAATTCAGCATCTAATTCATCGATATTAAGAAATACTTCATTAGATAAATCTTTAGCAATTACAGAATTGATGCTTATTTTATTGAAAAATTTTAAAGAAACGTGTTCTATTTCAAATTTAGCACCGGTTTTTTCTTCGAAGTGTTCTGTAATTTGTTTAACAACGAAATTTTGTATCTTATTGTTAGTTAATAAGATAAATGGGGTAATCGACAAAATAATTAAAGTTGTGATTACAATTAGCGTTATTTTTGTAGATTTTTTTATAACTTTGTACTTTAATTTGCAAAGATAATTAATTTAATTCATAATTCATAATTCATAATTCATAATTTTTCAAAAAAATATTGAAAAGTTTTTATTGTTGAATTATTAGATGAAAAATGGCTATGAGTGTAGTAATTTTAGGTATAGAATCTTCGTGTGATGATACATCTGCTGCAGTTTTGCGAGATGGTGTGTTATTGTCGAATGTTACAGCAGGTCAAGCTGTTCATGAAATGTATGGTGGAGTCGTTCCAGAACTGGCATCGCGAGCGCATCAACAGAATATAATACCAGTGGTAGATGCAGCATTGAAAAGAGCAGGGGTTGAGCGTGAAGATATTAGTGCAGTGGCATTTACTCGTGGACCAGGGCTTATGGGATCGTTGTTGGTAGGTACTTCGTTTGCCAAGGGATTTGCACTTGGGTTGGATATACCAATGATAGATGTTAATCATTTGCAGGCGCATGTATTGGCTCATTTTGTTCGTGAGCCAGATGTAGAACCCCACTTGCCAGAGTTTTCATTTTTGTGTCTTTTGGTGTCGGGTGGTAATTCGCAAATCATACTTGTAAAATCGTATAAAGAGATGCAAGTATTGGGCCAGACTATAGATGATGCAGCAGGTGAGGCGTTCGATAAATGTGCTAAAGTGATGGGTTTGCCTTATCCTGGCGGTCCGTATATTGATAAATATGCTCAAATGGGAGATCCCAAAGCTTTTGCATTTTCAAAACCACATATCAAAGGGTTTGATTATAGTTTTAGTGGCTTGAAAACATCGTTTCTTTATACATTGCGTGATGCGCAGAAAGAGGATCCTAATTTTGTACAGAACCATTTGTATGATTTGTGTGCTTCGTTGCAAAAGACAGTGATTGATATTTTGATGGATAAGGTGCATAAAGCGATGAAAGAGACAGGAGTGAAACATTTAGCGGTAGCAGGTGGAGTATCGGCCAATTCAGGATTGCGTGCTGCTTTTGAGGATTATGGTCGTCGTCATAAAGTAGACGTTTACATTCCAAAATTTTCGTTTACAACCGATAACGCTGCTATGGTGGCTATAACTGGTTATTTTAAATACTTAGATCATGATTTTTGTGCTGTTGACTTGGCTCCATATGCGAGAAATTTGATTTAATAATTATAGTTTGTAACTCTAGAGATGAGAGACTTGAAGGGATATTGGGATAAGTTAGGGTCATATCAAGGCATAGTTTTGTTCTTGGTTGTGATGTTTGCATCTAATTTTTTTTGGAAATTGACTGTGATGGGAGATGAAAATGGTTTAGAGGCGAGTTTTTTGGGTGTGGATTTGTCTGTGTTTTTTGGTGGGTTGTGTTATCATTTAGCTACTGTGGTTCATGCATTTTATGATTTTATAGGGGTTCCAACTTTTTTGCATGAAACTGTTATACGACATACGAATGGTGAGGGTGTAAGTATTGTATGGGGATGTAATGGAATTAAACAATCGTTTATATTCACGATGATAATGTTATTTGCGCAAGGACCGATGAAACATAAATTGTGGTTTATTCCATTAGGATTGGTTTGTGTCTATTTGATAAATGTTGCTCGGTTGCTATTTTTGACCTATGTCGTGCGCGATTATCCCGATACATTTGAATTTTGGCATGGTGGAGTTACTAAATATCTATTTTATGGATTAATTTTTTTGATATGGATTTTTTGGAATGATTATTTAGTGCCACGATTAGGATATATAAAAAAAAGTTAGCAATTAATTGCTAACTTTTTTTATGTCTTTAATCATTAACTGTGTGGTTGTAGTGTTGTTGAATGTGTTGTCTTCTAGTGTATAGACGATGTCGAGCGGGTTGAATGCTTTGAGGTCTTGACTATACTCGGCCATGCGGAAGGCGATGCCATTCATTACGTTTTCGGATGATTCGTCGGTGAGTTCGAGTTTGAGGTGCTCATTGTCGCGACCTACGATTTTGCTGGCTCCGTTGTAGTCGAATACACGATGAGTGTAGAAGATTGGTTTAGGGTTGCCTGGGCCGAATGGTTCGAATTGGCGCAAAATGCGAATGAATTTAGGGGTGATATCTGAGAATTGTAGTTTTGCGTCAATCTCGATTTGTGGTGTGAGTTGATGCTCTTGGATATTCTCAGCTACGTAGGTTTCGAATCGGTGGATGAACTCGTCTAAGTTTTCTTCTTTCATCGAAAGCCCAGCAGCATAGGTGTGTCCTCCAAAATTCTCTAATAAGTCGCGGCATGAGTCAATAGCACTATATAAGTCGAAACCTTGAATTGAACGAGCAGAACCACTGACGATGCCGTTGGCTTTGGTGAGAACGATTGTAGGTTTATAGTATTTTTCGGTGAGTCGAGAAGCTACAATACCTACAATGCCTTTATGCCAATTAGGGTTATAGACTACGATAGAGCGTTTGTCTTTTTGCATTTCGTCGGTGACGGATTGTTCGGCTTCGGTAGTGGTAGCTTTATCGATGTCTTTGCGTTCTTCGTTGTAGTTGTTGATGTTGGCGCTGAGTTGGCGAGCGTGGTTAAGGTCGTTAGAGATGAGTAGTTCTACCACTTCGCGACCCGATTTCATACGACCAGAGGCGTTGATGCGAGGTCCGATTTTGAATACGATATCGTTGATGCTGATTTCGTTATCGTGACCATTTTTGTTGCCTTTTGAGTTTTTGAAACCGCAGGTTTCGATTATGGCTTTGAGTCCGCGCGATGGGTGCTCGTTGATGCGTTTGATACCGAAATGTGCAAGAATGCGGTTTTCGCCAGTGATCGGCACTATGTCAGATGCAATGCTGACAGCCACGAAGTCGAGTAGCGACTCTAATTGGGCAAAGTCGATACCATTGTCGATGGCAAAAGCCTGCATAAACTTAAATCCTACGCCACAACCGGATAGGTGTTTGTAGGGATAGGTGTCGTCGGTGCGTTTTGAGTCGAGTACAGCGACTGCACGAGGCAACGTGTCGTCGGTGGTGTGGTGGTCGCAGATGATGAAATCGATGCCAAGTGATGATGCATAGTCGACTTGTTCGATAGCTTTGATGCCACAGTCGAGCGAGATGATGAGCGAGATGTTATGCTCTTTTGCATAGTCGATGCCATTTTTCGAGATGCCATATCCTTCTTTGTATCGGTCGGGGATATAGAAGTCGAGTTGTGACGACTGAGTGTAGGGTTGTAGAAACTTGTAGACGAGAGCTACGGCTGTTGTGCCGTCTACATCATAATCACCATAGATGAGAATGTTTTCTTTTTTCTGCAAAGCTTTGTTAAGACGTTTTACTGCCAAGTCCATGTCCTTGATGAGGAAAGGGTTGTGTAGTTCGGATAGGGTAGGACGAAAGAAGGCTTTTGCCTCGTCGAACGTATTTATCCCTCTCTTAACCAAGAGTTTTGCCAATGAAGGCGAGAGTCCTAATTCTTCTGCTAGTTGTTTTTGATTACATTCTTCTTCTGGTGTTAATGTTTGAAAAATCCATTGATTTAGCATTATATGTTCGTTTTTTATTATTTTGCATGAATCGGGTGGTAGTATGTCTTTTTTTTGTGGAGTGTAGGTGTTATAGTTGCAAAGCAACTATGGTAACTATGGTGATTATGGGAAAGATAAGTATACAAAAAGACACAAAATTTCAGTTTACAAATATAGTGTTTTTATTTTATATTTCATAATTTTTTGATTGTTTTTTATAAAAATGTTTTTATGTGCTTGTGGAATGAAAAAAAAATGGTAAATTTGCACAATTATGTATAATGAACTAAAAAAAGCAGTAGAAGTGATGCGCCAAGGTGGCGTGATACTTTATCCTACGGATACAGTGTGGGGTATAGGTTGTGATGCGACTAATGCAGAGGCAATTGCGCGTATCTATGAGATTAAGCATCGAGTGGAGTCGAAGTCGATGATTGTTTTGGTTGATAGTATGGCAAAGGTGGAGGGATATGTGCGAGAAGTGCCAGAGATAGCGTGGGATTTGGTTGAGGTGGCGGATAAACCATTGACAATTATTTATGATAATGCTCGTAATTTGCCGGAAAATCTTGTGTCAGAGGATGGGAGTATTGCGATACGTATAACGAAGGAGAGGTTTTCTCAGGAGTTGTGTCGTATGATGCGAGTGCCAGTTGTGTCGACATCGGCAAATGTGAGTGGTGAGCCTACGCCGCGCAATTTTTTTGAGATTTCGGATGAGATATTGAATGCGGTGGATTTTGTAGTGGATTTTCGTAGAGAGGAAGAGGTGTTGCCTTCGCCATCTAGTATTGTTAAATTAGGAACAAAAGGACAAGTGAAAGTGATACGATGAATCGTAAACGAGTGGTATTTTATATATTGTTTGATGTGGTGGCGGCATTCATAGTGTGGGTGTTGTTTTATCTCTATCGTCGCATGACGAACGACATGGTGTTGTCGGGCGGAGAGCACTATTTTGTTCTTAATTATGCATTGTTGTTGTCTGTTATTTCATTTCCATTAGTGGCAGTAGTAGTGCATTATTTGACTGGTTTTTATAATATAAAAGTGCGTCGTTCTCGTCTTGTTGAGTTTTTTTCATCTGTAATTGGGACTTTGTTCATATCTCTTATTATTTATTTTGGTGTGTTGATAGACGATATAGTTGTGAGTTATACTTTCTATTATCGTTCTTTTTTTATTTTGTGGGGGATGTTTTTTGTTGTGACATATCTTTTTCGTATAACACAAACGCAGTTGATGCTGTCTCGTTTGCGACGAGGTTTGATTTCGAATGATGTTCTTATTGTAGGGACTGGAGATACGGCATCGAAGGTAACAGATATTATTTTGCGTAATTTGTCGCGTACAGGGCAAAGGATAGTTGGTTATATAGTAGTGCGTGATCGAGTTGTTGTTGATCAAAACTTGGTTTTAGGTAGATTGAGTGATTTGGAACGTTGTGTGCGAGAGTATTGTGTGCGAGAGGTGATTGTGGCAGTTGATAATATGGATAATGATATGATTTTTGCAATAGTTAATAGGTTGATAGTGTGTGGGGTGGAGGTGAAATTTGCACCACGTTTGTTTGAGGTAGTTACAGGTCATGTTTCTTTGGAAGATGTTGAGTTAGAACCATTGGTTGATATTACAAGGTCGCGTATGCCAGCGTGGCAACAGTCAATTAAGCGTGTTTTTGATGTATTGGTTAGTGTTGTGGGTATATTTGTTTTGTTGCCAGTATATTTGTATGTTGCTATAAAGGTGAAATTAGGCAGTCCGGGTCCTATATTTTATTTTCAGGAACGGATTGGTTATGAGGGTCGTCCGTTTAAGATATATAAGTTTCGGACTATGTATGTCGATGCAGAACGTATGGGGCCGCAACTTAGTCAGGTAAATGACCCTAGGATTACGCCATTTGGGCATGTGATGCGTAAGTATAGATTGGATGAATTGCCACAGTTTTGGAATATTTTGCGAGGAGATATGTCGATAGTAGGTCCGCGCCCAGAGCGTAGATATTATATCGAGCAGATAGAGAAGATAGCTCCATATTATTGTTTGGTATATAAGGTGAAGCCAGGATTGCTCTCGTGGGGACCAATTAAGATTGGTTATAGTGACACTGTGGAGAAGATGGTTGAGCGTTTGCGTTACGACATTATTTATATGGACAATATGACGTTGCAGACAGATATAAAGATTTTGTTTTATAGTGTAGGAGTGATATTGAAGGGGAAAGGGCAGTAGAGTTGAGAGTTTTTTTTCGTTATATGGTTCAAGACTGTTGGTTGGCTCATGATTTTTGGGATAAAAAAAGGTTGACTTTTTGAAGTCAACCTTTTTTGTTTGTAGGGTTTAAGATTATTTCTCGATGGCGATTGCAAGGGCGTCTGCCATGTTGCGGACGAAGTGGAATTTGAGTCCGTCGAGATATTCTTGTTGGATTTCGTTCACGTCTTTTTGGTTGTCGACGCAGAGGATAATCTCTTTGATGCCAGCGCGTTTGGCAGCCAATATTTTTTCTTTGATGCCGCCAACAGGGAGGAGTTTGCCGCGGAGGGTGATTTCGCCAGTCATGGCAAGGCGGTTTTTAACCTTGCGGCCAATGAAGCTCGATACCAAAGCAGTGAGGATTGCGATACCAGCAGATGGACCATCTTTAGGCGTTGCACCTTCGGGCACGTGGATGTGTATGCTGTGGTTTTCGATGTCTTCGGCGCTGATACCCAATTGGGTGTTGTGAGATTTGATGTATTCGAGAGCCAATTGGGCCGACTCTTTCATTACGTCGCCAAGATTACCAGTGAGCGAGAGTTTGCCACCCTTTTGAGTGTTAATAGACGATTCGATATAGAGGATTTCGCCACCCACTTGAGTCCAAGCAAGACCAGTGACCACACCGCAATATTCGCTGATGTCGTACATGTCGTGGTCGATGTGCGACACGCCGAGGTATTCTTGAAGGTCTTGAGGTTTGATTGTGGTAGTGAACTCAGGGTCAATAGCGATGTTTTTAGCCACTTTGCGCATAATTTTTGCAATAGTGCGGTCGAGCGAACGAACACCACTTTCGCGAGTGTAGTTGTCGATGATTGCTTTTACAGCAGGTTTAGTGAACTTGAGTTGGCTTTTGTTGATGCCGTGGATTTCAAGTTGTTTAGGTATGAGGTGACGAGTGGCAATTTCGATTTTTTCCTCTGTGATATAACCACTAACCTCGATGAGCTCCATACGGTCGAGAAGCGGTTTGGAGATAGAGTTGAGGTCGTTGGCAGTGGCTATGAAGAGTACGTTAGACAAATCGTAGTCGATGTCGAGGAAATTGTCGTGAAATGCATTATTTTGTTCAGGGTCAAGCACTTCGAGAAGAGCAGATGCAGGGTCGCCTTTGAAGTCGGAGTTGACTTTGTCGATTTCGTCGAGCACAAATACAGGGTTAGAAGAACCGCATTTGTTGAGGTTTTGGATGATACGACCAGGCATAGCGCCGATGTAGGTGCGGCGGTGACCACGGATTTCGGCTTCGTCGTGAAGACCACCGAGCGATACGCGGACATATTTGCGGCCAAGAGTTTCGGCAATAGATTTGCCGAGCGAAGTTTTACCTACACCAGGAGGGCCATAGAGGCAGATGATAGGCGATTTGAGGTCGCCTTTGAGTTTGAGCACAGCGAGGTGTTCGATGATGCGGTCCTTGACTTTTTCCATACCAAAGTGGTCGCGGTCGAGCACTTTTTGTGCCTTTTTGAGATCGAAATTGTCTTTAGTGAACTCGTTCCAAGGGAGGTTGACGATAGTTTCGACATAGGTGAGTTGCACCGAGAAATCAGGAGAGTTGGGGTGCATGCGCTCGAGTTTGCGTACCTCACGCTCGAAAGTTTCGCGCACTTTGTCGCTCCATTTTTTAGTTTTAGCCTTCTCTTTGAGAGCTTGCACGTCTTGACTTGCAGTGTCGCCACCCAACTCCTCTTGAATAGTCTTCATTTGTTGTTGAAGGTAGTATTCGCGTTGTTGTTGGTCGATGTCGAGGCGTGCTTTGTTTTGTATAGAAGCTTTGATTTCAAGAAGTTGAGATTCTTTTGTGAGAATATCGAGGAGAAGATAGCCACGCTCGGTGAGGTCGTTGAGTTCGAGGAGTTTCACTTTGTCGCTCAACGAGATGCTGAAGTTAGAGCAGATGAAATTGATAAGGCCGATAGGTTTTTCGATATTACGAATAGCGAAAGTGGCTTCGTCGGGAATAGAGTTGGAGTTTTTGATAATGCGGATAGCCAACTCTTTGAGAGCCTCGACAAGGGCAGTGAATACGCGGTCGTC
>JAZRCE010000057.1:0-1792 GCA_045635445.1 Candidatus Aphodosoma sp.
CGAATTGTATTAAAAATATAGTTACGTTTCGCCATCTCTACAGGCGAAAAATCACGCGTTCCTTTTGGAATTGAAGGTTTCATATCAGTTACTAGTTACTAGTTTGTAGTTATTAGTTGTTAATTATCAATAAAATTATGTTCTTATGTCTAAAAAAACAAACACCAATAGGTCTATCTTTAGTATTTATGAATTATGAATTGTGAATTATGAATTAAATCAGTAGCCCCCGTATGCGATGCCACATACTCCGCCGCAGCCTTCGACGCCACCTCATTCTTCTCAAAAAACTCATCCAAAGCTCGAGCACACTCTTCATAATTCTTAATCGACTGCCCAGCGCCACATTCAATCAACTCTTTAGCCTCTTGGAATTTATGATAGTTTGGACCAAACACCACCGGCATACCCCATGCCGCTGCCTCAAGAGTATTGTGTATTCCCACACCAAAACCACCGCCAATATACGCCACTTGCCCATACTGATACACGCTCGACAACACCCCTATCGTATTCACCACCAACACATCAAGAGAGTTGAGAGTTGAAAGTTGACTACCATCTGTAATCTCCTTTTGTATATCTGTGTACAACGCATATTTACATGTCAACTTCTCCGTCAACTCGCTGATTCTCTCCTCTCTAACTTCATGCGGAGCAATAATCATCTTCATCCGACCTGCTTGCTCATTTATATATCTCGCCAACAAATCCTCATCTGGACCCCACGAACTACCCACCACCAATACCGGCAATTGTGCATTAACAAACTCTTCTACCACTTCCAAACGTTTCGCCGCCGCCGCAATATCTGCCACCCTATCAAATCGCGTATCGCCTGCCACCATCACATTCTCCACGCCAATCCCTTTCAACAACTCCTTCGACTCTTCATTCTGCACAAACAACATCTTGAATGCCTTCAACCCTTCACGGAATATTCCGCCATACCACTTGAAAAACACCTGATTAGATCGAAATATAGCCGAAATAATAAAAGTCTCTATCCCACGAAAGCGCAACTCAGCCAAATAATTCAACCAAAATTCATACTTCACAAACACCACCTTTTCAGGTTTCACCAATTCCACAAATCTTCTCGCATTACGCGGTGTATCCAAAGGCAAATAGGCAATCACGTCTGCACCAGCATAATTCTTCCTCACCTCATAACCCGATGGCGAAAAGAAAGTCAACAATATTTTATACTCAGGATTCTCTCTTTTCAACTTTTCAATCAACGGACGCCCCTGTTCAAACTCGCCTAATGATGCAGCATGCACCCATACTACCCTATCTCCATCCGCCAATCCGCTCTCAATCTTAGCATACGCCTCCCTCTCGCCTTGCCACATCAATCTCACCTTCGGATTGAACATTGCGACAATACGAACCGCCAAAGCATAAAACCAAATTGCTATATTATACAAACTTTTCATTGAATATCAAACAAATAATCGCATACTACCCCACAATAACTACAATCTACAAATTTATAAAAAAATATTCATATACACAACACCCCAAAAAAAACATCTCCCAAATGTAGGGACGCACGGCTCGTGCGTCCGCTCAACCACTCAACTGACCCAAATACAACTTTTGCAATATCATAATCTTGTTCCCAAAAATTTTCACCTTTCAAAGTTCTACAAATCCAAAAATTAAAACTTGCAACATATTCTAGAATCAATTTTACGAGCAGCCAAACCAATAGCCATTTTGATTACATAACTATTTTTGTAAGTCGATAATTGTTTTTGAGTTAAAATTTTAAATTTAAAGATAAAAA
>JAZRCE010000058.1:0-3723 GCA_045635445.1 Candidatus Aphodosoma sp.
ACTACTGTAGGTCACGTGCCTTTCAAAGAGAAAGACCGCGTGTATAAACTCTACAAAGATGCGCTATACGAAAAAACTAGCAAAATCCGCACTCGTCGTCGCACCGAAGAACTTGCCTTCAATGGCGACCGCAACAAGTTGTTCCGTCAGTACGAATCACTCAAACAACAAATTACGACTTACGAAAACAACATCTGTTTCTTCAACAGCTCATCTAAAAAAGGTAATAAAATGGTAGAAGAACTTGAACGCAAAATACAAAACCTTCGTCAAGACCTTACCATCATCATTGACCAAATCAATGCCCTTGATAATTAATCTAAAATTCATTCACTACTCCAACCGTTGACTATTTGACCGTTGACTAAATAACAAACAAATGTCAGTTCATACACCCGAAGACGTACGCAAAGTAACCACGCATCGCTTGTTTGAGATGAAACAACGTGGCGAAAAAATCAGTATGATTACGTCATACGACTATACAATGGCTTCTATTGTCGATGAAGCAGGTGTTGATGTAATACTCGTTGGCGACTCAGCATCGAATGTTGTTGCAGGTAACGTTACTACACTACCTATCACGCTCGACCAAATGATTTTTCTCGGTAAATCAGTTGTCAAAGCCGTAAAACGTGCTCTCGTTGTAGTTGATATGCCTTTTGGTACATATCAAGTATCAGAAACTGAGGCCGTAAGCAATGCCATCAAAATAATGAAAATAACACATGCAGATGCATTGAAATTGGAAGGTGGTGTTGAAATTATTGATGCTGTGCGCAAAATTCTTGCTGCGGGTATCCCAATCATGGGACACCTCGGACTTATGCCTCAATCTATCAATAAGTATGGCACCTACAACGTACGTGCGAAACAACAAGACGAAGCAGAAAAACTCATTGCTGATGCCAAAGCTCTCGAAGAGGCTGGATGTTTTGCTATCGTGCTCGAAAAAATACCTGCTACACTTGCCAAACGCGTTGCTCAAGAGGTGCATATACCTATTATAGGTATTGGTGCGGGTGGCGATGTTGATGGTCAAGTACTTGTATTACATGATATGCTAGGTATGACCAAAGGTTTCTCGCCTCGATTCCTTCGCCGCTATGCCGACCTAAATGCTATCATCAACGAGGCTGTGAGCCATTATGTTGAGGATGTGAAGAGTTGCGACTTCCCTAATAAAAACGAACAGTACTAATGAAGAAAATATTTATTGTTGACTGGTTGCTTCTACTTGTAGCTGGTTTATCTGCATATTCAGGTGTAAAACTGCATATTGCAGGTCATTTTTTCACCCACGAAGTATGGCATAATTGGGCTATATTTCACATAATTACAAGTGTATTGTTTTTAATAATTGGCATAATACATATAAAAAATCATTGGAGCTGGTACAAAAGTATTACAAAACGTAAGTTTAACAATAAAATAGGAAATACCCTATTTCTATCAATCATTTTTGGATTAGTTTCACTTACTGGCATTATACTTATTTTATTTGTCAACGGCGCCAATTCGCACATAGGAATATGGCACTATCGTTTAGGTTTGATCATAGCTATTCTATCGATTGTACATATTATAAGACGTTGGCATATACTAAGAAAATCAATTAACTAATAATTGGCATAAATAAAAAAGGGCGTATAAAGAAAATTAATCATTTTCTCAATACGTCTCTTTTGCATCTCATTGTGGTGAGTATTTTCTTAAGAAAACACATTTATTAATTAATCTATATAAAATTCTATGCGTATGAAGAAATTTTTACTCATGATGCTTTGTCTTGCCGTAAGTTATATGGCAATGGCTGAGACTATCGTATCGGGTACAATTATCGACGAAGAAGATCAACCGCTTATCGGTGGTTCTATAATTGTTCCCGGCACGACACAAGGTACAAGTACCGACATTGACGGTAATTTCAAACTAATCGTTCGTGAAGGTAATAAGATTCAAGTAAGTTACTTGAGTTACAAAACATTAACACTAGAGATCGACACAAAACAAACTACTTTAGATTTGGGTATTATCAAAATGCAACCTGAAGTTATAGCTATGGAAGATGTCGTTATCTCGCAATCTGTAGCGGTGCAACGCCGCACTCCTGTGGCTGTGGCTACTGTGCCTGTGCAAGAAATAGAACTAAAACTTGGTGGACAAGAATTTCCTGAAGTTTTGAAATCTACACCAGGTGTTTATGTTACTAAAGATGGTGGTGGCTATGGCGACTCTAAAATCAATATGCGTGGTTTCAAGTCAGCCAACGTTGCCGTAATGATTAATGGTGTGCCTGTCAACGATATGGAATGGGGCGGTCTTTATTGGTCTAATTGGGCTGGTTTGTCAGACGTAACTCGTTCTATGCAAACTCAACGCGGTATGGGTGCATCTAAAATCTCTTCACCTTCAGTTGGTGGTACTATCAACATCATTACTAACACTATTGATGCTAAGAAAGGTGGTACTATATCTTATGGTGTTGGTAACGATGGGGCAAATACAATCTCAGCAAGTTTCTCTACTGGACTCATGGACAATGGTTGGGCTATGAGCATGCTTTTGGCTAAACGTTGGGGCGATGGTTACATTCAAGGTACTGGCTATAGTGCATACAACTGGTTCTTCAACATCTCAAAACGTATCAACGACAACCACCAAATCTCTTTAACAGCTTTTGGTTCTCCTCAAACTCATAATCAACGTAAACCTCTATATGCAGGTCTTTCAATAGAGGAATGGGACAAAGTGGCTAAATGGACTGGCGAAAAAAACAAATATCGCTACAATGCTGTATATGGTTTTGACAAAAATGGTAAAGAACGTTCGTCAATGACCAATACTTACCACAAACCTCAAATTTCGCTCAACCACCAATGGCAAATCGACTATAAATCATCGTTATCTACTGCCCTTTATATGTCGATAGGTCGTGGTTCGGGGTATTCTGGTCAAGGTCGTACATCGGCTTACCGCTCAATGTGGAATGGTTCTTCTAATGGTCAACTACTCTACAACTTCCGCAAAGAAGATGGTACATTCGACTATGGTGCTATTCAAGACATGAATGCAGCAAGCGAAACTGGTTCGAACATGATTATGTCGAAATCTAATAACAACCACATGTGGTATGGCTTGTTATCAACTTACACTAATGAAATAATTCCGGGATTAGAACTCTCTGCTGGTGTGGACATGCGCTATTATGTTGGTGAACATACTAACGAAATTATTGACCTCTATGATGGTGCTTACTTCATTGATGATGCCGACCGTAAAAATGTGAAACCAGAAAATAATATCGCAGCATTAGATCCTAACTGGAAAAATGAAAAACTTACTGTAGGTGATATTGTATATCGCGACTATGACGGACACGTACACCAAGAAGGTGTATTCGCTCAACTCGAGTATAGCATAGATAAAGTGAATGCTTTCGTATCGGGTTCATTTTCAAACACTGGTTATTGGCGTGTAGACCGCTTCTACTACGATGAAGCACACCAACGCTCTGAAACAATTAACTTCCTTGGTTTTACAGCTAAAGCTGGTGCTAACTACAATGTGACTAACTCATCTAACCTATTCCTCAACTTGGGTTACATCTCACGTGCTCCGTTCTTCTCAGGAGGTGCATTCTTGCAATCAACTACATCACACATGACAAACCCAGACGCAGTCAACGAAAAAGTATTCTCAGTTGAACTTGGCTATGGTCTC
>JAZRCE010000059.1:0-8859 GCA_045635445.1 Candidatus Aphodosoma sp.
ATTTTAATTTACAAAGTTAATAAAAATTAGATTTACCCCCTTTTTTTTAATAATAGTTAATATATTTTTTACATTTTCTTAAAAAAAGAGTATATAACTATCCCACCACAAAAAAAACTTTATTTTAGAATATTTCACAGATAGGGTTATAGTATATTTATCCTATATTTATAGTATATTTATTATATATTTATAGTATGTTGAAGGTAAGGTTCTTCGTGGAGAATAATAAAAAAAGCCTCGAGATGTTGATATTCTCGAGGCTTTATTTTGGAGTTTAGAAGCTAATGTGTCGCTCACGGAATTTTAAACACGCAATCTTTTTAGGTGTTTTTTTTGTTTAGTTATGTTTTTTTTGTATCTTTGCAGATTAAAACAAAATGCGATAGGAAGATGAACGAAGAAAAATATTCGCTACTTAATAAGATTGACAGTCCGGCTGACTTAAAGAATTTAGGTTCAGAAAGTTTGCCTCAGGTGTGCGATGAGTTGCGCCAATATATTATTGAACAGTTGGCAACGAACCCGGGACACTTGGGGTCGTCGTTGGGTGTGGTGGAATTGACGGTTGCGCTACATTATGTATTCAACACGCCATACGACAGAATTGTGTGGGACGTAGGACACCAAGCGTATGGACACAAAATATTGACAGGACGACGCGAGGCATTCAAAACAAATAGAATGTTCAAGGGGTTGTGTGGTTTTCCGAATCCGAAAGAGAGCGAATATGACTCGTTCGGCACAGGGCACTCATCGACCTCGATATCGGCGGCATTGGGGATGTCGATTGCAGCAAAATTGAAGGGCGAGAACAGAGAGGTGGTGGCTGTGATTGGCGATGGTTCGATGACAGGAGGATTGGCTTTCGAGGGATTGAATAATGCATCGACTAATCCGAACAATTTGCTTATAATACTAAACGACAACAATATGGCTATCGACCCCATAAAGGGAGGATTGAGCCACTATTTGACGTCGATACACTATTCGAAAACATACAACGACATAAGACATGGGGTGTATAAAGGATTGAAAAAGGTGGGATTGATGTCTGAGGCGAATAGGAATAGATTGTTGAGATTGGGCAATTCGTTGAAGAGTCTGCAAGCAAATGCTACACAAAACAATATTTTCGAAGGATTGAATATCAGATACTTTGGTCCGGTGGATGGGCATGATGTGTTGGAATTGACGCATGTGTTGTCGCAACTGAAAAAATATAGTGGTCCGAAGGTGTTGCACATCATAACCAAGAAGGGCAAGGGGTATAAACCTGCAGAAGAGGAAGTTACGACATGGCATGCGCCAGGGGTGTTTGACATCAAAACTGGTGAGCGCATAAAGAAACGCGCAGAGGGCGAACCTCCGCTATTTCAAGAGGTGTTTGGACACACACTATTGGAATTGGCTCGCATGAACGAGAAGATAGTGGGCATTACGCCTGCGATGCCATCGGGATGCTCGATGAACATAATGATGAATGCAATGCCAGAAAGGACATTCGATGTGGGAATTGCAGAAGGTCACGCAGTTACGTTCTCGGCAGGTTTGGCAAAAGAGGGCTTGATGCCGTTTTGCAACATATATTCAAGTTTCATGCAAAGAGCATACGACAACGTGATACACGATGTGGCGTTGCAAAACCTGAATGTAGTATTCTGCTTAGATAGAGCAGGTGTTGTAGGCAACGATGGGGCTACGCATCAAGGACAATTTGACTTGACAATGTTCCGCTGCATACCAAATATGACAATCGGTGTGCCACGTAACGAGCACGAATTGAGAAACTTGATGTACACGGCTCAACAGAAAGATATGGGTCCGTTCATGATACGATACCCTCGTGGCAAAGGTATTCTTGCAGATTGGAAAAACGAGATGAAAGAGGTGAAAATAGGCAAAGGAGAAGAGATGCGTGCAGGCAAGGAGATTGCGATTGTAGGTGTGGGGCCTATACTCTACACTACTCAGAAAGCCATTGAACAAATTGAGACAGAGAGAGATGATGTAAAAATTGGATTGTATGACCTACGATTTGTGAAACCACTTGATGGGGAATTGCTACGCAAAATTGGCGAAAAATATAGCAAAATCTATACTATCGAAGATGGCACGATTATTGGTGGTGTAGGTTCGGCAATAGAAGAATGGATGATGGACAATGGTTATCAGCCTAAGATTGTGAGACTTGGACTGCCAGATGAATTTGTTGAACATGGGTCGCAAGCGGAATTATTTAGAATGCTTGAATTGGATGTGGAAGGAATTAAATTGAGAATTGAGAATTGAGAGTTGAAAATTAATCTCGTTACTTGCTAATAAAAAACTGAAATATGAAAATAGTTATTGTTGGAGCTGGCGAAGTGGGCCGTTATGTAGCTAAGATGCTATCGAACGAAAGTCATGATATCACTATAATGGACGAATCGGAAGAGCAGTTACAAGACCTTGCCTCAAACTATGATGTTATGTCGCGCGTTGGGTCGCCAACCTCGATAAATGACCTACAAATGTGTGGGGTGAGAAATTGCGATTTGTTCATTGCTGTGACTCCATCTGAAAGTGTGAATACATCGGCATGTATAATTGCTAACAATTTGGGGGCTCGAAAAACAGTGGCACGTATTGATAATTACGAATATTTGCAACCTAAGAATAAAGAAATATTCAAGAAAATGGGTATCAATAAATTGATCTACCCAGAGGTTCTGGCTGCAACGGAAATTGTGCAATCTTTACAACGCAGTTGGATTCGTGAATATCGCACATTCAGTAACGAAGCGTTGGTACTAGTTTGTGTAAAAGTACGTGAGAATGCTGATATTATTAATAGGGTTTTTAATACTGGTTTTTTCAATCACAATAAATTCCGTATTGTAGCGGTAAAGCGACATACTACGACAATTATTCCAAGTGGTAATGACCAAATATTGGCAAATGACTTGGTCTATTTTATCTGCACAAAGGAAAACCTTGAATATGTAAGGATTGCAGCTGGAAAAACTAATTTTGAAATAAAAAACATTATTATCATGGGTGGATCTAAAATTGCATTGAAAACGGTGCAATATCTACCAAATGACATTGATGTGAAAATAATAGAAAACGATAGAGAAAAGTGCTATAAACTTGCAGATAAAACAGATACACTTATTATCCATGGCGATGGTCGTAATATAGACTTGTTGAAAGATGAGGGTATAGAAGATGCTGATGCCTTTATTGCATTGACAGATAATTCAGAAACAAATGTATTGGCTTGTCTTGCTGCAAAGCGATTCGGCATTAGAAAAACTATTGCTGAATTAGAAAATATAGATTATATCGACTTGGCCGACAATCTTGATATAGGCACACTTATTAACAAAAAATTGATTGCCGCTTCATACATATATCAAGAGACGTTGGATGAAGATGCATACGATGTGCAATGCTTGACATATTCGGATGCAGAGGTTGTAGAATTTGTGGTTAAACCAGGTGATAAGATAACCAAGGATCGTGTGCGCAATCTGAATTTGCCCGATGATGTAAATATTGGTGGTGTCGTAAGAAATGGGAAGGGCTATGTTGTAAGTGGAAATACGGTTATATTGCCAGGAGATCATGTGGTAATATTCTGCAAGGCAACTGGTGTACCTAAAATAGCCAAATTTTTCAACTAATTGTAGATTGTATTTAATTATTCTCCTAAACTTATGTTTTTTTAAATCATGACAAAGGCATTTAATTGGCAACAAGTATTGAGAATTTTGGGCGTGCTACTTTTGACAGAGGCGTTATTTATGTCTTTGTCTGCAATAGTTGCATATATATATAACGGGGATGATTTGATGGCAATCGTAGAATCGGCAATTATCACAGCCATAGCGGGTTTGTCGGGAGTGCTAATTGGGGGTAAAAGCACTAAACATTTTGGCACTAGGGAAGGTTATCTTGTTGTGAGTTTAGTGTGGATTGTTTTTTCTATATTTGGCATGCTACCTTTTAAGCTTAGTCATCATATTCCAAGTTTAACTGATGCTTTTTTTGAGACTATGGCTGGATTTACGACTACTGGAGCCACTATATTAACAAACATTGAATCATTACCTCATGGATTACTTTTTTGGCGTAGTATGATACAATGGCTTGGCGGTATGGGGATTGTAGTTTTCTCGTTAGCTATATTGCCTATGTTTGGATCTGGAATGCAATTATTTGCAGCAGAAGTGCCGGGCATAACATATGACAAATTACAACCACGTATAACAGATACAGCACGCAAATTATGGGAATTGTATTTATTCTTAACTATAATAGCAGCTATCTTATTATACATTGCTGGAATGGATATTTTTGATGCTATTTGCCACTCACTAACAACTCTCTCATCAGGAGGTTTCTCGACAAAAAATAGCTCTATATCATTTTGGAGCTCTCCAGCAATACACTATGTCATTATATTTTTTATGATTATATCGGGAACTAATTTTTCGTTACTATATGGAGCTCTGATTAGGAGACAAGGCAAACGTCTAATTCGTGATGAAGAATTCAAAACATATACAATTAGTCTACTTATTGCATCAACAATCGTATTTATTGGTTTAATAATAACACGTCATTCTGAAAGTGTTTGGGCTATAGAAAAATGTTTTAGAGATGCGATGTTCCAAACAATAGCAACTATTACGACTACGGGTTTTTCGTCATCTGATTATATGACATGGCATCCGATATTGTGGTTTATTATTTTGCTTCTCATTCCATTTGGGGCTTCGGCAGGTTCGACATCTGGAGGCATTAAAATTATTCGTATTCACATTATCTTAAAGAATATATTTTATGAATTCAAACGTTTGATGCACCCAAAGGCAATTCGACCAGTAAGAATAAATAATAAAATTGTATCGGAGAATACACTATCAAATATATATGTATTTATTTCAATATTTGTGATTATTTTAATTGTATCGACAATTATATTAATGTTAAATGGATTATCAATCAATGAGGCATTTGGATGTGTAATTGCGTCTATTTCCAATGTTGGTCCTGCATTAGGAGAACAAGGTCCAACTGGTACATATGCTATGATGCCAGACTTTGCAAAATGGTATCTATCAATACTAATGCTTATTGGACGTTTGGAATTATTCACAATACTAATACTATTCTTGCCTGCATTTTGGAAAAAATAATAAAAAATCTGACTAACTTAATTTTTGTTAGTCAGATTTTTTTTACTTCAAACCATAAATTTAAGATATTAATTTTATTCAGAAAAAAATATAATATTCCTCATAAAAAAGAGGAGGATTAGGCTCATAAGCCTTACATATATGCAAAAAAAAATTAAATTTACCCCCATTAACATCATTTCATATAATAAAAAAAAGAGACCGCAGTCTCTTTTTTTAATTTTTGATAAAATACTATTAATAGTTGTTCTTCTTTACTTCGAAGTGAGCTTGTGGGTGAGCGCATGCTGGGCATTCTACTGGGGCTTCTTTGCCTTCCATGATGTAGCCACAGTTGCGGCATTGCCATGTAACTGATTCGTCTTTGATGAATACTTTGCCTTCTTCAATATTGCGAACGAATGCTTGATAGCGTTCTTCGTGACCGCGCTCTGCTACAGCGATGTTGCGATACATACGAGCGATTTCTGGGAAACCTTCTTCGTCAGCGATATCAGCAAATTTTGGATAGTCGAGTGACCACTCTTCGTGTTCGCCAGCAGCAGCTGCTTTGAGGTTGTCGAGAGTTTTACCGATTACGCCAGCAGGGAATGAAGCTGTAATTTCGCACATGCCACCTTCGAGGTGTTTGAACATACGTTTTGCGTGTTCTTTTTCTTGGTCGGCAGTTTCAGTGAAGATAGCTGCGATTTGTTCGTAACCTTCTTTTTTAGCTACAGAAGCGAAATAAGTGTAACGCATACGTGCTTGGCTTTCGCCTGCAAAAGAGCACATGAGATTTTTTTCGGTACGTGTACCTTTAATTGATTTTGACATAATTGTAATATAGTTTAAAGTTTAGTGATTAGAGGTTAAAGATTCTAACAAATATAAAGAATCTGGTAGTTCTATACTTATTTTATTCAGTGTGCAAAGATAATGCAAAAAAAGCAATTTTGCAATAAAAATATAGAAAAAATGCATTATTTTTGCAGATATGGTTATAGTATGTTTATCCTATATTTATAGTATATTTATAGTATATTGTAGTATCGGAGAGCATTGGGATTAAGACTCACTTTGCACGTTCGGACACTCGAGCTGAGCGTCACTAGATTGTAAGATTGTTGAGATTTTATTATTTCGTAAATTTATTAATAAAAAAAGCTGAGTTTCCTCAGCCTTTTTTTATTTTTGATAATTTATTTAAAATTGCAACAAATAATAAGTTCTAGTACCATATTTTCCTGCATAGTATAAACCATCATCTCCTGAATAAACATCATATTTTGCACCATTATAACGAAGTTGTAAATAAACTGCGCCATTATATTGACGGACAAATAATTTTCCTGAGCCAAGAATTACTTCTTTTCCATAATGTCCATCGCATACTGTACAATTACAATAAAATTGCCATAAACCACCATTGTCTTGTGCTAATAATTCAGTTTTGTCGTTTTGTTGATTAAGAGCATATACAACTAATGTCATTGGTAATAAACAAACAAGGCAAATAATAACAAATAATCTTTTTTTATTTTTCATACTCTAAAAATTTAAGATGTTAGTACTAATTTTTACAAATAATTAAACATTCAGGCTTTACATGATAGATTTTTCCAGAATCAATATCTTCTATTATTGCAATTGATTGCTGAAGAGGTCCATTTTCTGTTGTAATAATTTCATAACCAAACTCTTGAAATAATCCAACCCTTTCTGCAATTCCTTCTTCAAAACCATCATCCATAAAGCCTACTTCTGGGTTTAATTGAAATTTTACTTTTTGATTTTTTTCCATTTTTTATTTGAATATAATCCTTACTTTTTTTTTACGGCATTTCAGGTTACTCCGAGTGTCTTAAATAATGAATGATACACACAAAAAAAAGCGCGACACTTTTTAGTGTTATCTTGTTCTCTAAGGTGTTTGGCGTAACCGTGACTCGCAAGATAGCATAAAAAGCTCGCGCTATAAACGCGAGCATTCTACCTATATCCTTTCGAGTCTTTTTAGTCGCCAAACTTTTAGAGAGAAAGAATAAAGCTAAAACGCTTTTTCAAATATTTTTAAATTGTGCGTATCTATATACGCTAAACTATACCATAGGCAAATAAAATTTGTGTTTGATGTGCAAAGGTAGTATAAAAATTTAAAATTACCAAACAAAATGAGATTTTATTTTAAGGTAATATTTTTCGTTTTTTATTGGTGAATATTGTGCTTTTTTTATTATCTTTGTAGGTTAAATAACTATGCACCTTAGGTTAGTCGCAATAATTTGACTATCAAAGGTTTTAATATTGTATTATACAAATACTAAATATAAATATGGAATACAAATTTCAGGAAATTGAGAAAAAATGGCAACAATATTGGATTGACCATGCAACTTATAAGGTTGAGATTGACGAATCTCGCCCTAAATTCTATGTGCTTGACATGTTCCCATACCCATCAGGAGCTGGTTTGCATGTGGGTCACCCTCTTGGTTATATTGCTTCGGACATTTATAGTCGCTATAAAAGATTGAAGGGCTTCAATGTGTTGCACCCAATGGGTTATGATGCATATGGTTTGCCTGCTGAGCAATATGCTATTCAAACAGGACAACACCCTGCTATTACTACAGAAAAAAATATCGCTCGCTATCGTGAGCAATTGGACAAAATAGGTTTCTGCTACGACTGGAGTCGCGAGGTGCGCACTTGTGAGCCAGGTTACTACAAATGGACTCAATGGGCTTTTGTACAAATGTTTAACCATTGGTATTGCAATCGTGCGAATGCAGCGAAACCAATTTCGATGCTTGTTAATATATTCAAAGAGCAAGGTAATGCTAAAGTGAAAGCTGCTTGTAGCGAAACTGCGGTGTTCACAGCAGAAGAGTGGAACTCGTGGGACGAAAAACGCCAACAAGAGGTATTGATGAACTATCGTATTGCTTACTTGGCAGACTTGAAAGTGAACTGGTGTCCTGCATTGGGAACAGTGTTGGCAAATGATGAGGTGAGTGAAGGTTTGTCGGTGCGCGGTGGTCACCCAGTGGAACAACGCGTTATGCGTCAATGGAGTCTTCGCGTAAGTGCTTACGCGCAACGCCTATTGGATGGTCTCGACCAAGTGGATTGGACAGACTCGTTGAAAGAGACACAAAAGAACTGGATTGGTCGTTCGGAAGGTGCAGAAATGCGATTTAAAGTGGCAGATTCGGATATTGAACTTGAAATATTTACTACTCGTGCGGATACTGTATTCGGTGTTACATTCATGGTGCTTGCTCCTGAAAGTGAATATGTTGCACAATTGACAACAGATGGACAACGCGCAGAAGTAGAGGCATATCTCGACCAAGTAAAACGCAGAACAGAGCGTGAGCGTATTGCAGATAGACGCGTGACTGGTGTGTTCTCAGGCTCATACGCAGTGAATCCATTGACAGGGGATAAAATTCCGGTATGGATTTCGGATTATGTATTAGCGGGTTATGGTACAGGTGCGATTATGGCTGTGCCTGCACACGATAGTCGCGACTATGCATTTGCACGTCACTTCAACTTGCCTATTATTCCACTTATCGAGGGCGCAGATGTAAGCGAAGAGAGCTACGATGCAAAAGAGGGCGTAGTTTGCAACTCGGGATTCTTAAACGGATTGCAAGTGAAAGAGGCGATTGCTAAGATGAAAGAG
>JAZRCE010000060.1:0-16447 GCA_045635445.1 Candidatus Aphodosoma sp.
GAAAAACAAAGGGAATCAAAACTGCGACACCCTAATTTAAGCATATTTCGTTCAATCTTATTTTGGGATACATCGCTAGAAAAAATTGATTTCCAAGCTCATAGTCAATATATCATAAACCGAGTATTCGAAAGAGGTAATAACGAAGAAATCAAAGAAATCCTACAATTTTATGGTTCCGATCTTATAATACAACAACTCAAGATAGAAAAAAAATCGCCATTTTACTCAACTATCAAAAAACAATTAAAAAAACACTTGAATTATGAAATTTAAAAAGAATGTATCGAAGGATTAAGCAATTTTAAGGTTGCCGATAATGACCCAGACCCAATTTGCCTCAACAACAAAATATGGCAATTGATAAAACTAGATTTTTACAATTGGGTCAGTGCATTATAAATATCAATATATAAAAATAGTGATTTGCAAATATTCGGAGTTGCGAATCACTATTTTTTTAGGGAACATGAGTATTAAATTAGGGAAATAGTCCTAAAAAAGTCTATATTTTTAGGAAAAGACAGAGTGCATTATAAGACAAAATAGATGAATATAAAAATCCCTCTGCCAATAGATTGTTTGACAGAGGGCATAAAGCTTAATAAATTTTCACATAAGAGGTGGAGAGATGAACACCTTTTTAGAGTCACGCACCATCTCATTCAGACGTTTATCAATCTTTTTCCAATCGAATTTACCAGAAATCATTACAATAGATTCATTAAAATCAATCTCGTCAAAATAAGTCAATGCTTTAATAGGCATCAATACATTAGCTTTAGGAAATTTAGATTTATAGAAATTGAGCATTTCTTCAAACGAATAGAGGGTAGATAATGTTGCTATGTCAATAAAATCTTTTATGCGAGTGCCATTTTGTGCTATAGCAGACAATTTCATAGCAATAATATCAGGAATACTCTCCAATCTTACACCTTCAATAATAGTTGGATTATATAAATGAGGATAATTAAATTGAATACAATCAATCATAATACCATCAATAAAACCTTTAAGAGTCTGATGTCGTTCGTACGACACATTCAATCCATAGTTATTCACCAACATTGCCTTTAACTCCTCTAAATCAAACTCATCACGAGTAAAAAGGTCCAAATCAATACTTTTACGATGCCCAAGTCGTAGAGCAAGAGCAGTTCCTCCTACTAAATTGAACTTATCAAGCAAAGGTTCAGCCTGCAATTGTTTTAATAAATCCAGAGTTCTTGGTTCGACTGTTTCCTTGTGTAACATCTGAGTTCCTCCTTTTTAAGATTGAAGAGTGTACATACAAAGTGCATATCTAAATTATTGAGATAAGGCACAGTTCTAACAATAGCCTTAAATTCATCAATTCCACCATACAAATCAAACGCAGCAAAAAAATCTTCAGGCTCACCCATTTCCACAACACGTTGCACAACAATAACTTTTGATTTTTGCCAATCAAAATTACTCACATCATATTCCCAAAGCAAAGCGCTATTAGGTTTACGATTACCTGCACAATATTTATCTAATAAAACCATAATTCCATCACAAAGTTACAATTTTTTTATTAAATATGCAAATAATATACCTAAAAATTTTTGATTAAATATTTGATACTAATGAAATTTTGCGCATATTTTTGCTTGTCCGCACTTTATCAATAGTCTGTTTTAGAAGATATTAAGTGGTTTGTAATATTAAAATTTGCAAGAAATAGAGGGTTGCAAAGTTCGCAAAGTTCGCAAAGTTCGATTTAAATGATTGATTATCACACGAATAGATTAGTTTTGAAGTGTGATGTGTAAAATAGCAATTAATGGTTAATAGAAAGGCAATCAATATGTTAGTCTAACTTTGCAACTTTGCAAGTTGCAAAGTTGGTTTTTTAATGTGTCTAGTTATTTTGGATAAGAGAGATTGTAAAGTTTGCAAATGTGGGATGTAAAGATGGCTATTTTCTATGGTACAGGTTGCTTGCACCTATCAGAAGGGGTAAGAAACATCTTATTCCCACAAATTTTCGGGTACAAGTTCTTTCTTAATCACTTTTTTGTTAGCATCAAGCAAATAGATTGCAGGCATAGCCCTTAAGATATATAAACCTAAAGGTTGAATTCGGCTTATATCTCTCACAATAGTCCAATTTTTAGGCATCGAAGGCAAATCTTTTTTCCACAAATCGATATTTCCGTCCGCATAAACAGCCAACACTTTCATTTTTCCTTCGGCAATACGACGATTCAAAAGTGGGTCTTTTTGCAATTTGCCAACTATTTCGTCGCAATGGTCACACTCTGGGTCATAGAACAACAACAAAGTTTTTTCGGCTTTCAAAGAGTGCAGAGAACCCGATTTTCCCGCACTATCTATATAGCGAAAATCGGTGGCCACACTACCCACTCGGTTCTTCATTACCACCTTATAGTGATGTTCGAATCGAGATTTCTCCACTTTGCTCAACACATTAGAGTTTAATATTTGGGGCAAAAACATTATATATGTTTCATCGTTCACCATTGGAGAATTGGGTTCGAAAAGATATTTTTCAGCCAGACCTACGAACTTTTTGTATGCCACAACATTCACTTCGGCACGTTTCATCATCGTCTCCACCGATTGTTCGGCAGTTTGAGCATCCACTATAGGCAACACCGACAAGTAGTTCACAAAACCTTGCTCCATAAAGTCGTCGTTAGCCACAAGTTTCGGATTATTGAAATCCACATTATCCCAATAGTGCAACAACAAATAGGTAGCTCGCTGCTGTGGTTCGGTCATCATAACAGGTATTTGTGGATACGGGAACTCCACACCCCCTTGAGCCTTTGCGCCACACACACCCATAGCCATGCACAACACCATCAAAAAATATTTTATAGACAAACCAAATCGATTCATATAATAAATTAAAAAAATAATTAGTAATTAGTAACTCCACACTAGTAACTAAATACAAAGTTACTACATTTTTTTCAAACCAACAAATCTATCCCCTCAGGCATTTCACCCAAATAAAAAAACTGACCTTAAAATGGTCAGTCTTAAATCTATTTCAAAATATATTTAACAATCTTATCTACTAAAATCCGCGCAGGTTCAATTAAAGGTTCTATTTCATTTTCCGAAGTCTGATAAGCGCAATTATAATCTCCTTTTTCTCTCATTGTTTGCAATTGCGAATATAATCTACCATCATCCATACCGAAAATACCAGTTCTCACATAATGCTGACCAAACAAAACAACCACACCTTTATGCGTATTAACACTATGTCCGTCATTTATAAGTAAAGCCGAAACTGCGTGAAATATAGCATAATACAATCTATTAGCTATATTATCCCAATATTTTAAAACTCTTAAATTTTCAATTTGAGCCATTATAGACTGAGCTTTTTCCAACTCTAATTGCACTATAATTTGGCGTTCTTCATCTGTTAATCCCATTTTATAAAACAATTTTATCAGATTCAACATTTTTGTAAAACGGCAAATATTTTGAATTCAGCCATTCATTAAGTGTATAAACCACAGGCACAATAGCTTTACCTAACTCCCAACCCAATAAAGTAAAAGGGAAAACCACATTATCATAATCGCTTTGTTCTATTTTAGATTTATCGAGTATAATAAGAATATCCCAATCCGACGACTCATGTGCATCGCCACGAGCCTGCGAACCATAAAGCCACACCTGACCTCCACCTGGAACAATCTGATGAGCCAATGTTTTTATTCTATTTAATACTTTATTATCCATAAATATATCAAAACAACAATTACAACCGCAAAGATAATACTTTTTTCTTATACTTGCAAATTTAGTTCCAAAAACTTGATTTAGTCTGAGTGTATATCAATTTTCACCAACGAAGTTTCCATATTTGTTCTGTCACCTCTACGAGGTTTTTATTTGTTATTCCATTTTACAGGGGTTTACACCCCTGCCTGTATTTTGTCACCTCTACGAGGTTTTATTTTTATCTAACTATAATAAAAAAAACTTCGGCTTGGATATCCAAACCGAAGTTCTTTCATTATTGTCTTGTAAAAGTAACTGATATATCATTTATTAAATTTTTAATTGGTAAAGAAGAGACATAAGTACCACCACTATTCCTTTTATAACTTAACTCAACATTAGCATCACTATCAACATTTGATATTGTAAACTCATATCCACTTAAATTACCTGAAGACACATTTGTTGCAACTTGCGTACCATTAATTTTAATTGTCACTGATCTATTATTAGTACTAGAATTATCAGATGCTCTCAACGTCAACTGACCAAATTTAATTCTATTACGTGTAGGACCAGTTATTTGTTGTACATTTAAACCTGATGCTGTAATCATAACACTTGCAGGATCACTCCAAGTTGTGGTAGTAAATGTCATGGTTACAGTATTTTCACTAACAGATGTTTTTGTAAGAGTTAAATTAGACGATGTTGTATTTATTGAATAATCAAGACTAGGCATATCTGTTTGGAATGACAACGTAACCGTTCTACCTGCACCATAATAATTGGCATTAGTCCAAGTTATATTAGAAAGTTTAGGGATCATTCTTTCTTCCATACTAAATACCAAATTCGCTGTACTATCATTCAAATCACCTGCTGTAGCCGAAGCAATATAGAACTTATTTCCGTTGATATAAGAGAAATACAATATATCATCTTCGCTCTTGATGTCAGGCATTTCGATAGTAACGCCATTCTTCAATTCGCTTATAGTCTTAGCCACCGAGCCTGCTCCACTTTGAGCACCGCTCTCCGAACGAGAGATATTCAACGATTGTGTGCCTTGCACATCCTCACCATTATATTTAGCCGATACAGTTTGAGCATTCAACATATTACGTTCTGCTGCAAAAATCTCTTTCATCACACCTGTTGCCATGCAAGTAACCAACACTTTGCCTTGGTTGGCAAATGTAGATGTAACCAAATCAATTGTTTGCGACTGATTTGCGGTCATATTCAACTCTGCCAAAACAGCTCTTGTAGGAGATTGCAATGTATTAGATTCTATCAAGTATTTACCAGCTTCACCTGCAGTGATATTCAACTTAATAGTACGTCCAACACCATATGTAGCAGTCACATCATCGCTAAACGACACTGCAAAATCTACCATTGTGCCATTTATGAAATTATCACTTCCGAGGTCGAAGTATTTGTTATATGCATATACTCTCGAAGCTGATGTTGCTGTGTTTGTTACGAATTTTTTAGTAAAAACACGCACAGGAACATCTTGACCTCCCGCCTCCAACTGACGGGTAGTCAACGTTGCATTCAAATAGTCCTCATACGAGAATGTGACCATATATTGGAACGACTTTTTGCCTTCAAACGTAGGAACAATCGAACCAGCGGTCTTCACCGTCATCACCTCATTTTTGTGTGGCGAAATATGCTGTGCTAAATAGGTTTTCTCTGTTCCCGATTGATCAGTTCCTTGTGCCTCGATAGCAAAACCGAGAGGGAACATCGCCTCTGGCAATTTATCTGGTATAAGGATGCTAACATCCACAGGCGACCCAACCACCTCTGGCACCTTCGAAGGGCACTCCACCAACATTTTTTGTTGGTGCAAAAGTGTATAGTCAACCGTACGACTAAGAATTTCTCCCGTACTAGATGTTACAATAAAAGTTAGAGAAACTTCTTCTCTTGGCTTATCAAACGAATCGTCTTTTACTTCAACTGTCACTCTGCGCCAACCATCAGTATCTACGCTGTCAAACGTAACAGTAATAGGCGCCTCATTGCCATCTTCTGCTGTCAAATACCATCCACAATCATCACCTGGTTTTTTCTTAGCAATATCATCATTAGTGTTATTTTTGAAACCATCGCGAGAACCAGTATCTGTGAATTTATATCTCACATAAACCACATCACGCGAAATCAACACAGTATCGGTGTGGTTTACCTCAAGCGTAGCTTTACCATCAGATATTCCAGTCAAATGGGCAATATCGAGCGAACTAAGTACATTGTTACCCGCAACATGTTCAATTGCATCTTTCACCGATGTTTTACCAGCTGTTGCTTGAGTAATTTTGATATTATACGAAAAATTACGCAAAACATCGAAATATTCCAACACCCCAGTAGTAGGATTTTTTTTAACCAAATCGACACGATACCAATAGTCCGTACCTTTATATTTGCCTTTCAACAATACCGACACCGTTCTGTCTTTATCTCCACTGATATATCTGTTTTCGTACAAATAATACGAAGCCGATGGTGATAACAAAGTTATTGACTCGTTACAATCAGAGGCTTTTTGAATACGCTTGTCATCGATATTAGGTATTGTGCCACGATAACCCTCTACACTATCCAATTGTGTATAACTCTTTGTTGTAAAATCGGTATTACCATCGAAATTGGCATTTCCATTGTGATATTTCACAAACTCGCCATCATGAAATGGAGCCACAGTACCATATTTTGGCACATTGAGCACATAAAAACCCAAAAGTTCAAAATCATTATCCGTTTCGGTAACTGTAATTTTTGAGAAATTACGCACCAAAGGCACTTCGGTTAGATAGTCGCTGACTGTATTATCATTATTGATACCATCAGGCAATACGACACGTTGCCAATATACGTCACGATCGCGCTCAACAAACAAACCTCCAATTATATTATTCTCATGACCATAGCTAAAATCCAAATCAACACCCTCATCAACATAGTTCAACAATAGGTGCATAATTCGCCCTTCCAATGTTGCATGCAATCGGGCTTTGAAATAAGTAACCGTCTCTCCTCCTCCAGTAGGTGTTTCTTGTCTAAAATCGTATGCTTTCGCCCATTCAACAAGCAACCCATTACTATCAAATACGACCAACCACAATGCAGGCGTATCAACAACATTATCGCCCATTGCACGAGTTGCAATAGTCTGAATGCCGTCGGCACACACACTCATATCAAGCACTATCTCTTCGCCCTCAACGAAGGGTTCTTCTTTAGTGCATGCAAATATCAGTGGCAAGCATAGTAATATTATGAGTAGTCGTTTCATTATTCAAATTGTATATTTTTTGTTTCTCACGAATATATTTTTTTCTCACGAATATATTTTTTTCTCACGGAGTGTTTTGTCTCTCACGGATCTCACGGAAAGCACGGAGTTGAACTCCCTGCGGTCGTTATTTTTTTAGACAGAAAGACATAATGTCTTTTTTTTATTTGACATAATGGTCTTGCTTTGCTACGCAATTACTTCCTTCTGACGTGTTTTTTACTACGCTCGGCATAGCTCGAATAACTTCGCCTCTGCACTCGCTTATCGTAAAAACCCTCGACCTAACAGACAGGCTTTAATGCTACACGCGATGTTTTTTAACGTAAATTACCTTTAATTATACATTAATTTTTTGTCCTTGCAGATTGCTCTGCCACCCCTTACGGGGTTTATTGTGGGTGGGATACTCTTTATCAGGGGTTAACACCCCTGCCTGTATTCTGACGTCCCTACGGGACTCTATAATTACTATTTTTTTATCTCCCACAGATGGCACAGATACCATTCGGTGTTTTATATCAAACTCACGTTAATATTAATATCCATTTTCTCGCTTGCAGGTTGCTTGAAGGTATGGTTCACCATCTTGGTTGTTATTGTTGCGGACACGGCATGCTGTGTCCCTACAGAGCATCAATATTTTATTGCTGGAGCATCAGCCTTCGCAAAGCGAGGAATATCACCCCACGTAAATGTTTTTTTCTCAGTATCTGAAGTTAATACAGGTTCACTACCCCAATACCAATCATCGTATACACAACGAACAGATAAACCACTAGATGTTGTTGCATAAGTCAAAGTAACTGTACCACCATTCTCACAATGTCCAATTCCATGAGCACACCAATAATCACTTCCTTCATCATAAATCTGAGGTAATTTTCCAGCACGCACTTGACTAAAAATAAATTCAAACTCAGCTTTTGTTGGCAAACGCCAACGACCAGCAGGATAACCATCCTCTTGATAAGAAGCACAACGCTTTTTCATACCCTCAATATCTTTAGCAGCACCTGCATCAGAATATAGTACAGCATATCCCGATGCAATACGAAATTTAGGTGCAATCATATTTTCAGTACGTGAATTTTGCATTGTCTGATCTGATGTATAGTCAACTTCGGTTGGATAGTAATATTTTAATTTTCTATTTTGTGCACCATCATAGAGTGCTTTAGCTGTAACCCATGCATCTCCATTATTACCACCTTCATTTATATACTCACGTTTTGCATTTATAAGATCAGTATCAATTTCATTTGTACGTGGATCACCAATAACATAATCAGTACCTTCTACAGAAGTCACTGTAAAGACATACATATTAGGAGAAAAACCAGTATACAAACCTGTGCATGAAGCAAAAAAATCTTGACTTCCTAAATTATGATTACTTGTACTAGAACCTGTACCATAATAACCATTCACCATTGTATATCGACTATCATTACTACCTCCTCCATTAGAATAGTCTAGATTCACTTGTGCTTTACCATAAATAGCAGGATATTGAGTGATAGTTATTTTTTCTTGATATTTAGTAGATTCGGTAGTATGTTGAATAGTGAATGTGATAGTATATGGAGCAAAGTCGAATGTTTCACTCATATAGTTATTATCCAATACTTTCGAATAAATAATTTTATCATCTTCTAATGTGATATATGACATTGGATTAGATATTGTTTTATCTTCTCCATCTTTTATATCTGCTTGCGTTATTTCTGCACCCACTATCTTGCATGGGTGTGATGTCCAATAAGGAATTTCAATTCTATCGACATTGTTCAATACATACGAATTTTCTTCCACCATCAGATAGCGGAAGTCTGTAATAATAGCATTTATCTCGTCGTTATTCCAATTGAGACAGTCGAATATGACATAACTTGGTTCTACCACTACAGCTTGATCGGGGTCCAAAGTACCAAGCATGGAGATTTGCACACTGATTTTGTAGTGGATGTTACGCTCCAGTTTGTCTTTATCGGGGTTGATAGGCACTTTGTAGTGATATGGTTTGTATATATCCTCCCCGACTGCTTTCCAAGGCACAACAAGCGAGATGTAAGCGTCTTTTTCTTCAGTAACACTCCAATCCGATGGATATGAATAGAAAGGCATAGAGAGTGTACACAGAGCATGACCACTGGTTGTATCCATTCTAATTATACCATTATTACCATCAGCAGCATCGGCATTATCATCATCATCTTTATCACTTCCTACATCGCAATAACGATCATTAATATTATCATTCGAAACCACATCTGGAGCAATATGCGACTTGTAGACACAGTTATTGAATATCACATAGATTCCCGCATAATTAGGAGTATATTTTTTTTCATTAATAGTAACCGTATCGCTACCTTCAACCGTACCAAATTTACTGATACTGAATGATATTTTTGATGCTGCACGTCGAAGTTCAACTTCGCCCGAAAGAGTTTTTGTGCCATTATCGTTAACCGTAAGAGTAACAACATCATCGCCTTCGGAATCCATCACAAATGAAGATTGGGGTGTGTTATAGTTCTGAAAATTAGACTGAATAGCCAAAGATTTAAGTTGATTGATAGTAGGCAAACTAGTAGGCAATGAAGAAAGTATATCAGAAGAACAATTGGCAATAACATAAATGAAACAAGTAGAATTGGTGCGACCAGTAACATCAACAAAAATATCTTTGATTTCTTCCTCCTCAAATGAAATATATGTAGTATGTTCTCCTATTGCATTGATAGAACTAATTCTGCGATGAGCTAGAGAAGGTGCATTGAAATCTGCAGTAGTTGCATTAGGACTAGCGGCGTAGAAGTAACAATCGAGAGAGACAATTTTGTTTTCATTAAGAGGATCAACGTCAGCGTCGGCACGAGTGATATCGCTACACGAGAACGTGAGCGCGAGAGTATTGTTGCCGAGTTCGAACTCGCCACCTCTATCGCATGCCAACAATAGCGACATTGCAAGAATAGATAATAGATATATAATATAATTTTTCATAAAAACCGTAATAATATTTTATGGTGTTTGCACAATTTCATACTCCAAATTTGCATCGTGATGCAACATACTTGATACGCGAATAGTACGACTATCGGGCAAGACAACCAAGATTCTAAGATATGCCTCGTTATTTTCCACTTCAGCAAAGCCTGTAGTACCAACAACTAATGTAACCAACTCTCCAATGTTGCCAGTAGCATAAGAGCCATCGGCGCTAATATTGGCATTAAGTCCTTGAGTGAACTTAAAGGCATTTTGTTTACCTTTGATAGTTACGAACTCGGCACGCCACGAAGCTCCAAGAGGAGTTTCGAGACCGAAAGTGAATTTTGCAGTTGGGACAGATGGAGTCAAATAGACACGATTGCCACTCACAGTTCCAGTTTTCCAACTAATATGACCATCATGAGAAACAGTAGGCACATCGGAATATACCCACTCTTCCAAATCCTCCTCCCAATCGAGCACACTACAATCAAGGTCGAGCCCAGCACCAGTATTCACTTTTGTGATAGTATATTGATAATGGTGGTTGCGAACGATGTCGTGATAATCACCAGTTGGTTTGCCATCGACATAATCCTTCAACTCTATTTCAAAAGGATAGGTTTTTGATCCATCTAATATTTGCAAAGCAATTTTTGGATTTTCGGCTATTGTAGCCCATTCTGTTACGTAGATATAAGACGATTTTTTGTCCGATGCAGTAGTAAACACTAAATTAGACGACAAATCACTCTCATTATACAATGGATTGAAAGACTGAGCAGCATGATTTAAATTCAAAGTAGACTCAACAGTTTTTGCTGTAGGAAAAACGTATCCTTTAGAATTGGATTTAGTAATCTTTGCATCCCCGATATTAAATTGAGATGATATTGTAGAGGCAAGTTTCAGTTCTATTTTGGCAACAGCGCGCAACAAATGGATTGTACCAAGATCGACATTCGAGTTTGTAGATACCGATTTGGTAACTGCCCCCCACATTGGGATACCCGTAGTATTGATATCGGCAATACTATAAGTCGAATTATCAACATCACCTGCTTTAAGAGTTGCATTAGCCACTATAACAAAACGATAATTGCCTGTTGTTCCAATAGTCTCTGTAATCTCAGCAGTCAAGAGATACGATTCAGCACATCCATCAGAGCCATTACCATTAGCTGCAAAATATTGGAACTCATTGATTTCAGCTACTTTTTCGTTTGCGCTATTATAAACAATCAGAGCCACACTCTTAATTTGATTTTCGAAATCATTACCTAATATTTTACCGTCATAATCTTGCCAAGTAGTCTCACCTTCGGCTGCACGAGTCAACGTATTTTGAGTAGAAAGCACAAAACTAACTGTTATCGGATTGTCTTCACCCCCAACCAAAACATCATCATCCTTGGCACACGACAGAAAGAGCCAAGGAATCAGTATTCCAATAATGAGGTATGATAATATCCGATTCATATTTAGGTTTAGGTGAAACAATAATTAAGTTAGGTTTTAGATTTGACTAAATAGAGATAAAGTTTTTATTATAATTCTGTATCTTGCAACACGATTTTCCAATCGTTGATTATCACATAAGAGGCAATCCATGTTCCCAATTCGTCGAGGAAGAATGTCATTGTGAAATTGTCTTGTCGATCCAAATATTCTTGATCCGACCAATGACTATAGCCATAGCCTTTGACCATGAGAGCATAGTCTTTGAGCGGAATAGAGAGCACCAACGCTTCGCTTGTTTTGTTGTAAACAACGAGTTTTGGTTCATTTTCGGTCATCAAACGCCCAATTGTGAGTTCTGCCATTACGGCTGTAGAAGTACTATCGGCGGCACGAGTAGGGATTTTTTTGTGTACATCATCATCCACCTCGGCATCTACATCGGCTGATATTTCGCTAATTGCCCATGCATGATAGGTCATTTGTTCGCACGCAGCCAATGAGTTGTCGTAATTCATATTGCCATTGTGGTCTTGGATGCGAAAATCGAAATCGTCGCGACTCAAATACTGACCTTTTTGAATGCTTTGAAGCACAATGCGCACACTATTGGTGTTTTTTGTAAGATTTAGAATTTTGATTTGGTCGCCTGGTTCTTCTGTAAAGGTCACTCGTTCTTTTCCATGAAAAAGATTGCCTATATTTTCGAGCACACAAGAAGAATGTTCGGAACTAGACATTCTGTCGATAATACAATCGACCTCTTCTATTGTAGTTATGCCAATCTCTACTTCTGGCACAATCACTTTGTTGTCAGCCACTGCACTACCACACCATGCTAATATGTCGTAGGTACCAGGTTGCAAGTCGAGTTGCATCATATAATCTTTAGATTTTAATGCATCGCCCGACTCGGTTGCAGTTAATTCCAACAAGCCTGTCTCGGCATCGAATGCATAGAGCGAAACGTGTGTAACGTTGCCTGCAAATGCTTCTGCATCAAGAATATTTTTTGTGTATTCAAACTTAACATTGTAGGTGTAAGAACAATCGCCTTCGTAGTCGAAAATGGTACTACATGAAGTAAACGCAAGCCCTACTGTTATGATGGTCATAACAGCAATGGTCAACTTATGTATCTGCTTCGAAATGTTCATTTGTATGTTGGTTTCTAATTATTTCTATTGTTTATATCTCACAGATTGTTTTTATTTACGGATTCTTTCTCTCACGGATTATTTTTTTATCTCCCACAGATTACACAGATTTAAAAGATTTTTTTTCTTTTTCGATTCGCTCGTTTTAGGCATCGCCTAAAACATAGCTCTACGGATTTACACAGATTTTTGCCTTCGGATTTTTTTCTCCCACAAATTGCACAAATTCAACAATTTTTTTAATATTATAATTCGTGATTATTTGTGGAATTTGTGGGCAAAATTCACGAAAAGATTGGTGTTATATTTTTGTATGATGTAATTTTCTAATTTAAGTGGGAACGTATATATATATTATATATGGTGTTCGCAAACTAGTGTTGCGTTTGTTGTTTTCTGATTTTATGTTCGCCCTCTTCCTCTTCGAGGACGTTGTTGGAGGGTTGCTTCTCTATCCGCAGGTTCCCTCCTTCTAGTCGGTCACACAGCGGTTAAGCATAATTAGCCCTCTTCGAGGACTTTTTTGTCTCTCACGGATTATTTTTTTATCTCCCACGGAATGCACGGATTTGAACTCGCTGTGCTCGTTAGTTTTTTTGACAGAAAGACATAAGAACTTTTTTTCTTTGACAGAATGGTCTTGCTTTGCTACGCAATTACTTCCTTCTGACGTGTTTTTTACTACACTCGGCATAGCTCGAATAAATTCGGCTCTGCACTCGTTTATCGTAAAAAATCTCGACCTAAAAGACAGGTTTTAATGTTTTGCGATGTTTTTTAACGTGAATTACCATTAATTATACATTAATTTTTTTTATCATCACAGAGTGTTTTCGCTAAATACTCTGCCACCCCTACGGGGTTTATTGTGGGTGGAATACTATTTATCAGGGGTTAACACCCCTGCCTATGTTCTGTCACGCCTACGGCGTTTTTTCAACAGACAATGATTATTTATTCATCTACTCTATTTCTACTTTGTGATTTTATCTCTCTTGGTCAACTGCTCGTTTTTTGTTTTAAGAAAAAATCACGGGGAAGCGGGGATGCCTCCCCGTGATTTTGGTTTTATTTAATTAATTGCAAATATCATTTAATTAAAGTTCAACATTTTGTGTTACAACGTGCCATGAAAGAACATGGATTTGAGCAGCAAGATAATATTCTTGACTTTCTGCAGGAATTTCAGGAATGTCTATTGTTGGGTCATAAACTGGTTCACCAACGTGATTGATTTTACTAATAGAAATTTCATACCAATGGTTACGAACCATACCATACTGAGCATATGTACCAGCAGCACCAAGGTGTTCAACTGGGATTTGATAGAAACATTTACCATCTGAATAACCTTTCGCTTCAGCTATATAAGAAATAGCATTGATTTCTGCTTCAATTTCAGCTTTAGTTTTAACAGTTCCATCTAATGTATAATTAACATCATCTTTCAAACTAAATTTAATACCAGCAACAGTCGATCCATCTTTAACAAAATCAAAATCTCCTGCCACTAGCTCAACATCAGAACCAACAGCACCTTTCTTAATTTTTTTATTTTTAAGTTGTTCAAGAATAACTGATTTATATGTAGCTTCTCTATAAAAAACACCATAATATTCATATAAATCTTGATAGTCTTCAGTACCAACTTTAAATTGAGCAGCAATAAGAACAGTATTTACGTTAGGAGATACTACACCTTTACCGCAAGCTGGTACCGAAACAGTATTTTCATAACAATACATAGGTGTATTTCCATCATGAGCAGTAGTAGCATCTTCATAAGCATAAACAGTATTACCAGCACCAGTAGTAGCACCCCAATTGCAACCTTTAGCCCAATAAGAACGATGGTTGTCTGCCCAATTCCATCCAGTAAAAGGAGCTGTACCAATCCATGAATTGTCAAGTTGTTTTACAAGATAAGTTGATTCATGAACATTGTTCAAAGTCCAACCATTTATAGCCACAGTAACATCAGAAAGAACACCATCAACAACAATACCTTTTCCTGCAGCTACAGTAAGTTTTCCGAAATTAGGATCACTCGATGAATTAGATTTAAGTTCAGCTTTAGCTGATGCACGTTCAATATAGATATCTACAGGGTGAAGTTTTGCTTGAGCCGCGTCTTGTTGAATATGAATTGATGGATCAATAGCAGTAGTATTTACAATTGCTCCATCTTTAACATAAACCGAAGTACTCATCAAGAAACCAGCATTTGCAGGATCATCAGTATGAGTAGTAATCTTCGCAAGAGCATCAGTTAAACTTAAATATTTTAACGATGCACAATCATTGTAGTTAACTACAGTAAGAACTTGCTTTGATTCTTGAAGTTCTGCATCTGGACCTGAAAGAACAATATATGCCTCTTTTTCATAATCATTAAATTGATCTTCATGGTCTCCATCTGGCACTGGATTTCCTGTACCTAATGCTTCTTGAGTCATTAATTGACCTGAAGTTACCCAATTTCCTGTTGCATCATAAAACAAGAAAATAGATTTATTTTGAAAAATTTTTTGTTCAGCTTCTGTACCTTGAGCAAATCCACCATCACCAGCACGAGTGCCAGCAGATGAAGCCATAGAGATACGAACTGACATATAAGCTTTCGCTTCGTCGCCGTTGTTTTCAGGTTCTTTGTTTTCGCAACCTGTTAGGATAGCACCTATAAGAGCTAAACCTAAGAAAAATTTGTTTGCTTTCATAATTGAAAAAAATTAAGTTAGTAATTAATTAATTGATTATTTGTTATTATTTGATATTTGATTTTTAGTTTTCGTAGGCGTTGTCGGCTTCGCCACGTTTTTCGTAGACCTCAAGGCGACGGCGGACATCGGCTATCTCGCGGAGGAGAGCTTTTGGTTCGGCATCCATGCCCATCGTGATTGATTGTTGGGCTAGGGCTTCGGCGGTGTCGTAGTCGCGAGTGAGGAATGCATAGACTGCACGAGAATAGACTGCCTCTTTGGAGTTGCCGGCTTTGACTAGATAGCGTTCGGCGGCTTTGAGATTGCCTTTTGCCATTGCCGAATTGGCTGCATTGAGATTGGCTATTTCGTCGTCGGGATACATGCGCACCGCTATTTCGAATACTTCGTTGAACTCGTCGCTACCCACCTCCATTGATTGTGCTGCGAGAGAGAACTCTTGCAACGAGAGATTTTGTGGTCGCTCGAACATCACTTGTTTGATTTCCTCAACATCGTAGTAGCTACGGATTGTGTACTCGATGCGATAGTCGGAATGACGAAGCGCTGGATAGCAATCGGTGTAGAGATGGAGGTAATCGTTTTTGTAAGAACGCTTGATCATCAACTCTTTGCTGTCGGGGTCGCGGTCGCTATCGATGAGAGCTAGGATAGCATCGCGATTTTTCAGATTTGATTTTTCGACATAAGCACGTAGGCCTGCCCAATCCTCCGCCTCGTAGTCGGTGACAATGACGTCTCCAAAATTGTAGAGGTTGCTAACATACTCGCGCAACGACTCGGTACGCCCTTTTGCCAATTGGGCATTGTGCTCGTAGGGCGCTTCGGGTGATGCAAAACCTTTGATGAAGACCTCTTTGACGGTGATGTCGTCGTCGGTGGCAAGTGGGTCGATAGTGGCGCGAATTTTGCCAAGTTCGACGATATTGTTTCGATAGTTAGGGTCGATTTCGGTGCGATTGACGATGAAGTCGATGAAGGCTTGACCGCTGATGGCACGAGTTTTGATTTTTTCTGCCACTGGTTGGAGATAGACTGGCGTTGGTTGGAATGGTTTGATTTTG
>JAZRCE010000061.1:0-5312 GCA_045635445.1 Candidatus Aphodosoma sp.
GGATGGACAGAGCGAAAAACGTCGTTCGGCAGACTTTGCGTTGTGGAAAAAAGCAGCACCAGAGCATATTATGCACTGGCCATCGCCATGGAGCGAAGGTTTCCCTGGTTGGCACTTGGAGTGCTCGGCTATGGGTACAAAATATCTTGGCGATACATTCGACATCCACGGTGGTGGTATGGACTTGATGTTCCCTCACCACGAGGCAGAGATTGCACAATCGTGCGCAGCATTGGGTCATGAGTCGGTGAAATATTGGATGCACAACAATATGATTACCATCAACGGACAAAAGATGGGTAAATCGTTGGGTAACTTCATCACTCTCGATCAATTCTTTGAAGGTAATCACCCATTGTTGACACAACCATTTGCGCCGATGGCTATCCGTTTCTTCATTCTTCAAGCGCACTATCGTTCGACAGTCGATTTTTCGTCGGAGGCATTGGTGGCATCGGAAAAAGGTTTGGCACGCTTGATGGAGGCATATGAACGCCTACAAAAACTCCAAGCAGGCAAAGAGACAACAGTTGAAGTGGCAGGCTTGCGCGAACGTTGCGAGGAGGCTATGTGCGACGACTTGAATACACCTATCGTTATCTCACACTTGTTTGAAGCGGCAAAAGCAATCAATACAGTGTCGGATGGTAAAGGTACTATCAGCGAAGCAGATTTGGCAGAATTGAAAGAGGTATTCAAACTCTTTATCGAAGATATACTTGGACTTCAAACCGAATCGGGCTCGGGTAGCAATGAAGCATATAAAAAAGCAATCGACCTATTGCTCGAAATGCGTCTTGAAGCAAAACGCAATAAAGATTGGGCTACAAGCGATAAGATTCGTAACGAACTCACTGCTCTTGGTTTTGCTATCAAAGACACAAAAGATGGCTTTGAGTGGAGTCTTTAATTAATTCATAATTCATAATTCATAATTCATAATGCATAATTACTTGCCGAAAAGTTTGTTTTTCGGTTGGCGATTTATAACAATTGCTATACTACTTTCTCTTTTTCTTTGTTCGTGTGAAAAGGAGAAAGTTGTTGCGCAAGGCGGTAGTTTCAGATTTCAGGATTCGGGGTATGCGATAAAGCGAGTGAAAGTGGAGCATGTAGATTATGCGGGGGATGATTATGTGTTGCGATTTTTGGCATATCCAGCGACGTATACTTTGAGTGAGACTTCTACTTCGGGTTATGGTGCAGTGATAGATGCCTATTTTGCTTCATCGACAAAAGATTTTGAGGTGGGCGAGATGTATCAACTTATATCTGACTCTTCGCGCTTAGTGATTTATCCCGAAATACCTAAAGGAGATACAACGTATCATGATACGATTTACTATCACATTGCAAGTGGCGAGTTGAGAGTTGATACGGCAGATGGTTATCGCACATTTAAATTTGATATGCTTACGGCAGATGGCGATTCTATTGTAGGGTCGTATCTTGGCGAGTATACCTACAATTATACGCTCAATCAACGCGGTTATGGAGAATTGGCATTCGATACAATCGCATGTCAGTTGGCAATGCCAGTGATGATGAATTGGGGGCATTTATTTAGTGAGAATAGTAACTATTTTGAGTTTTCGTTTTATTCTACTGCGGCTCGATTTTCGGATGCAGGTAAGATAAAATCGGGTGTGCAATTTGTTGTTGGAGTGCACGATATGCAAGAAGAACACCCAATTGCGGGCGACTATTTAGTGTCGGTCAAAGCTGATGATACTCCATCAATTTATTATGGGCATAAACTCAAAAATACAGCATGGGGCACCTATTGGCAAATGTTTTATAATGGTTCGGCAGTGGGCAAAGCAAATGTTGTTGAGGGTAGTGCCAAAATAATTTCGATAGACGAGAAGTCGCTCAATATGAGCTTTACCTTTATCGACCAACTTGGAGATGAGGTGGTGGGTTATTACGAAGGACCATATATTTTAGTTACTAGTTATTAGTTTAAGTAATTAAGAATTCTGTTGACTGTTGATGGTTGACTATTGAATATAGATTACATGAAATCAGATAGAAAGAAACAGTTGGAGGCATTTGAGCGAGTGCTTGACGTGATGGAGACATTGCGCGAGAAGTGTCCGTGGGATCGCAAGCAGACGTTTGACTCATTGCGTTGCAATACGATTGAGGAGACATACGAACTTGTGGATGCTATACAGCAACTCGATATGCCTAATATCAAAAAAGAATTGGGCGATGTGTTGCTTCACATAGTGTTCTATGCGCTTATGGCTCAAGAGAAAGACGAATTCGATATAGCTGATGTGTGTAATGCGTTGTGCGATAAATTGATATTCCGTCATCCGCACGTGTATGGCGAAGTGAATGCCGATACGCCTGATGCTGTAATCCAAAATTGGGAGCAGATAAAATTGAAAGAAAAAGAGGGCAATAAATCAGTGTTGAGTGGAGTGCCAGCGGCATTGCCAGCATTGATTAAGGCACATAGAATACAAGATAAGGCTCGTAATGTGGGTTTCGATTGGGAGGAGCGCGAGCAGGTGTGGGATAAGGTGCAAGAAGAGATAGCTGAGTTCAAAGCAGAGGTGGCGGTGAGCGATGCCGACAAGATGGAGGCAGAGTTTGGCGACCTTATGTTTTCGATTATAAACGCCGCTCGTTTGTATAAAATCAATCCAGAAAACGCATTAGAGCGCACAAACAAGAAGTTTATACGTCGTTTCAACTATCTCGAAGAAAAGACTATCAAGCAAGGTCGTAATCTAAAAGATATGACTTTAGCAGAGATGGACGAGATATGGAATGAGGCGAAACGTAAAGAGCGAGAAGAGGAAGGAAAATAAGGAAAAATAAGAAAATAATTAAAGTTATAAAAATTTTTAATATATGGCAAAACATAATTGGACATATGCTTCGATAGGAGGTAGTACTCGTATAAAGATTGAGACAGGAGAAGATATTCGTCATTTGGGCGAATTGGATGAAAAATTGTGGACAGTGCTTTCGTGCCCAACTTCGGGGTTGGAGATTGACGAAACAAGTCTTAAACTCATGGATACAGATAATGATGCAAAACTCCATGTGCAAGAGGTGATAAAAACAGCTAATTGGTTGTGTGGTGTATTGTCCACTCCTGATTTGTTGTTGAAAGGCGAAGATAAATTAAAAGTCAATGATATCAAAGAAGAGTCAATACGAGTTGTAGCAGAGCAGGTGGCTACCGAGGGCGTAGTTTCGCTTGATGCAGTGCGTGCAGCAATAGGTGCTGTGACTATTGAAGCTCAAGCAGTGCCAGAGGCTCCGTATTCAGGTGAAGTGATAGCAGCATACAAAGCATGTAAAGATGCTTATTCACAATATTTTGCAACAGCGCGTATGCAGGCTCTTGGTTTGGCAGTATTGCCAGCTGATGCAGCAGTGCCAGGTATGACCGAAGAGGCATTTAATGAAATGGGTAAGGCTATTTCAGATTATGAATCAGGTAAAGCAGCAGCAGAAGGTGCTAATGCAAAAGCACTTGCCGATGCACAATCGCAATATCGTCCGCTCGAAAAATTGCTTCTTCTCACACGTGATTTTTACACTTTATTGCGTAATTTTATTTCATTTCAAGATTTTTATGCAAAACGCAATAAAATAGCTCTATTAGGTCGTGGTGCTGCAGGAGAAGCTCCATGGGCAATTTTTCAAGCCGGCACATTGGTTATTGACCAACGTGCATGTAATCTTTGTTTGCGTGTGAATGATGCAGCAAAACATAATGCACAAGCACCAGCTAGTGGTATGTTCCTTGTATATTGTAATTGTACATACAAACCAACAGGGCAGACAATGCAAATCGTGGCGGCAGTGACAGTGGGTGATATTAAAAACCTCAAAGTGGGTAAAAATGCATTGTTCTATGACCGTCAAGGTCGTGACTGGGATGCTGAAGTGACTAAGATAGTTGATAATCCGATTTCTATTGGACAAGCCTTTTGGAGTCCTTACCGCAAATTGGGCGATTGGGTTACGAATCTCATCAATAAATCGGCGGCAGAGAAAGAGGCTAAATCGTTTGACAATATGACAAACAATATCCAAAAAGAGGTGACCGAAAAACCAGCCGAAGGCAAAGCGCCAGAAAAAGTACAAGCGTTTGATATTGCTAAATTTGCCGGTATCTTTGCTGCTATAGGTATGGCAGTTGGCTATATAGGTGCATTTTTCACTTCGTTGGCTACAGGCATTAAGGATCTTGGTTGGTGGCAAACAATATTGGCGGTTATAGCATTGTTGTTGGTAGTTTCAGGACCTTCTATGGTTTTGGCATGGATCAAATTGCGCAAACGTAACCTTGCACCTCTTCTCAATGCTAATGGTTGGGCAATCAATGCTGACGTGCTTGTGAACGCAGTTTTTGGTGCGTCACTTACCGATCAAGCACAATTTCCATTGCTTAAACTAGTCGATCCACATAAACCAATTAAAAAGATAACAGCAAGAGGCAAATGGGCTATTGCAATTTCGGTTATCGTGGCGGTTGTTGCTATTGCGATATTCGTGTTGTGGATGCTTGATATCAGAATTATTGCAACATTGTTCTAATGCAGTTTGTGTGATAAAAATAAAAGCGGACATTCCAATTAAGGAAGTGTCCGCTTTTTTTGCGATGTTTTTTTTGATAATTTTAAAAAAAAGTTGTAATTTTGTGTTGTTATTGTACAACTCTTAAATAACTTTTATTGATATGGCAAATACGACAGAAATTTTTTATCATGGCACTTGTTATCTTTTTGATAAGTTCTCGCTCTCATTTTTAGGTAAAGGTGAGGGTAAATCTAAGTTTGGACAAGGGATTTATATCTCGTCAAGCTATAAGTCTGCTGCGTTATATGCATCGAAGGCAGCTAAAGCTAATGGCAAAAGCAGTTGTTATGTTTATACAGTGGAGGTTCCGTTGCTTACTGACGGCAACCATATATTTTCAAATAAACCAGTGAATAAAGAGATTGTTGCTCGTGCAGAAAAAGTTGTGGGTGAGGCAATACCTGATGAGGCTGTGACAGAAGGTAAGTATTTTCGTAAGTATATTGGCAATCTACTCACAGGACAACGTTCTACCCTAAAGAAGATGATTGGCAAGGCAGACGCTAAAGCCGAGAATGCAGCATCGGAGTTTTTGAATAAGATAGAGGTTGTATATCTCGTGTGGCCACACTCGCAGTCAAAGCCAGATGGTGACACTAATCGAGCTGTTTTGAATGAAAATGACATCAACATTGTAAAGATTGAGCAAGTTGAATGTGATGAGAAAAATAAACTTATTGAAGGTTCTGAAAAAGTAATTAAAT
>JAZRCE010000062.1:0-11693 GCA_045635445.1 Candidatus Aphodosoma sp.
GGGATATGCATATGGTTTGGTGGATACGGATTCGGTTGGTGCAGAGGAGTATAGATATTGGTTAGAGGCATCGCCATTGAAGCGTGTGATAGAAAATAAGGTATCTAAGGTAGTGAATGGATTTTATGGTGATTTTGAGGAGTTTGGATTGTATATTTTTACGAAGGATGATATGACCGCTGAGGATTTGTTGGCTGCGATGAAGTGGACAATGGAGTTGCAAGCGAAAGCAGAGAAGCAGTTTACAACACTGTATATTTCTGAGGTGCAGATGTTGTATGTTTGTGATGTGGCGACATTGTCGTATAAGCAGTATCCAATTTCGAAGGAAATGTGTAAGAGTTTTTTCTTAAAATCGGTTTAATAACCAAGATATTTTTATTATCTTTGTAGTGTTGTTTATCGGAAAACTAAATTTGTATGTTATGAAAAAAATATTTTTGACTGTATTGTCTATCTTTTTAGTAATTAGCACTTTTGCTATATCGGTAGGCTCTCCTAATCAAAGACTTCAGTTGGTATTTGATCTTGATTTGAAGGATAGTGTTCCTACATATCAAGTGTTTTTTGATGGTAAAGAGGTTATAGCAAAGAGTGAGATGGGTTTTTTGCTTGATGGAGATAAGGATTTGAAGCGTGGATTTGCACTTAATAGTGTTGATATAAAAGATTTTTCTTCGACATGGAAACCTGTTTTAGGTCAGTATGCAGAGATTGAGGATAAATATAATAGATGTGTGGTTAGTCTTACTCAGAATTCGACAGGGCGCACTATGCGTATTGTATTTAGACTTTATAATGAGGGTATTGCTTTCAGATATGAGTTTGATAAACAAGATAATTTGGGTTATTTTCGTATAGCCGATGAGGTGACACAGTTTGCGATGACAGATGATCATACTGCGTGGTGGATTCCGGGTGCGTATGATTCAAACGAATTTTTCTATACAAAGAGTAAATTGTCGGCAATAGATGCAACTAAAGTAGATGGTTCGGGCATTGGTACGAATAAGGTGTTTGATAAAAATGCAGTGCAATCACCAATTATGATGAAAACATCTAAAAAGTTGTATTTGAATATATTCGAAGCAGCATTGGTTGATTATCCAGCGATGCATTTGCTCTATAACAAAAAGAAAAAAACTTTTACTGCGGCATTGGCACCAACGCCAATAGAAGGAGTGAAGGCATTTATGCAAACGCCTTGTAATACACCGTGGCGTACGATTTTCATAACTGATGATGCTCGTGATATATTGGCATCAAGTATGATATTGAATTTGAATGAGCCATGTAAGGTAGAGAATACAACATGGATTAAGCCAGTGAAATATGTGGGTATTTGGTGGCAAATGCATGCTCCAGGACAAGGATCGTGGAACTATGCCGATGTGCCAAATATTAAGTTGGCAGAGACAGATTGGTCGAAATTGACACCAAATGGCCGTCATGCAGCAACTACAGAGAACACAATGCGTTATATAGATTTTGCGGCAGAGCATGGATTTGATGCAGTATTGGTAGAAGGATGGAATGTAGGTTGGGAAGATTGGGCAGGACAATGGAAAGAAGAGGTGTTTGATTTTGTGACACCTTATCCTGATTTTGATGTGCAAAGAGTGACAGCTTATGCCAAAGCGAAGGGAGTGGAATTGATTATGCACCACGAGACTTCAGGCTCGGCAACTAACTATGAACGTCGTATAGATGAGGCATTTGATTTTATGAAAGAGTATGGATATAATTCGGTGAAAACAGGTTATGTTGGTCGCATTATTCCACGAGGAGAATATCACGATGGACAATGGATGGTTAATCACTTCAATCGAGTTATAGAGAAGGCGGCAGATAAGCGAATTATGGTGAATGCACATGAGCAAGTGCGCCCAACAGGTTTGAATCGTACATATCCAAATCTTTTGGCATGTGAGGCAGCTCGTGGTAATGAATTTAACGCATGGAGTGTGGGTAATCCACCATCACATGAGATAGATTTAGCATTTACTCGTTTGCTTGGTGGAGCAATGGATTATACGCCAGGTATTTTTGAGATAAAAATGGACCATTATCAACCAGGAAATACGTGTCAGATACATACAACATTGGCAAAACAATTGGCGTTGTATGTGACGATGTATAGTCCACTACAGATGGCGGCAGATTTGCCAGAGAATTATGAGCGTTATATGGATGCATTTCAATTCATTAAAGATGTAGATGTGGATTGGGTGGATACAAAAGTGCTAGAGGCAGAGCCAGGAGAGTATATCACAATTGCACGTCAAGGTAAGAAATATGGACAATGGTTTGTAGGAGCAATTACAGCAGAGAAAGCACGTAAAGCAGTTATAGATTTCTCGTTTTTGCAACCAAATGTTAAGTATGTAGCGACAGTGTATGCTGATGCAAAAGATGCAGATTGGAAAGAAAATCCAAAAGCTTATACAATAACCAATTATATCGTTACAAGCGAAACAAAAGCTAAAATTCAGTTGGTAGCAAGTGGAGGTTGTGCTATATCGTTGAAGGTGGCAACGACTGATGATTTAGAGAAGAAATATAAGAAATTGTGATTAAATAGTCAACAGTCTTTTTATTTAAATAAAGAAAATATGTTAAAAGGAAAGAAAATTATTTTGGGGATATCGGGTGGTATCGCAGCCTATAAGTGTGGTGAATTGGTGCGTCAATTTATACAAGCTGGTGCTGAAGTGCGCTGTGTGACAACGCATAATGCGTTGGAGTTTGTTACCCCAGTAACATTGCAGACATTGTCAAGAAATAAAGTGTATACCGAGGTGTTTGAGCCAGTAGGCGTGTGGAATCCAGAGCACGTGAGTCATGCCGATTGGGCAGATTGTATGGTAGTTGCACCAGCAACGGCAAATATTATTGGTAAATTTGCCAGTGGTATTGCCGATGATGCATTGTCGACAACATTTTTGGCTTTTGACAAACCAGTGTTTATTGCGCCAGCGATGAATACAAAGATGTATGACCATCCGATAGTTCAACGTAATATGGATATATTGAAAGGTATAGGTGTGGAATTTATCGAACCAACAGAGGGCGAATTGGCATGTGGAGTGGTAGGTAAAGGTCGTATGGAAGAGCCAGAGAATATTGTAGCGTATTTGGAAAATAGAATATAGAGTATAGAGTTAAGAGATTATTATGAAAAAAATATTGATTACGGCAGGTCCGACATACGAAAGAATAGATCCAGTGCGTTTTATAGGTAACTATTCGACAGGTAAGATGGGCTTTGCGTTGGCAGAGGTATGTGCAGAGGCAGGGTATGAAGTTACGCTTGTGGCAGGTCCAGTGCAGATACAATTGGCAGAGGAGTGGCGCGATAAGATTCATCGCATTGATGTGGAGAGTGCAGGGCAGATGTATGAGCAAGTGATGAAATATTATCCAGAGATGGATGGTGCGATATTGTGTGCCGCAGTGGCAGATTTCACACCGGTTGTGGTTGCAGATAAGAAGATTAAGCGCGAGGGTGATAATATGATTATTGAGCTTAAACCAACGCAAGATATAGCAGCATCGGTGGGAAAAATTAAGCGCGACGACCAATTTCTTGTAGGTTTTGCATTAGAAACAAACGATGAAGAGGCACATGCGTTGGGTAAGATGCGTCGTAAGAATTTCGATTTTATCGTACTTAACTCGTTGAATGACAAGAATGCATGTTTTGGTTACGATACGAACAAGATAATGATTTTGAAGAGTACGGGCGAGAAGATGGTGTTTGATTTAAAACCAAAGAAAGAGGTTGCGAGAGATATAGTTAAAGAATTAAGAATTAAGAATTGAGAATTTTTGCGATAAGCGAGGGCAGAACCAAGTACTGCTTGAGTTATGCTGAGCGAAGCAAAAAACACGACTGAAAGGAGTAATTGAGAATGAGAAAGATTGTGATTGTATTGTTGTGCATTGTGTATTGTGCATTGTGCATTGAATTAAAGGCGCAGGAGTTGAATTGTAATTTAACGGTTAGTACGCCACAGATTGAGGGTACGAATAAGCAGGTGTTTGAGACGTTGGAGAATGATTTAGAGACGTTTATGAATTCGTATCGTTGGACCGATTTGGTGTATGCCGAGAATGAGAAGATAGATTGTAATATAATGCTTTTGGTGTCGAGTGTAGAGGATAATAAGTTTACGTGTGAGTTGCAGGTGCAGGCATCGCGTCCAGTTTATGGTTCATCGTATACAACAAACTTGTTGAATATTCGTGATCAAGAGTTTATATTTACGTATAGAGAGTTTGACCCGATAGATATAAATAGGAGTACGTTTGAGTCGAATCTTACGGCAGTGATGGCGTATTATGCCTATTTGATTATAGGGTTTGATTTGGATTCGTATAGTCGTTTGGGTGGTCAATCGGCATTTGCCACAGCAGAGCAGATAGTGAATATGTGTCAATCTCGCAGTGATGAATCTGAGGCGAAAGGGTGGAAAATGGAGTTAGGTTCGCAACGCAATCGTTATTCGATTATCAGCAATATAATGGATGATAGATTTAAGCCATTGCGTGAGTTTTATTATGAGTATCATCGACTTGCGCTTGATAATATGGCAACAAATGTGGATAATGCGAGGGCTAAGATAGCAGAGCAGATTAGTGTGTTGCGAGATTTGAATCGTCAGAATCCGAGTGCACCGTTCATTATTACGTTTTTGGATGCCAAGAATGACGAGTTGATAAATATCTTTGCAAAAAGAGGATTGTCGGATGAGAAGAAGTTGGTGCATGAGGTGTTGACAGCGGTTAATCCGACAATGTCGACGAGATATGATGAGATTTTGAAATAGGGAGTAGGGAGTAAGGGGATTATAGATAAAAAGAGGCGTAGCTCATTGTGTGGGTTACGCTTTTTTTGTGTGTTGAAATTTGTAAGTTGCTAGTGTGAAAGTGGCTGTTTGCTTCGGTAAAGGTTGCTTGAGGGTTGCTAGAAGTTCTAGGGGTTATAAGCGCTTTGCTATTTAGATTTTTTGTGTGGGTATGGTGAAGGTATGGTTATCCTATGAAGAAGGTAGGGAGAAGTTAGGGAATCGGGGAGTATGGAACGAGGCGTAATGAGTTGAGAAGAGGGGGAGAATAATGCTGAAAAAAATGTAAAAAATTGTATAATTGAAAAATATTTGTTAACTTTGTGGTGTTAAATTATGCAGAGAGGATGTATGTTTCGTTTGGGGGAGGGTAAAGTAGTGTGGAATTTCATGTAATGGATAGAAGTTGAAATAGTAGTAATAAGAAGAAAATAATATGCGACAATTGTTTTTTTGTATATCATTGTTGTTGAGTTGTGGTATTTTGTCGGCGCAGTCGTTAGAAGAGAGGTTTCGTGCTTTTCAGCAAGAGGCAAAGGCTAATTATGAATCGTTTAGGGATGAGGCGAACGAGCGTTATGCCGAGTTTGTGCGTCAGGCTTGGGAGTATTATCAAGCAATACCAGCAGTGCCAGAACCAGATGATGATATAGTGCCACCAATGCCGTATGAAGAAGATGAACTGAAAGATGATGATAAAGAGGTGATAATAGAGGAGGTGATACCGACTCCAGTACCAAAGCCACAGCCAAAGCCTATAGAACCAATAAAACTAGAACCACAACCAGAGCCTGTGGCGAATAAATGTAAGTTTCAGTATTTTAATACACAATGTGAGGTTCGTATTCCGGGAAAAAAGAATAATTTGCTGGCAGTAGATCGTGATGCAATTGCCGAAGGGTGGGAGAATTTGTCGAATGGTGATTATGAAGCAACGCTTTATGATTGTTTGCAACTAAGAGAAAGATTGAAACTTTGTGATTGGGCTTATTTGTTGATGTTGTATGAAATGTCGTCAACGGCGTATCAATCAGCTGATAATGATGCAATGTTGTTGTGCGCTTGGCTGTATTCTCAGTCGGGTTATCAGATGCGTATGGCATTGGATGTAGATAAATTGCATTTGCTTTATGCTTCGCAACACGTAATTTATAATAGGTCGTATTTTAATCTTGATGGTTATAAATATTATACTTTGTTGCCAGCATCGAATAATATACAAATATGTGCAGCTACATTTGAAAAAGAACAAGCAATGTCGCTTTATGTTGCGGAATATCCACACTTGCAGGTGGATAAATCGCAAGTGAGAACATTGCAGTCAGAGCGATATTCGCAGATGCGAGTGTCGGTACAGACCAATCGTAATTTAGTAGAGTTTTATGATACATACCCATCGAGCGAATTGAATAACAATCCATTGACACGTTGGGCGATGTATGCAAATACACCACTTAGTAGAGAAGTTCAACAGATGATATATCCAGCATTGCGTCAGCAGATACAAGGATTATCGGCTAGAGAAGCAGTAGAGCGAATACTTAACTTTGTACAGACAGCCTTTGTATATGAGTATGATGATAAAGTGTGGGGTGGAGATAGAGCATTTTTCCCAGAAGAGACACTATTTTATCCGTATGCCGATTGTGAAGATAGGTCTATTTTGTTTTCGCGTATAGTGCGTGATTTGTTGAATTTGCCAGTAGTATTGATTTATTATCCAGGGCATTTGGCAACGGCAGTGGCATTCCCAGGTGCAGAACAAGGTGATTATATATCGTTGAATGGAAAACGATTCACGATATGCGATCCAACATATATAGGAGCACCAGTGGGGAAAACTATGCCAAATATGAATAATCAAACAGCGCAAGCAATTTTAATACAATAATATGCGTAAATATATCATTTTATTTTTGTTGTTAGTTTCTGCCTTAGTGATGAGAGCAGAAAATGCCTCGAATGTTCGTATCAGACAAGAGGGGAAGAGTATTATAATTACATACGATTTGAGCCGACGCTCGGTTGTTAGAGTGTTGATGTCGACTAATAATTCGAGTGATTACACAGAATTGAAAGCAGTTAGTGGTAACGTAGGTAAAGGTGTGCCAGCAGGTAAGGCTCGTAAAATAGTGTGGCATCCGTTGGAAGAGAAGGAAGAGTTTGTGGCTAAAGATGTTCGATTCAAAGTTGAGGCATTGAGTAGTTATGATTATTATACACAAAATGCTAAGGTGAAGACATTGGTTATGGGGCAGTTGGGTTATTCGGTAGCACCACAATTGAGTTATGGAGGGATGATTGGGCAGATGTATAATGGAATAGGATGGTATGCCAATTTTCGCTCGAATTTTAATTTTATGTCAAAGACAAATTTAGAATGTGATGAAAATGGAGCAATTAATAGAGAAGTACCGTTTTATACTGGCAATAAACAGTCATCTCATTTGGTGATAACAGGTGGTTTCATGATGAACTTTTTGGAAAAAACAGCAAAGAATAAGTTTAATACGTTTGGGATGTATATTGGTGGAGGATATGGCAAACGTGAATTGCAATGGGAGATGGCTGGTGGCAATTGGGTGAAATATGGACCCACATCGGTTGCTGGATTTAGTGGAAATTTGGGGTTGTTTGGTAGTGTTAGTGGATTAACATTTTCGGTAGGTATGAATACTATTAAATTTGAATATGTTGATGTAGTGGTAGGTGTCGGTTTTATGTTTTAATTAGGAGGAGATAAATTATGAAAAAGATATATTTTTTGTTATTGGTTTTGGTAACGATGTTTGTTGGGTGTAAAGAAGATAGAGATGTGGAATTTACGACATTTGAAATTGTGGATGAGAAATTTACTTCATCATATACATCTGTAGATTTGAGTTGTAAGGTGAGATGTGTGGCAACAATAAAAGAGTTGTATTTGCAATACGACACGGTGGCGGATTTTTCGACATATCAAGAGGTGGAGTTGGTGGAGAATGAGAAGACAGAGGTGTATAGTGTGAAAATAGGTGATTTGTTGGATAATACGACATATTATGTACGTTATGTAGCGGTGAATAGTTATTCGCAAGTGACATCGGAGAAAGTGAGTGAGTTTAAGACATTAAAGGCTGTGAAACCTACTATTGAGATTAAAGAAGTGACCAATATTTTGGATAAAACAGTTACTATAAAAGTAATTTTAAAATCAGATGGAGGGGCTCCAATATCGAAAATGGGAGTATGTTGGAGTACAAAATCAGCACCGACTATTCAAGATGAGGTTGTTGAGATAAAAAATAGTAGTATGTCAATTCCTTTATCAGGATTATCATCTAATACAACTTATTTTGTAAGAGCTTTTGCAGAAAATAAGTCTGGGTTAGCTTATAGCGTAGATGAATCTTTCTTAACATTGGATTTGCCAAAGGTGAAAACAGATAATGTTTCAGATATTGAGATAACCTCTGTTGTTTTGAATGGAGAATTGCTTTTTAATGGTAATGATTTAACTACAGTGTGTGGTTTTTGTTGGGGTCGTGCAGATAAGTCGGAGTTTGAGGATAGTATTCAGGTATCTAAAGAAACTAAATTTTCATATCAAATTTCTAATCTTCAGGATGAAACACAATATCGTGTACGGGCATATGCGAAAAATAAGATAGGAGTTACGTATGGCGAAATTTTGACATTTAAGACACAATCGCCACTTTTACCTAGCGTTGTTACATCTGATGTGAAATCTATTTCATATACGACCGCGACAGTAGAGGCAAATGTTACTTCGGATGGAGGTGCAGATGTGATAGAGAGAGGAGTTTGTTATTCTACGTCTAAGAATCCAACGATTAGTAATGAAGTAGTTCAATATGGAAAAGGTATAGGTAAATTTTCTGTTTCGCTTAAAGATTTGATTGCTGGAAAGACATATTATGTGCGAGCATATGCTAAAAATAAAAAAGGAGTTGCTTATGGTAGTAGTCTTAGTTTTACAACATTAGAATATGGTTTACCTATAGTTGAAACTTTGGCAGTTACTAATATTTCATTTGCTTCTGCTACTGTAGGAGGAAGTGTGGTGTCGGATGGAGGTTTGAACGTAATAGCTCGAGGAATTTGTTATTCGTTGAATGAGAACCCTACTATTAATGATCGTTATATAGTTTCTGGAGATGGTTTAGGTAAATTTACAATAAACTTGGAAGGTTTGACTGATGAAACAACTTATTATATACGTGCTTATGCGAAAAATAGTAATGGAATTGCATATGGAGAACAAATTTCATTTACAACTTTAGGAGAGTCGGTTGATCTTGGATTGTCAGTAAGATGGGCTGCATGTAATTTAGGAGCAACAAGTCCAGAGGGGTATGGCAAATATTATGCTTGGGGTGAGACAGCAGAGAAGTCGTACTATGATTGGTCAACTTATAAATATTCTAATTATAATGAATCAAGTCAGAAGATTAATTTGACAAAATATTGTTTTGATAGTTATTATGGTAATAATTTTAGTTACCAAGATAGTAGAACAGTACTTGAGAAAATTGATGATGCGGCATATATGAATTTGGGAGGAGATTGGCGTATGCCAACATATGATGAATTTAGTGAGTTGATAAATTATTGTACTTGGACATGGACAACTCAAAATGGAGTGCAAGGTTATGTTGTGAAGAGTAAAAGAAATGGTAATAGTATATTTTTACCTACTGCGGGATATAAGAATAAACTTGATTTAGGTGGTGGCGGTCATTATTGGACATCAAGACTCACAACTATTTTTTATCCAGGTTTTGCTTGTGCTTGTGTATTTTATTCAGATAAAGTAAGTTTAACTCCAGAAGGGTCTCGTGATTATGGTTATTCTATTCGTCCAGTTACGACTCTTAGTAGTGTTGTTCCAACTCCGAAAAGTTATACAATTGCAGTATATTCACATGATAATTCACGAGGAACTGTTTCGGGAGGTGGTACGTATAATGAGGGAAGTCAGGTTACGATAACTGCTACTGCAAAATCTGGGTATAAATTTAAGGAGTGGAATGATGGAAATACGGATAATCCACGAGTAATTACAGTTACGAAAGACGCAAGTTATACGGCATATTTTGAAGAAGAGAAGAATTTGAATGCTGGGCATGAGTATGTAGATTTGGGACTCTCGGTGAAATGGGCGACATGTAATGTAGGAGCAAAAACGCCAGAAGAATATGGTGATTATTTTGCATGGGGCGAAACAACTCCGAAAGAAAATTACGATTGGTGGACGTATAAATATTGTGAAGACGGATATAGATTGACAAAATATTGCACTAATAGCAGTTATGGTAACGGGGGATTTACCGATAATAAAACCGTATTAGACCCTATAGATGATGCTGCAACTGCTAATTGGGGTGGCGCATGGCGCATGCCAACTGAAGCAGAGCAAGACGAATTGCGCAATAACTGCACATGGACATGGACTACACAAAATGGTGTGAATGGATATAAAGTGGTAGGACCAAATGGTAACTCAATCTTCTTGCCCGCTGCGGGTTACATGTATCGTACTTTGCTCTATGATGTGGGTTTATACGGCTTTTATTTGTCGAGCTCGCTTCATTCGAGTGATCCTTATCGCATTTTGGGTGTAAATTTGTTTGACTCGGATGAAGTAAATAGGAGTAACGCTTTCTATCGTTACAACGGACTATCTGTACGTCCAGTCTGCCAGTAGAATTTATCCTTTTACGTGCAACTTGCGTTTTTTGTCTTGTCGGGCGGGTTGCACACGGTAGTGGGCTACCCAAACCCGCTCGGCAAGACAGAAAAATGTTGATTTATTAATAGATATAAGAATATGAAAAAGATAGTGTTCTTTTTAGTAGTTTTGTGTTGTGTTGCAGTAGTGGCACAAGACAATGTGAGTGCTCCGATGGATTTTAATATTCAGAAGCAGGTGGTGCCGGCGGTGTTGAGCGTGGTGCCAAAGACGTTGCAATTTGTAGATGAGGATGATAATGGGGTGATAGATGCAAATGAGCAGTGTAAAGTGCGTTTTCAGATTGTGAATGAGGGTCGTGGTGATGGATATGGGTGTGTGGCGCAAACTACGTTTACGGGAGCTACGCAGGGGGTTACAATTAGTGATGTGCAGTTGCCTATGATTCCTGCAGGTGGTAAATATTGGGTGGAGATACCAATCAGTGCAACAGCCCAGACTACGACTGGTGAGATAGCTTTGAGTATTGTTGTGAACGAGCCAAATGGTTTTAGTACAGAAAAAATTCAATCGACAATTGGTACTCATAAATTGAAAACACCATATGTGAATGTGGTTAGTTATAAAGTATTAGGCTCGACTTCTGGAACATTGGAACGTCGTAGACCATTCAATTTGCAGGTGATTGTGCAGAATACCGACCAAGGAGCTGCGGAGAATGTGAGAGTGAATGTTACATTCCCTGCAAATGTTAGTCGCATTGGTGGTGAGGTGGAGTCGGTTACATTGCCACAGTTGAAAGCAGGCGAGAGCCATCTGTTTGAATACGAATTGATAGCCAATCAAGAGGCGGCAGAGGAGTTGGATATTAAGATAGATTTGGCAGAGAAAGAGGGTAGATTTGCACAAGATGCTAATATCCCATTGCAGTTTGGTCAGCACATAGGTGGTAGTATAGCGATGACGGTAGAACGTCGTGACCAAGAGGTGGAGATAAAGAGAGTGTCGTTGACATCGGAAGTAGATGAGAATATACCAGTGACAAATAGTGTGAATAAGAGTACATTTGCTGTTATTATTGCTAACGAGAACTATCAGTCGGTGGCGTCGGTGCCGTACGCATTGAATGATGGTAATATATTTCGTGAATATTG
>JAZRCE010000063.1:0-17688 GCA_045635445.1 Candidatus Aphodosoma sp.
TGGTTCGATAAACTTCTTTATATAGGCATCACGACTACGTTTTGTTTCGTTAAGTTTTGTAGCAATCTCTTTATACACCTCACGTGAGGTATATTTTAGCGAAAGGTCTTCCAACTCTGTTTTAATACCATACAACCCCATACGGTGAGCCAAAGGGGCATAGAGATACGACACCTCGCGTGCAATCTCTTGTTGCTCCGACTCACTGTAGTATTGCAGATTGCGCATTGTGTCCAATCGCTCTACAATCATAATCATAATCACACGAACGTCACGCGCAAAAGATATCAACAACTTACGAAAATTCTCGCTCTCTACCGCCACTTTACGACTATACAAATCATAAACCTTCATCAACCCTTCCACCAATTCAGCTGTCGTTTCGCCATAACGCTCCTCGACATACGAAAGTGGTGTTTCGGTCTTATAAATCAATGTGTAAAGTAAAATAGCCTCAATCGAATGATGTCCGAGCGAAATCTCACGATGAGCAATCATCGCCGAGCGCATTGACTTGGCCAATGCATCAAGCGACACATCATGCTCTGTGGTGAACCTACGAATATCCTCTTTCAATCGAGTCATATATTTGGGGTCTATCTTTCTGCCCTCAACACTCATAAAATCACGATAGACCTGCAAAAACTCTCTCTTTTCCATCATCTAATTATAATCCTTTCAACGTATATTCATTATTGTTATCAACTACTCGTATTAAATATAAACCTTGTGGTTTTGCAAAATTAATCACCTCTCCATTGCCTACCTTGTGCCATAACAATCTACCCAATGCATCGTAACAATATACCTCAGCACCATCAGCCACATTCACCAACTCAACTCTATCGCCATCCACCAACAAAACAGAAATCTCGTCACTGCCAAGCTCAACATTAGTTGTAGTTTCTGGTTCTACCTTACATATCTGTATTTTGTCAATATAAAAACACTTCGTGTTAGCATATATTTTCATAACACTATTTGCCGCAAAATTATCTAACTCAAACGCAATTGTTTTATATAATGCCGATACATTTACAGTTTTCACTATCTTGCCATCTATCTCAAAACTAATAGTTGCACTTGCACCATTACCCCTACCAACAAACTCTATTCCTACTTTACCTTCTATCGGAATTTGTGGCGTAATAATATACCCCGCTTCGCTATCCGTCCCTATCTTTACCGACCCTGCACTACAAAAAAGGTTAGAACCTTTCCATCCTAAATTATCAGCATAAGTATCAATATATTCGGTAATATCTATAGTACTCTCGGCTGTAAGATTCTGAAACGACTCTACAAAACAACCCTTAGTACTTGATGCTTTCATAAACGAAAAACTAATCACCTGATTTTTCTCTGCAATATCTGTTATTGGATAGTCTTCATAAGGCGTATATGACTTCGCAGCCCTACCCGTAAACAAGTCGCCCTCCTTACCTTTATTATCATCAGGTGCTTTACCATCAGCCTCAATTAAATCATAACACTGGTTGTTTCTGTCATTATTCGGATTATTAAAAAACCACTTTTTCTCATCATAAACTGTTTTAGTAATCATCAATCCATGACCTGGCAAATATGCATCCCAACCTACCTTCTGCCTATTTTCAAGCAAATAATAGGTTTTAGGATCCGGATCTCCACCATCAAGATTATGCTCGCCTGTAGCTGTAATTATATAGGCCTTATTGCTCTTTTGCAACTCTTCAAGCTCATAGTCACCTTGCTCATTCAGAATTTCAGGAGTCAACCATCCAAGATAAAAACGCTCGTGAGCCGAATATGTCGGTGGTGTTTTACTATTATTTAAATATGACCCACTATCCATAATATCCCAATTACCCACAGTCTTATGCGATGAACCATAATCTGTTACATAAAAATCAGGCAATCCAAGCACATGACTGAATTCATGACAAAAAGTACCTATACCACACATAGTCTTACCATATGAGTCTCGCAACTCACATGCACAAGCATAACCATCCAACGTCTTTCCATCATACACCACCTCTCCCTCTACACGGTGACTATATATCGCCCATGCATGCGGCCAAATCGTATTATCTGGCGCACCTTCATTCTCACCATGCCCCGCATAATAGACAAATATATTATCTATAAAACCGTCATTATCAGTATCATAATCCGCAAAATCTACATCCTCTATCGAATCCATCATCGCCACCGCATCCACAACCATTTGATCGGGATGCATATCATTTCCATCAGCATCATTCTGACCATAATACCCCATCTCTCTACTCAATTTATATGGCCCATACACATCAAACTGAGGATCATACTGCCCATTCGATGCATCATTAAAATAATCACGAGCCGACCCAGTAGCCCCATTCTCATTATAAGACTTTTTATTCAACAAATCAAAAAAATCCTGTCTAGTTTTCACAAAACTCAAATCCGAAAACTCAACCAATATCACCAACCCTCTCTCTGCTTGATGCGGAGCACGTTGAGAACTACGCGCTAAACTCTGTGATCTATGCTCTCTCTTTTTTGATATCTGTTTCCTATTATCCACACCATCCATCATCTTTAATCTACCACCTATCATCTCCATTCTTTTCCCATCAAGTGTTTCGTAGTAATGATAATTCTCATCCCCACACAATCTGACTTGCAACTCAGTTCCATCTTGTTGCTTCAAAGTTATAATACCCGGTTTTGCAGGCACAGCCCACAAATCAACATACAATGTGCAACACACAATGCATAATAATAACACTAATCTCTTTTTCATAAATCTTCTATTGGTAATTCTTCTTTATTCAATATAAAACGTTTATAATACGAAATCAACAACGTAGTCACTGGCAACGCAATAATCATACCCACAATACCGAGCAACGAGCCCCAAATCGAAAGCGACAACAATATCACAGCAGGATTCAAACCCATAGCCTTGCCCATAATCTTAGGCACGAGAAATAGATCTTGTATGCCTTGCACCACAATAAACACGATAAAACACCCCAACAACACCCACCAAAAATTCACATCACCATCGGCACTCTTCACCAAACACAACAACACCACAGGCACCACGCCCACCGTCTGCAAATAAGGCACAAGATTCAACACCCCAATAAACAATCCCACCGTAATAGCCATCGGCAATCCAACTATCTTGAAACCAATTGCAAACATCACACCCACAATCAACGCCACAAGGCTCTGACCACGGAAATATCGATTCATTCCACTCTCCAAATCCTCAAACACACCCTCCACCAACTCTCTATATTTAGTCGGTATCATCTCTCGTGCACCACGATTAATTCTTTCATAATCAATCAAAATAAACACCACATACAAAAACACCACAAACACTACAAATACACCAGATATCGCATCCCATGTGCCCGACACCAAACCCTTCACGCTAGGCAACAAACTCTCCAACGCCCCCTTCACCGTCTCTGGATTCAACCACTTCTCCACATCCACACTCGCAATCACCTCTGACAACCACGCCATAGCTTCAGAACCAAACTTGAAATTGTGAATTGTGAATTGTACATTGTGCATTGACATAATTTCAGCAGATATTGCCGGCACTACCGCAACTCCCACACCTACAATCACAACAACAATAAACAATAGCGATATAAAAATCGACACACCTCGGTTGCCCACTTTCATTGTATGTTGCACAAATTTCACAAGTGGATGAATCAAATATGCCAACAACCAACCTATCAAAAAAGGCAACAACACACTGCTCAATCTATTCACAAGCAATGCCGCAACAACAATCACAGCCAACGCTATGACCAACCGAACAACTCTGTCAAATGTATATTTCATAACTCTATATTTTTACTCAAACCAAATACACACTCCGCATATACCACATCACAAAACCAACCACACATCTAACATACAAACAGCAACCTTCACCATACCCTCTTCATAGGATAACCATAACCACACCATACCCACTATCAATACATATCCAATAAAAAACACCACAACTCACCCCACAAATATGACATGCAAAGATACACAAAAAATACAATCTACACAATTAAAATATATTAAAAAATAAATTTTTTATCGAAAAACGATAAAAATATTTGTGTAATTAAAAATTTTTATGTTACTTTGCATTATAAATCAGACCATATAGTAACGAGAGATGTTTGCAAGCGTCACATGCTCAACCCAAGGTCTAAAAAAAACACCTCTCCACTCATTACTAAACATCTAAATTTCTTAAATATGAAAAAATTAATCCTCTTAGCATTGTGCATTATAAATTGTGCATTTTGCATTAACGTAATGGCTCAAATGCCACAACCACTACCTATCGACACCAATGTCCGCATAGGTCATCTCGACAACGGTCTTACTTACTACATCCGTTACAACAACCAACCTAAAGAACGTTGCGAATTCCACATCGCACAAGCTGTAGGTGCTATCCTCGAAGAAGACCACCAAAATGGTCTTGCTCACTTCCTCGAACACATGGCGTTCAATGGTACAGAGCACTTCCCAGGCAAACTCCTCATCAACTATTTCGAATCAGTAGGTGTTGGCTTCGGTAGCAATATCAATGCTTACACTTCGCTTGACGAAACTGTATATCGTCTCTCTAACGTGCCTACTCGCGAAGAGATTCTCGACAGCGCACTCCTCGTACTTCACGATTGGTCTTGCGCTATCTCTCTCCAAGAAGCCGAAATCGACAACGAACGTGGCGTTATCCGCGAAGAATGGCGCCAAGGCAACACTGCTCAACGCCGCATGTGGCGCGAAGGCAACAAACTCAAATACCCAGGCTCGCAATATGCTAAACGCGACGTAATTGGCGACACAGCTGTTATCAACAACTTCACTTACCAAGCCCTCCGCGACTACTACGAACTTTGGTATGGTCCAGACCTCCAATGTATCGTTGTAGTAGGTGATATCGACGTTGACAAAATGGAGAAAAAAATCAAAGACCTCTTCTCTCCAATCCCTGCTCGCTCTAACCGTGGCGTACGTCCTACATATTCACTCCCAACAAACAATGCTCCTCACGTAGCAATCTACACCGACAAAGAGGCTCAGTTCACTCAACTCGCTATCGAGTTCAAACACAATGCTATACCTCGCAACCTCCGTGCTACTGACCAAGGCTACCTCCTCTCTACAATCAATGCACTCATCCGTCAAATGATTTCATTCCGTATCGAAGAAATCACTATGGACCCTAATGCCAACTTCATCCAAGCTATGGGTGGCTACGGCAACCAACTCGGCGAAACTGATGCTTTCGAATTCATCGTCATCCCTAAAGATGGCAAAGAAAAAGCATCTATGGCCGACATGTTCACTCAAGTAGAGAAAATCAAACGCTATGGCTTCACTAACGCTGAATTCGAACGTGCTAAAACTGAATATATTTCTATGATTGAACGCTACTACAACGAACGTAACACTCGTCAATCTCAAAGCTATGCACAAGAATACTATCGCCACTACCTCGATGGCGAACCAATTCCTGGCATCGAATTCGAATACGAATTTGTTAAAACCGTATTACCTCAACTTCCTGTTGCCACTATCAACGAATTGGCACAATCATACATTACAGACAACAACATCGTTATCAGCTACATCGGTAAAGAAAGCAACGACATCGTAAGCGTTCCTACTCAAGAAGAGATTCTCGAAATCTTCAACGCTGTCAAAGCATCTGAAATCGCAGCTCCTATCGAAGAGACATTCGACCGCCCACTCGTCGAAACTGCTCCTGTTGCTGGCACTATAGTAAAAGAGAAACTCAACAAAAAACTCGGTACTACCGAATGGACACTCTCTAACGGCATCAAAGTAGTTATCAAACCTACCGAATTCAAAAACGACCAAATCATCATGAGTATGGAGTCTGAAGGTGGTCTCAGCAAAGTTGCTCTCGAAGATCTTCCTTCTGCAGCTATGGCTGATGGTATTATCTCTTTCAACGGTATCGGCGAATTCTCTGCTCTCGACCTCCAAAAAGCTCTCACTGGTAAAAACGTATCTGTTTCTCCAAGCATCAGCGAATATTACGAAAGCATCTCTGGTACATCTACAGTGAAAGATTTCGAAACTATGATGCAACTCGCATATCTCTATTTCACTGCTCCTCGCCAAGACGACCAAGCATACCAAACTCTCATCTCTATGCTTGAAACTCAGTTGGCTGCTCGCGACAAAAACCCTAAAACTGCATTCTCAGATAGCATCCAACAAACTACTACTTCTCACAACCCTCGCACTCTCATCGTAAACACTGACCTCATCAAACGTGCAAACCAACTCCGTGCTATCGAAATCTACAAAGAACGTTTTGCTAACCCTGCCGACTTCTTCGTAACTTTCATCGGTAACATCAACCCTAACGACGAAGCTACTCGCCAAATCATCTGCACATGGTTGGGTGGTCTTAAAACTGATAAATCACGCGAAACATATACCGACCACGGTGTTCGCTATCCTAAAGGCAAAGTAAACAACTACTTCACTAAAGAGATGGAAACTAAAACTGCCTCTAACCGCATTGTTTACTCAGGCAAAATGAAAGCTACTCTAGCTAATCGCCTCAACATGGGCATCATCGGCGACATCCTTGGCACACGCTATCTCGAAAGCATCCGCGAAAAAGAGGGTGGCTCTTACGGCGTAGGTTGTGCTGGTTATGTTATGCAAGACCCTATCGAACAAGCAGTTCTTCTCATGCAATTCGATACTGACCCTGAAAAACAAGAAAAACTCATGTCAATCATCCACAAAGAGGTGATGGAAATCATCGAGAATGGTCCACGTGCCGACGACCTCCAAAAAGCAAAAGAAAACCGTCTTAACACTCTTGCAGAAGATATGGAAGACAACGGCTGGTGGGGCACAATCCTCGACCGCTACTACCAAGATGGTATCGATTATGTAAAAGACTACAAAAAAGCACTCGAAAAAGTAGATGCTAAATCAATCCAAAAAACACTCAAAGCCCTCGTAAAACAAGGCAACGTAATCGAAGTAGTAATGCTTCCAGCAAAATAATTTTGATTGTCAACAGTCTACTGTCTACAGTCAACAGACACAAACAGCCCGAATTTTTCAATTCGGGCTGTTTTATTTTTTTTGGTGAATTACAGATAATAAAAAGAGACGCTCGTGAACCGACTATCCTTAAGCCATGCCCTTAAAAACGCACGTTAACGCCGCATGGCAAACGAGCATTGACAGAAAAGCGTAAAGAATTTTTTTGAATAATCCGTTATGAGAGTTTTTGAGGAGGCGTAGCATAACAATAGAAATCACATATTTCGCGTTGCTTAAAAACAATCAGTAAATCACAGACCATAGCCCGACTTTAAACTTGAGTAGGATTATTAAAAAAATTTAGCTTTGTAGTCATAGCTCTAGCCTTTTGGTTACTTTTGGGCAATGACAAAAGTAACAAAGAATATCACCATCCAAATGGATGCTTCACCAATGGCAATGCTGCCAATGGATGATAATCGCCTTTGAGGCCTATCGGTTCGGCGTTACGGATGTCGTAAACGGTATTGATGGCCATACGCGCATCCTCAATGCCAAATCCACCACCACCGAGGATATCACGATAACTCTCTGTGTGCAATTCGGTAAACCCTTCGCTGAATTCAAACTCCTCTCCATCAATATTTATCAAACGGAAGGTGCGCTTCTCGCCTTGCACAGCATTCTCTGGCAAATTGTCAGCATTGATGCTGAGGAAATATCTCACACGCGCCTTCTCCAACTCAAGATATCCTGCCACACGGTCGTGCGACGCCACGTGCACCACATTGCGTGTCACCTTACCAAACACCCATTGCAACATATCGTAGAAGTGCACCCCGATGTTCGTAGCCACACCCCCACTCTTATGCACATCGCCCTTCCAACTGGTGTAGTACCAATTGCCACGACTTGTAATGTAAGTCAAATCTACATCATAAATCTTATCCTTTGGTCCCGCATCAATCTTCGCTTTTAAATCACGAATAGACTGATGCAAACGCAACTGCAAAATAGTATACACCCTCTTACCTGTCTCACGCTCCACCTCTTGCAATGCATCCACATTCCACGGATTTAGCACCAAAGGTTTCTCGCAAATCACGTCAGCCCCAAGGCGAAGTCCATAACGCATATGGGCGTCGTGGAGGTAGTTAGGCGTACAGATACTCACAAAGTCGATAGCATTTCCCGTGCGATGCAACTTAGTGCAATGGCGGTCAAACAACTCCTGCTCGGTAAAGAATGCCGCATCAGGGAAGTATGAGTCCATAATTCCCACACTATCAAACTTATCATACGCCGCAACCAAACGATTGCCAGTATCTTTGATAGCCCTCAAATGTCGTGGCGCAATATACCCCGCCACCCCAATCAATGCAAAATTTTTCATATTTTATTTTTTATCTCACAAAGTTATTTTTTATCTCACGGAGTGTTTTTTTGTCTCTCACGGAACCCACGGATAGCACGGAAATTATTTTCTTATTTTCCTTTTTAGATTCGCTCTTTCGCTTGCGCGAAAAATCGCTCTACGGATCTCACGGATTTTTACGCTTCGCGATTTCTCTCTCTCAAATGTTATTTTATCTCACGGAACCCCTAATTTTATATGTCAATTCTTCTTCTATCATGATATATCTTTTATAACAATTTTATCGCAGATAAAATTAATTCAGTGAATTCAGTGAGTTCCGTGAGAAATAAAATCAATTCCGCGAGGATAAAAATCTTTTAAATCTGTGGGAGATTAATAATATTATCGTGTGTGGAGCGATGTTACAATATACCCCAACTGTTCGGCATCAAGTTCAGTATGCATTGGAAGGCTGAGGACTTCGCGGGCGAGGCGTTCAGCCACTGGGAAGTCACCTGCTTTATAGCGAGCATCTTGATATGCTTTCTGCTGATGCAATGGTATCGGATAATATACCATCGCCGGCACTCCCTTCGACGCCAACTGCTCACGCACAACATCACGGTCCACACCCACGCATCGCAACGTGTACTGATGAAACGCATGCGTAGTGCCACGCCCCACCACAGGTGTCAAAAATCTCTCATCCCCCTTCAATGCCTCGGTATAATACGCCGCTGCCTTTTGTCGCGCCTCGATATACTCATCCAAATGTGGCAACTTAGCCAACAACACCGCCGCTTGTATCGAGTCCAACCTACTATTCACCCCCACCACATCATGATGATACCTCACCTCCATACCGTGATTTGCTATCACACGGATGCGTTGTGCCAACTCATCATCGTCGGTAAACAATGCTCCACCATCGCCATAACAACCAAGGTTTTTCGATGGGAAAAACGACGTACACCCCACATTACCCATCGTGCCACTCGCCGCCACTCGTCCGTCCGAGAACGTATATCTCGACCCCATCGACTGACACGCATCCTCCACCACAAACAAGTTATGCTTGCGCGCCACCTCCAATATGCTCTCCATATCGGCATTTTGTCCGAACAGATGCACAGGCACAATCGCTTTTGTCTTAGGCGTAATAGCACGCTCAATCGCCTCGGCAGTCACACACATCGTGTCGTAATCCACATCCACCACCACAGGCGTCAATCCCAACAGCGCCACCACCTCTGCCGTAGCAATAAATGTGAACGTAGGCGTAATCACCTCGTCGCCAGGCTTTAACCCCAATGCCATCAGCGCAATCTGTAGCGCATCGGTGCCATTGCCCACAGCTATCACGTGCTTCACGCCGAGATAGTCAGCTAACTGCTGTTCAAACTCCTTCACCTTACCGCCCTTCACAAACTGAGTAGTATCAATCACCTCCTGAATCCCGGCATCCACCGCCGATTTTATCTTTTCATACTGACCACGTAGGTCAACCATTTCAATTTTTTTCATAATTATATTTTTTTATCTCCCACAGAGTATTTGTCGCTCACGGAGAAGATTTCCTCTCACGGAATGCACGGAACTCACGGAGTCTTTTTTATCGCTTCGCGATTTTTTTCTCCCACAAATTACACAGATTACTCTGATTATTTTTTTCCTTTTTTTCGATGCGCTGTTTTGACTACGTCAAAAGACGCGCTACTGATTATCACAGATTGTTACTCGCTTCGCGAGTTATAATACTTTTCTAAAAATAGAATCTGCGATTCTATTTGTGTTGAAATTTACTAATATACCTACAGGTTTCTTTGCTAATCTCATATATGAAAGCAACTGCTTATGATGAACATCTTTAATCGTTTCTACTGATTTTAACTCTATAATCACACTATCTTCCACTAATATATCTAATCTAAAATCAATTTCCAACAAAACATTATCATAGTAAACATCTATTTTAACTTGTCGTTTAACATTCAATCCCTGTTTACTTAATTCATGCATCAAAGCCAATTCATACACACTTTCCAACAATCCTGGTCCTAAAGCATTATACACAGCAAATATTGCTCCGCGTATTTTATATGTTATATCATTTATTTCCATAATATAAAAATCTGTGTAAATCTGACGAGCGTCTTTTTTAGCGAAGCTAAAAAACAGCGAATCGTGATATCCAGATGGCAAAAATCTTTTTAATCTGTGTTATCTGTGGGAGATTAATTATTTCCGTGAGAGACAAAAAATCCGTGGAAAAAACTATCTAAAAACGATCCTCCAAAAGTACCGCCAATCGGTCCATCTTACCCCATCTCTCTCGCACGCCTCCAAATACTTCATCTCCGACTCCTGTATCTCCTCTAGCGTCGATGGCTTGTCGGCATAATATGGTGGCAACAACCCTGGCTTGTACTTCACCCTCGCCTTCTGCACCTCCTCTCTGTACAACGAATAGTAATGCTCCGACAACGGTCGCACCCCCACCACCTTCATTTCGCCCCTCACCAAATTCCACACATTAGGCAACTCATCCACCCAACATCTCCGCAACCATCGCCCCACACGTGTTATACGAAAATCATTCGCTATCTTCCCCTTCTCGTCAAGATTATATTGTTCATACATCCACCCCTGCAAATATTCGGCATACGGATACATCGTGCGCAGTTTGTATATGTTAAACCTATGCCCATCTTTGCCCACACGCTTCAACTTCACAATCCACCCATACTTCCTCTCAGGGCAATCACTTGCCACCGCCTCACGCACCTTACGCACCTGCACCATCTCATCCGTCGCCTCCACAATCTCAAACCCACAATAGACCAACCTACCCATCAACTCCACCCTATGCATCGGCGCATACTCCTCCACCCTGAATGAATACACCTCACCCACAGCCATCCTAGCACTTATATCACACAATATTTTATTACACATAATATTTTTTAGACAAAAAGACATATAGAAACTATTAGACTTTATTTTACAATGGTCTTGCTGCTCCTTACTGTCGCATCTCGACACTAAAGACAGGTTTAGAGACTCCTCTTATTTTTTAGGTGTGTACAATCTATATTTTCGCTTAACCTCTATTTTATCACCACCAAAATTAACCAATATCCCTATATCTTTTTTTGCTATTGTTAAATAATTAACTAATTGTAATTCGTGTGCAACCTGTAACTTTTGCACTGCTTTTATTTCTATTATCACACAATCCTCAACCAACAAATCAATCTTAAAATCACCAATAATAGTACCTTTATAATTAACTTGTACTGGCACTTGCGATTCAACTTTCAAACCGCGCTCTTGCAACTCAATTATCAACGCCTTTTCATAAAGAGACTCTAAATAACCTTGCACAAGATTACCTCTAACACAATAAATCGAATCTAAAATCTTTTTTACTATATCTTCTACATTCATAAAACCTGTCTTTTAGGTCAAGATTTTGCATAGCAAAAGCAAGACCATTATGTCATGAAAAATATATATCTTTATGTCTTTCTGTCTAAAAAAACAAACTATTCATAAAACCTGTCTTTTAGGTCGACATTTTGTGAAACAAAATAAGACCTTTATGTCATAAAAAAAATATATATCTTTATGTCTTTCTGTCTAAAAAAAAAAAAAAATCCTAATAATAAAACGAGAATCCCATCTTCACTGTCACATTCTGCCCCCAATAGAACGCAGGCGTATATCGTTTCAAGTAGCCTTGTGCATCGAGGCGCACCTCATCAACCGTTGGCTCCGAAGTCACATCAAACCCTCTTGCACTATTCCACCCCAAATCCACAAAGGCATACGCATTATTCACCACCTCATACACGGCATGCAGTTTCACCTCATCATTGCGCCACACCTTCTCTGCAAATTGTTTCTGACGTATAAATTCCGACTCCTTATGTCGTGTATACAGATACTCATTATATTTCGTAGCATTCACATAGCTCAAAGTCAAACTCAACCCACGCACCGGCTTATATGCCAATGCCACATACACCTCTTGCGCATTATCACCAAGATAGTGTCCAAGATTATACCCATTCGATGCCCACGTCAACACCCGATACGGATGCTGATACGTACCACTATTTGTACGCGTAAACTCTGCCGTGAGCGACAAATCCTTCATAGGCCAATTTGCCACTCTTGCCCCCACTTTCCAACTATAGAAATTATGCTCTGGATTCGAAGGTTTCAATCTCGCCCAATTTATCTCATCGATATACACCGAGGCATATAGATGCGTATATTTCAAGTTTCGCGACGACAAATTAAAGAATATTTGCGAATTCTCATTGTCCAACATTGCCCCGCTATTCATCTGATAGTCCATCGAGTTGAAGAACGTAATCGGAATCGAGAATGCCGCCGCCATATTCCTTGCTCCATACACCACAGCCGACCCTATCGAAAGGTCCAACCTCTTCACCGGTGTAAATGTCAACATATTCGCTGCCAAATATTTCCCTGCCGTACGATACATTCTGTGCGACGAACCATCTATCGGATTCTCCTCTACTCTGTAATATGTCGAATCCACCACACCGCTCGCCAACCATCCATGTATATAGTCCAATCGGAACCAACTGCAAGGTTTCAATTTCAATTCAATCATTGGGAACGAAGGCGCACGTCCCGACAATATATTCGCCGAGTGATACGAGTCGCCCCACTGCACATTATCCTTCACCAATCCAATCGACCCCCACCATGCATATGCTTTAATACCACCGCGCACCTCGGCATAGTCGCCTCCATAACGCATATAGTGATAATACGCCCCAGGCAAATTATTCAAATACCCTGGTTCCGACAATCTTGCGCCATATCCAATTCCTTGTCCCACCGAGGCATAATACTCCTTATTCAAATGGTCGCCCGAGTACGAGTGGTCACGAATCGAACCCCACACCGCCACATGATCCACAATATCCATTCTAATCTCAGCCCCCCACCATCTATGCATCGCCATTCCATGCCCATTCATCGTCAAATCCATACCGATGATAGGATTAAACTTACACTCAAAATTCCTATCAGCATAATGAAACGCCGGCTGAAACAATGATAATGAGAAATGAGGAGTGAGGAGTGAGGAGTATGACGCCGGCAAAGCATCGGCGTCACAATCTGTGCCAATCTGACGAGCGACTTCTTGCGAAGCAAGAGAGCGAATATCTAAATCCGAAGGATAAATAATATCCGTGTTATCTGTGTTATCTGTGGGAGATAAAATTCCGTGTTCTCCGTGAGTTCCGTAAGAGATATCTGTAATTCTCAATTCTCCATTCTCAATTCTCAATTCAAAAAACTCTTTCCAGAGTTTTTTATTAACAACTGCACCCGCATTCGACCACTGCACCACCCCATCATACATCCCTTCGCACTCCAATGCAAAGTCGTTCAAATAGAACCACAACTCCTTCCGTTGGCGCACCGAGAGTAGCGAGTCCGCCTCCGCCGCCTCCACGAGCCACGCAGCTATTTGGTTTCGGTCATATGGTTTCACCACCGAATTCACACTGATAATACCCATATCCGCCAATTCGTCAATAAAGTCATACACCTGAGTGTATCCCACATATTCAGGCGCGCCACCCAACGATGCCGCTCTACGTTCCTGAGCGCTCATACCACCCACCAAAAGTAGGCAAAGCATCACTACGATAAATCTCAATCTTTTCATAATCAATACAAAAAACCAAAACACCACAAAGGAATTTTATTTCCAAACGCATATTCAATATTATCTGCCGCAATATATGCATTTTCCATTTGAGCAATTTGCTTGCCATCTTTAGATGCACCACCGACCTCCACAATATATTTCTTGTCAATAGTAAAATCACCTTTTTTTGAATACTCCACCAAATGCTGATACTTCAATTGATTCACAAAAAAAGTTTCTCTTATTGTACCTACACTTGGTTCTTTTGTCGCAAGAGCATAAATTAAATTACAATTTTCAGGATAAATTTTATCTGGCTTTTGCATCTTCCTCAACGAATCCATGTCCGAATATAATAGAGTAATCAAATTAGCACGATGCAAATGATTCAAATAATTCAACAAAGTGAGCCTCGATACACCAACCAGTCCAGCGGTTTTAGTAGTATCAATTTGTTGAGGAATTTCATTTGCAAGAATTACCAACAGAGCCTTCAATTTTCTAATATTAGCAAAATCTACATTACAATAATAAGGCAATTCAACATTAACAATCATATCCACCACACTCTCCAATTTAGTATAATACTCCTCTCCCGAACGAGCAAAAGGATAATAACCAATAGCCAAATATTCTCTAAAAAACTCTAATGGTCGACATTTCTCATTTACTTCAGAGCACAATTTATCAGGATTTGCCAACAATTCCTCTAGTTTATACTTCTCACAATCAATATCCTTATACAATTTCAAATACTCTCTAAACGATAATCCTTGCATATCATAAGCCACGCATCTTCTCGATAAATCAGCCTCTGCATTTAATATTTGAATCAATGAAGAACCACTAAACACAATTTTCATATTAGGATATTCATCATAAATATTTTTCATTGCACGACTCCAATGTTCATATTTATGCACCTCATCAAACATAATCAACTTACCTCCACCAATATAAAACTCCTCAACAAAATCATAAATTGTTTTTTGTGTAAAATAAGCGCTATCCAGACTTACATAAATAGCCTTATCTCCATACTCATTATAATGCATTTTCAAATATTGCAACATAAGTGTAGTCTTACCCACACCTCTAGCACCTCTAATCGCAATCAAACGCTCATCCCAATCAATTTCATTCATAATTTCACGAACAAAATCCAATGAGACATTATTCAATAATCGCTTATATCGTTTCAAAAGAGTCTGCATAACCACAAAAGTGTTTAATATGAATTAACAAATAATACAATATAGTGTTTAATTAGAATTAACAAATACCCACAATTAGTGTTTATTCTAAATTAACACACACTGCAAAGTTACATCTTTTTTTCATTCCCACCAAATTTTCAACCCCCAAAATGCCGATTTCCACCAAATTTTTACCCCCCAAAATGCCGATTTCCACCAAATTTTTGCGATAAGCGAGAGCAGAGTCAAGCTTGCTTGTGCTATGCTGAGCGGAGCAAAAATCACGACCGAAGGGAGTAATTTTTTACGATAAGCGAGGTAGAACTAAGCTTGCTTAAGTTATGCCGAGCGAAGTAAAACCGACGCTCGCAGCAAGAGTAGAAGACAAATTTATTTGTATTATACCTTGCAAGAAGGAGGAAAACGAAATTAAATCACGACCGAAGGGAGTAATTTTTACAAATTCTATAATCGACTATATGATTTATAAAGAATCAGCCCGAAACCTCAAAGATATTTAATCTGATTTAACAAAATCAAAGCAAAAGTGTTTATTCTAAATTAACAAACAGTACAAAACTACAAAAAAACATCTAATAAAATTAATACTTTCTGATAATTTTACAAAAACTATCAGAAAGCATCAATTTTCTATCACATTTCAATCAACAAAAACACCAATTTTCATTATACATCAATACATCCTCTCATACTCTCCAGCTATCGTCTTCCATCTATATCTTCTCTCTGCTATATCTTTCAACTCCGACGCCTCCACATTGCATTCCAACAGCCTACATATATCATCGCTTGTCTTGAAATAGAGAGCCCTATTCTCCGTAGTCTCTCTATTATACACCACATCATACGCCAATATCGGAATACCAAAAAACATTGCCTCCACCAACGAAGGATTCGTACCACCGGCACTATGCCCATGTACATACCATCTTGCATTCTTTCTCAACACATACAGCACATCCAAGTCATACACCGAGTTCACCAATCTAATATTCTCGCACTCACCATATCTCTCTTTCAACTCCTTGCCATACGCGCTACGCTCCCAGTTTCCCACAAACACCAATCTCTTTCCGCTTTTCTCAAAAGCCTCAAGTATCACATGGCAATTATTCTCAGGTTCTATTCTGCATATCGACATAGCATACTCCCCAGCCACCACGCCATACTCCTCCATCACTTCCACCTCTTTCTCCCCACTCACTTGGCGCAACACATGGTCACCCCCATACGCAATCATCTCCGCCTTCTTTCCATACTCCACCTTCACATACTCCTCAATGCCTCTATTATCTGCCACCACCACATCGGCCCATTTCACCGCCATAAACTCCGATTGTCTCAAAAACCATCTAGCAAAGCTTCCCCACTTTTTGCGTCTATGCTCCAATCCATCAATATTCACTATCACCTTTGCCTTCGACAACAGTTTCACCACAGGCAAAAACAAGCACCCCGACACCCCAAGCACCAGCATCACATCATATCCCTTCAATGCTCTGCACATCGAAATCACATCATACAGAATGCTCTGCACCCCATTAGCCGACAACCCCACATATTTCAATCTACATCCCTTATACTCCTCCAATCGTTCCGACATATCCCTCCCACTACAAAACACCGTATATTTCACCCCCGCCTCACAATTCTCACCAATAATATTCTCCACCAACGACTCAAACCCACCATAATTGGCAGGCACCCCTTGTGTTCCTATAATCGCAACTTTTTTCATAATCCTAATTTTAAACTTTTTCTTTATCTCCCACAGATTTTTTCTTCTCACAGATAATATTCGTCTCTCACAGAACACACAGATTTTTTTTAGACAAAAAGACATATAAAACATGTTTGTCCTGTGATATTTTAAAAGCAAGCAAGTAAATCTATATAACATCTACTTTTATATGACACAATGGTCTTGCTGCTCCTTTCTGTCGCATCTCGACACTAAAGACAGGTTTAGAAAAACCTCTACTTTTTAGGTGTATACAATCTAAATTTTCGTTTAATTTCTATCTTATCACCACCAAAGTTAACCAATATTCCTATATCTTTTTTTGCTATTGTTAGATAATTAACTAATTGTAATTCATGTGCAACCTGCAACTTTTGCACTGCTTTTATTTCTATTATCACACAATTCTCAACCAACAAATCAATCTTAAAATCACCAATAATAGTGCCTTTATAATTAACCTGTATTGGCACTTGCGATTCAACTTTCAAACCGCGCTCTTGCAACTCAATTATCAACGCCTTTTCATAAAGAGACTCCAAATAACCTTGCACAAGATTCCCTCTAACACAATAAATCGAATCTAAAATCTTTTTTACTATATCTTCTACATTCATAAAACCTGTCTTTT
>JAZRCE010000064.1:0-3358 GCA_045635445.1 Candidatus Aphodosoma sp.
ACATTCCACCTAAAACAAATTGTGTAAAGAAAATTTACACTCGCAGTAAAAATTCTTTACACAACATAAAAAACAAGAGCCCCAACCGAGACTCTTGTCTATATATATTTATTCGTAATCAATCTTCTAGTAACTAGTAACCAATAACTAGTAACTAATTAGAAATCCATACCTTCGTCCATGCCGTCGACTCCCATATCCATACCGCCTGATTGTGGACGTTGTTTTTTAGCACGCATATTACCGAAGTTGTAGGTCAATGTCACTGAGAACATTGTGCCGCGTGGCTCGTGAGATGAGTATTGCCAGAAGTTGTCGCCCCAAGTAGTGCTTGCCCAACGACGTGAGTTCAACAAGTCGCGAACCGAAATTGCAAGATTCAACTTACGATCTAAGAAGCTTTTACGCACACCGAGGTCAACTACATATTGCGAGTTCATCTTACCTTGTGCCACTACGTCGGCTGAACGATACATACCAGTCAACTGAGCCGACCAACCCATTGGTATCAAGAAGTTTGCCATCACACGTGCATTCCATGAGAAACTTTGTTGAAATGGATAGAGCAAATCCAACTCGCCATCGAGGTTTGTATCATAAAACACACTATCCATCGCCGCATAATAGCAGTTGATAGTCGTAGTGAGATTCAACCATTTTGTAATTTTATTTTTAGCAACCACTTCAAGACCAGCACTCTGACGACGCGACACGTTTTCAAATGTCGTATACATCACATTATCATCCAAGTAGCGCACTCGTTCGATTGCATTGTCAGAGAAACGATAATACAATCCTGCCGATATTGCGTGGTCATCCCAAGTTTTAAGGTAGTTCAACTCTACTGCGCTCGAAATCTCTGGGTCCAACAATGGGTTACCGAACGAGATATTTGTCGAGTCGCTCATATCACGGAAGGCATTGATCTGACGACCGCGTGGACGATTGATACGACGTGTGTAGTTGGCTTGCAACTCGTGATTATTTGGGAATGCATATGACAAAAATGCTGTTGGATATACCTCGAAATAGCCTCGACGAGTTGACGACCACGCCGATTCTTCTTCTACATCGCGCGTACGCACATAAGTATTTGTATACTCACCACGCAAACCGAGCGACATACTGAATGGACCGAATTTAGCACCGTATGTAGCATACATCGCTGCAATCCACTCTTCGTAGTCGAAGTCGTTGAACTGAATCAAAAGACTATCTTCGCCTTCCATATTCCAAGCGCGCGATGGCGACAAACGTTGTTGCCATGAACCATACAATCCAGCTTCGACTTTTTGTGTCTGTCCAATTTTTTGTGTATAATCCAATTTATAACGCACACTTTGGTTCTTTCCATCTTGGCGTTGAACTTGAGTATACTCATGAGTATATTCAGGACTCATTCCCAATTCTCCATTCCAAGCATGAACAGCTGATTGGTCATAAATATAATCTCCCGAACGTTTATGACCCGAATACTCTATGCTTGTACGCACCTCCGAGCCCATCTTATCTATCTCATACACATAGTCCAACGATGCTGAATAAGATGGACGCATACCTTCTTGACGATTCTTACGAAGATACATAGTTGTATCCATCACGCCCCAAAGCACATTTGTATACAAATTCTCATTTGCCGAACCATTTGTGCCACCATGCCCCATCAACGAGAAACCGATAGTATTTTTATCATTGATATGAAAATCGGCACCCATACGACCAAACAAGCCTAAAAACTTACGACTACTTGCCGACAATGTATTCAAATACGAAAGCGTATCGCCCCATTGTTCACGCACATCTTCATACGAATCCAACGCCAATCGCTCAAACGAATAACGGTCTGTCACGTTATCCGACTCATGACTCATATAGCGAGCGCCAAGATTGACATAAAAATCAACTAAACTACTATTATAATTGAAATTAGCACCAATGTGCGCACCTGGTGCAGGCGAACCGATATTATACATACCACCAGCCGACACCGAGCCATAGTAGCCTGCCTTACGATCTTTTTTCAACACAAGGTTGATGATACCAGCTGTACCCTCTGGGTTGAATTTTGCCGACGGATTAGTAATAACCTCAACAGCCTCAATACTTCCCGCTGGCATTTGCTCCAATATCTGAGCGCGATTCTCTTCTGTCAAACCACTTGGCTTACCATTAATCCACACCTCCACGCTCGCTGAGTTTCTCAACGAAATATTACCCTCATTATCAACATCTACCGATGGTATATTTTGCAACATCTCCGACGCCGACGCACCCGATGCCGCCAAGTTTTGGTCTACATTGAACACTTTTTTGTCTATATCAAATCGCATTTGTGACGCCTGACCTACCACTTCTACCTCGCCCAACATCTTGGCATCTTCGCGCAAAACCAATTTACCCAACGCAACTTGATCATTCAACGTTTTAACAGCCACATCACGCTTAATCGTTTGATAACCAACAAATGTAACCTCCAATACATACTCTCCTGCAGGCACATTCTGTACCTCAAAATGTCCTGTCTCGTCAGAGATTGCACCATACACCGCACCCTTGTCCGACTTAGATGCCAACATAACATTCACAAAATCTAATGCACTACCACCTGCATCTACAATTTTACCCTTTACTACGGCTGCGTCCATTGCCATCACAGCAAATACAGCCACCAAAAACAAAATCAATCTTTTTATCATAAAAGTTCTAATATATTTTTCAAATAAAAACTACACAAACTACTTAAAAGACTATCCAATCCACCCAAAGTTTAATCCCCACCTAAAAAAATATAAATAAATTCACCTGCAACCATGCCTTGCCTTAAAAACGCGAAGAAAAAGGATAATAACAAACAAAAAACTCCACTGCCAATCTATACGACTCCAATCCAAACCCCGAAATCACACCCACACATGCCTTCGACAACAACGACACCCTTCTCTCCTCCTCTCTTGCATAAATATTAGTGATATGCCCCTCTACCACAGGCGTTGTGATTGCCGCCACAGCATCTGCTATCGCCACCGACGTATGAGTATAACCTCCTGCATTAAGCACCACGCCATCCGCCGAAAATCCTACTTCGTGCAATTTATTGATTATCTCACCCTCTACATTCGACTGATAATACTCTATCTCGCAATCGGCATATTGCACCTTCAACACCTCCAAATAATCCTCAAATCGCGTAACTCCATACTTTTCTGGTTCACGAACACCCAACAAATTCAAGTTAGGACCATTGATTATCACTATTTTCATAACACAAAAAAATTTTTGCAAAGTTACAAAAAAAATCCCATATATAAAAAACTGCCACATTTTACAGTGTGGCAGTCTGAAAAAGAAATTTATTCTC
>JAZRCE010000065.1:0-23123 GCA_045635445.1 Candidatus Aphodosoma sp.
TCATTTCTATTATCTTTTTTTCTCAATACGACCGGTGAGATTTCTGAGATTTGTGAGATTTGTGAGATTTTCATCACTTCAATCTGCCTGTCTTTTCCTAAAAATAGTAGACACATTAATTAGCCTAAAAAATATTTCAAAACAATTGGCAAATGTTGTCTGTCAAATTTCAAGTAAACCTTTTCCTAAAAAACATTGTTTATCCCCAAATCTTTTCGTATATTTGCAAATCAAAACAAAAAAAACACACAAGCATGTCAGTTAATTATCAAATAACAAGTTTATATGACGATAATCTTTATAACTTGTCGGAAGAAGATATAAAGAATCGTTATATTACGCCTGCGATAGAAGCTAAAGGCTGGACCAAGAATCAGACCCGAATGGAATATACCATTATAGAAAAAACTGATTTTACTGATGGTAAGATTATTATTAAGGGTCGCAAAGCCAAGCGAGGCAATCGTAAATCGGCAGATTATCTATTGTTTCATCGCAACAATTATCCTTTGGCTATCGTAGAGGCTAAAGATGCCACAAAAGAGGTTGCTCATGGTATTCAGCAGGCTATTGATTATGCTCGTATTCTTGATGTGCCTTTTGCTTTTTCGTCAAATGGTATCGGCTTTGTTGAGCATGATATGAAGCGTGGCATCGAGCGTCAACTTTCTATGGCGGACTTTCCAACTCCCGACGAATTGTGGCAACGTTACAAAGGTGACTATGATATTACTGATAATGTTGAGGAGATAATCAAACAACCTTATTTCTATCGCGAAGGCATTAATCGTCCACGATATTATCAACGTATTGCTATCAATCGCACGGTTGAAGCCGTTGCAAGGGGTCAACAACGTATAATGCTTGTTATGGCTACCGGTACGGGGAAAACTTGCACAGCTTTTCAGATTATACACCGATTGTATGAGTCGAAGAAAGTCAAAAAAGTTCTTTATCTTGCCGATAGAAATATACTTATCGACCAAACAATTCTCAATGACTTTGCGCCTTTTAATGAAAAAGGTATATTGACCAAAGTTAAGGCTAAAAACTTAGAATCGCAGTATGATATATACATGTCGTTGTATCACCAATTAAGTGGTGATGACGACGAAGAGGCTTTCCGTCAATTCAAACCCGAATTTTTCGACCTTATAGTGGTTGATGAGTGTCATCGTGGCAGTGCAAAAGAAAACTCTCGTTGGCGCAAAATTTTGGATTATTTTAGTGGCGCTATTCATATTGGTATGACAGCTACACCTAAAGAGACAGAAGATGTTTCAAATAGTCATTATTTTGGCGACCCAGTTTATACTTATTCGTTGAAACAGGGTATTGATGATGGTTTCTTAGCTCCATATCGTGTATTGCGTTTTGGTATTGACAAAGATCTTGAAGGTTATATCCCAGAAGAGGGTAAACGTGATGTTTATGGTCAACTTATCGAACAAAGAGTATACACATCGAAAGATTTTGACCGCAAACTCATTATAGACCAAAGAACAGAGATTGTTGCTAAACGTATTACAGAATATCTCAAACAGACCGACCGTTTTTCAAAGACAATTGTTTTTTGTGTTGACGAGGAGCATGCCTTGCGTATGCGTGAGGCTTTGATTAACGAAAATCAAGACCTCGTTGCGCAGAATGATAAATATATCATGCGTATAACTGGTAGTGATGATTTGGGTAAACAACAACTCGAGAATTTTATTGACAACAATTGTCGTTACCCAACTATTGTCACGACATCCAAGTTACTCTCAACTGGCGTCGATTGCAAAATGGTCAAATTGATTGTTCTCGAAAGTAACATCAATTCGATGACCGAATTTAAGCAAATTATTGGTCGTGGCACTCGTCTTGTGTGGGATAGAGACAAACGATTTTTCACTATCATGGACTTCCGCAAGGCAACATTGTTGTTTAGTGACCCTGAATTTGATGGTCCTGCTACATCTACATATGATGGCGATGGTGAAAAACCAATTCCTGTTGAAATTCATGACGATGTTGACAATCAATATCCTGATGGTGTAGTTATAGCCGAAGAAGAAGAGACACACGAAACTAAATATCGTGTGACTGATGTATCTGCTGAAATTATATCTACAACCGAACTTATTTATGGACCTAATGGTAAACTTATAGCCAATCATTCAGATAATTTCAAATCGTTGATTGTCGGAAAGTTCGAAACAGAAGAGAATTTCAGAAGTACATGGCTTAATGGTAATCGAGCAGAGATAATTAGTGAATTTGAGGAGAATGGTGTCGATTTCAATCGCTTTAAAGCTCAAATTGGCAATGACGTCGATGTATTTGATATCATCATTATGATTGGTTTCAACAAAGATGCTAGATTGAAAGCCGAGCGTGTCGAAGGTGTTCGCGAATCTTCTCTATATATATCTCTCGATGCTCAGCAAAAGGCTATTGTCGACGAATTGCTATCTATTTTCTTGCAAAACGACTGTTTGGCTATTGAGAAAATTGATACTCTTAATTTACCTAATTTTGCTCAATTTGGAGGACTAATCCCTTGTGCAAGAATCATGGGCGGCAAACCTAAATACACTAAATTTATAACTGAATTAATTAACAAGATTTACGAAGATTAACAAAAAATAGGAGGACCTTATTATGTCAATGGAATCGCTTATCAAACGACTACAAAATATCATGCGTGGCGACGACCTTTCGGGCACTGTGCAATATCTCAAACAGATGATTTGGATGATTTTCTTGAAAATCTATGATGCTCAGGAAGAAAAATGGGAGTTGCTTGAAGATGATTATGTCTCTATTATTCCAGAAGAATTGAAATGGCGCAATTGGGCTGTCGACAACAACGACGGCAAAGCTCTCACTGGCGACGAACTCATCAAGTTTGTCAACGATAGCCTTATCATGGGATTGAAAAAACTCGAGGTAAACGAATATACTCCTAAACGTCACCTTATCGTTTGGCAAATGTTCCAAGATGCTTCTAACTTCATGAAAAACGGAACTAAATTGCGCCAAATGATCAACGAGTTGAATCAAAAGGACTTCACCAATACTACCGAAACTCACGAGTTTGGCGATATGTATGAATCGATGCTCAAAGACTTGCAAGAGTCTAAACGCGATGGGGGAGAGTTCTACACTCCACGAGCATTGACCGATTTTATTGTTGAAAAAGTTGACCCTCGTTTGGGTGAAAAAGTAGCTGATTTTGCTTGTGGTACAGGTGGTTTCCTTGTTAGCGCATTGAAACATCTTACTGCCAAAGTGCAAACTACTGAAGACCTACAACTTTGTCGTAACAATCTTTTTGGTATCGAGAAAAAATCGTTCCCTTACTCTCTTTGTATGACCAACCTAATCTTGCATGAGGTCGACGAACCAAAAATCTATCAAGACAACTCGTTGAACAAAAATGTGCGCGAACTCAAAGAGAACGACCTATTCGATGTTATCCTCATGAACCCTCCTTATGGTGGCACCGAGGACGAAATCATCCAAATGAATTTCCCTCAAGAGTTTCGTGCTTCCGAAACAGCCGACCTCTTTATGGCTGTTATCATGTATCGTTTGCGTATCAATGGTCGTGTTGGTGTGGTGTTGCCCGATGGCTTTTTGTTTGGTACCGATGGTGCTAAGCGCAATCTGAAAGAGAAGTTGCTCAACGAATTCAATCTCCACACGGTGTTGCGCTTGCCTAAGTCGGTTTTTGCGCCTTACACATCTATTGCAACCAATGTCCTCTTCTTCGACAAAGACCAAGATGGCACAAAACATACTTGGTTCTATCGCATGGATATCCCATCCGACCGTAAGGCTTTTTCTAAAACCAAACCTATCAAATCGGAGCATTTCGAGTGTGTGCGTCAGTGGTGGATTGACCGTAAGGATATTCAAGACGAGGATGGCAATTTCAAGGCAAAACAATTCTCTAAAGAAGAAATCATTGCAGGTAGCTACAATCTCGATTTGTGTGGCTATCCTCATAAAGTCGAAGAAATCCTCGAACCAATGGAACTAATCGAAAACTACAAAGCCAAACGTGCCGAATTGAACGCACAAATCGATGCTGTTCTCAAAGAAATTACAGCGTTGTTAGAAAATCCAGAATTGTGATTATAAATTTTCTATTTCAAAATAATATAAGGATATATTCAACATGTCAAAAAATATAGTTCTTCCAAATAAAGAAATAGACGGTTTGTTTAATCGTGTATCAACCCTTATTGAACAAACACGACAACATATTGTTACATCTATTAATTTAGCTGAGGTTTATGCCAAGTATCGCATAGGAGAATATATTGTAGAGTATGAACAAAAAGGAGATGTACGAGCTGAATACGGAAAACAACTCCTTCAATCTCTTTCCGATAGACTTACAGAACAATATGGAAAAGGTTGGAGTTATCCTAATCTTCGTAAAATTCGACAATTTTATCTCACATATTCCAATTTGATAAACACAGATTATCAAATTGCTGACAAAAATGATAAACACTGTTTATCAAATCTGGAGCCAGCTTTTTCGCTTTCGTGGTCGCATTATCTTGTGTTGATGCAAATAGACGATAAGAATGCTCGTAGTTTCTACGAAATCGAGGCTACACAACAACAATGGAGCGTTCGCCAACTCAGTCGTCAGGTCGGAAGTAGTCTTTATGAACGATTAGCTCTTAGTCGCAACAAAGAAGAGGTCTTGCGCTTGGCTCGAGAAGGTCAAACTGTCGAGAAACCTTCTGATATTATAAAAAATCCTCTTACTTTAGAGTTCCTTGGTCTAAAAGTCGATGCTGTTTATACAGAATCGAAGTTAGAGAATGCTATTATCAATAAAATGCAACAATTTTTATTGGAATTAGGCAAGGGATTTTTGTTTGAAGCTCGACAAAAACGTTTTACTTTTGACGAGCAGCATTTTTATGTAGATTTGGTCTTTTATAATCGTTTGCTACAATGCTATGTATTGATTGATTTGAAGACTGATAAACTAACGCATCAAGACCTCGGTCAGATGCAAATGTATGTAAACTATTATGACCGTTATGTAAAACAAGATTTCGAAAAACCAACTATCGGAATTTTGCTCTGCGAACGAAAAAACGATGCTTTAGTCGAACTTACTTTACCAGGCGATGCTAATATATATGCAACAGCCTATCAGTTGTATTTGCCTGATAAAACTCTATTACAGCGCAAGTTGAATGAATGGATTGATGAATTTGAAGAAACTAAAGAAGATTAAAATTTATGACAGCCGAAGATTTAAGAAAATCAATACTCCAACAAGCCATACAAGGCAAGCTCGTTCCGCAAGACCCTAACGACGAGCCAGCCTCAAAACTTCTCGAACGCATCCGAGAAGAAAAAGCCCGTTTGGTAAAAGAGAAAAAAATCAAAAAAGATAAAAATGAATCTATCATTTTCAGAGGTGATGATAATTCGCATTATGAGAAGTTCGCCGATGGAACAATAAAATGCATCAATGACGAAATACCTTTTAAAATTCCTGAAAGTTGGGTATGGTGTAGGTTTTCTCAAATTGTAAATTTAAATCCAAGTGTAAATGCTGAAGATGATAATGATGTAGCTTTTATGCCTATGGCATCCATAGAAACTGGATATTCAGGAGAATATACATATGAAGTAAAGAAATGGGCAGAAGTAAAAAAAGGTTTCACAAAAATATCAAGGGGAGATATTGCATATGCTAAGATAACACCTTGTTTTCAAAATAGAAAATCATTTATATTAGGAGAGGTTCCTTCAAATGTAGCAGCAGCAACAACAGAGTTAAATGTTTTACGAATTTTTGGAAATACATTAAGTGCTCATTATATCTTATTTTTTCTTAAATCTGAATATTTTATTAAAGAAGCAAAGCTAAAAGGTACAGCTGGACAACAAAGAGTAATTCCAGAGTATGTACAAAATAAACTATTTCCATTACCTCCATTATTGGAACAAGATAGAATAGTTTTACAGATTAAGAAATTATTGAAAATTATTGAACTATACGAGAAAACTAAAATAGAACTTGACCAACTTGAATTTGAGCTACAACCTCTTTTAAAAAAATCCATTCTACAATACGCAATTCAAGGAAAATTAGTATCACAAGACCCATCTGATGAGCCTGCAAGTGAACTTCTCAAACGCATAGAAACAGAAAAAGAACAACTAATAAAAGCAGGCAAAATCAAGCGAGATAAAAATAGTTCAGTTATCTTCAAAAGTGACGATAACAAGTATTATGAGAAAGTAGGCGGTAAAGAGATTGAAATAACAGATGATATACCTTATGAATTGCCAGTAAACTGGAATTTTGTGAGATTATCTAATTTGTGTTGGTTGGATGATGGTTATAAATCTACTGGAGAAAAATTACCTTATATGGATGCTAAATACCATAGAGGTAAAAGTGAAGTGACCTATTTAACACAAGGAAAAATTGTAAATCCACCTTGCAAAGTTATTCTTGTTGATGGTGAAAATTCAGGAGAAATATTTGACATTACAGAAAAGGGATATTTAGGTAGTACATTTAAAGTTTTGCAAATATCAAAATGTATATCAGATGAATGGTTGCATATACTATTAAACAATTATCGTGATTTGTTTAAAAATAGCAAAGTAGGAGCAGCTATTCCTCACTTAAATAAAAATTTATTTCGCAATCTTATAGTAGGGTTACCCCCTATTAAAGAACAACACAGAATCGTAGAAAAAATCACTAAAATAAATAAAGGTATTGAGGGTTAAATTCCCTCAATACCTTTTAAAATATTATCTAATCTTTCAACTATTCGTTTTTGCTCTTGTTTTGGTGGTATTGGTATCAAAAATTTAATAAGTTTATCTCTTGATATATTGGGTTGAGCACCACCTTCTCCTTGTTTAATGAATGTTTGTTTATTTGCCATTAAATAATAGAATAAATACAAATTATATATTCCTTCAAAAGGAGTGCATCCACAGCAAGCTTGATTTGTTGTCAATTCATTACCTACAATAGCAATTTTACCAATCGTTGCTCCATACATGGCAATAAGTATATCTCCCACTTTATTTAGGCGCAAAGAACATTCTTTAAAAGCTTTTTCTGTAATTTTTTCTGATGTATCATAGACTATGCTATCATTTAATTCTCCTGTCTTTAACCAAGGTATAGTTCCATTGTTATAATATTCAGAATTACTTCTTTGAGGTGTAGAGCCAGCACCCCAAACACCAATATTACCCATTCTTGTCCAAGACCAATTATCAGGTATCTCAAACGGTAACTCATCATCTATACAGGTTATTTCGTTGCCCACTTTCTCATAATACTTGTTATCGTCACCTTTGAAGATTGTGCTCTCTGTTAGATCTTTCTTCTTAAGTTTTCCTTCTTTTACCAACTTTTGTTTTTCTTGCTGAATTTTTTCAAGTAGAACAGATGCTGGTTCTTCTTTATCTATTTGTGGTACTAATTTGCCTTGAATAGCATACTGAAGGATTGATTTTTTAAGTGTTCCTTGTAAAGTATTCTCTATTTCTTGAGATTGCTCATACACCACTCGATATTTGTCAATTAGTAGTTGTGTTTCTTCTAATTTTGCGACAATTCGGTATTGTTCATTAATTGGTGGAATTGGCATTAATGCTCGATTCCCTTGCTCGCTTCCAATACGAGGCATTTTAACCCCATATGCATCTGACATCGCATAATCAACAAAAAAAGGACTCATTAAATATATTTGAGCATATTTATTACATATTTCACCAAAGTTAAACGCTAATATTTCTGTAGTGCAAAATCCATTTTCATCAGCTATTATTACTTTATTTAAGTATGGTCTTAATTTACTATACAATACATTACCTCTATAAAAAATATGTTTGTCGCTTTTACTATTGACATTTTTCATTAATTTTTTTTGTAATAATATTCCTGTATCTTTTTCAATGTCTTCAAGATCAAGAACCCATGATGTTTGAGGGATTTCTCCTGATTTAATTGTAGTATTTTTACTAAAATCAATAATACTTCCCAACCTACACCACGCCCAACTCTCTGGGATTTCAAAGGGTATTTCGTCGTCGATGCATTTTACTTCGCCAGTAGCGAATATCTTCTCATAATGCGAATTAGTGAAACTTATTTTGTATTATCATACAATTTTGTTTCACTAATTTTTTTTGTATAATGGAAAGTTTCGAAAATTATCTTTGCCATGCTAATATGGCTAAAAACACTATCTCGGCATATTTGTATGCCGTTGCGGAGTATGAGTCTAAATTCGCTAAAATCTCGAAAAACAATCTGTTGTTGTATCGGGCTTATCTGATTGATAAATATAGCCCTAAGACAGTCAATCTTCGTATTCAGGCAATGAATAAATATCTATCGTTTATTGGTAAATCGACTCTTTGCCTTAAATCTGTAAAAATACAACAACGTTCTTTCCTCGAGAATGTTATAAGCAATGCCGATTATCTATTTCTTAAAAATCAGTTATGGCAAGATGGTAATAAGGAGTGGTATTTTGTGGTACGTTTTCTTGCGGCTACTGGTGCACGTGTGAGCGAATTGATACAATTTAAGGTAGAGCATGTGTTGTTGGGTTATATTGATTTATATGCCAAAGGTGGTAAAATACGACGCATATTTATCCCCGAAAGACTTTGTGTAGAAACTAAACTATGGTTGGCTGAGTGTGGTAGAGTAGGTGGCTACCTTTTCCTCAATCGCTATGGCGAACGAATCACTACTCGTGGTATTTCGCAACAACTCAAGTGTTATGCTTCTAAATATGGTCTTAATCCACATGTGGTATATCCTCACTCGTTTCGCCATCGTTTTGCTAAAAACTTTTTGGAGAAGTTCAATGATATTGCTCTCCTTGCTGACCTTATGGGTCACGAAAGTATTGAAACTACTCGCATATATCTTCGTCGCACAGCATCTGAACAACAAGATATTGTGAATAGGGTGATTATATGGTAATTTCACTCGCCAGTGGCGAGTGATTTTTTTTGTGTTTTTGCATTGTTTTTTTTGTGTTTTTGGGCTAAATGACTCTTTTGGAGGTGATGGTGGGTTGTGAAATTGCGCAATTTTTGAAAAAATGTGCATATTTTGGTGGGCCACTGCTTTTTGCTTTTGGAGTTGAAAATCAATAGAAAAGGGTGGTGAAATGTGATATTTTTATAAAAAATGTATGGTAGTTTGGATTTTTTTGCGTAAATTTGCAAATCATTTTGCTTGAATTAAGTAGATGATTTGCCAAAATGTGCGGTGCCTTAGCACAGTTTAAGCGAGCTTGAATTAACTTTGTTGAAATTGCTTATGCTCGGCAATTAGAATAAATTCTATTGCTCTCGCGTAATCGCAATTTTCTGCTTGCTAAATTTTTGCACGTTATTTTGTTTATTTGAGAGAATCTATAGTCTGTGGATGATAGATTTTCGTTGATAACTAGAAACTAATAATTAAACATTATTATAGTATGAGTTTAAAAATTGTTGTGCTTGCAAAGCAAGTACCTGACACACGCAATGTGGGCAAGGATGCGATGAAGGCTGATGGTACAGTGAATCGCGCAGCATTGCCTGCAATCTACAATCCTGAAGATTTAAATGCGCTCGAACAAGCGCTACGTTTGAAAGAGATACATCCGGGTTCTACGGTGCATGTTTTGACTATGGGTCCTTCGCGCGCAGCTGAGGTGATTCGCGAAAGTATGTTCCGTGGTGCTGATGGTGGCTACCTTCTTAGCGGTCGTGAATTTGCTGGTTCTGACACTTTGGCTACTTCGTATGCACTCTCATGCGCTTTGCGCAAATTGGGCAAAATCGATGTAATCATATGTGGTCGTCAGGCTATCGATGGTGATACTGCTCAAGTGGGTCCTCAAGTAGCAGAGAAACTTGGTATTCCGCAAATTACATACGCTGAAGAGATTCTCGCAGTTGAAAACGATACAATCACAGTGAAACGTCGTCTCGAACGTGGTGTTGAGGTGGTTAAAGGTCGCCTCCCTATGTTGGTTACTGTGAATGGTTCGGCTGCGGCTTGTCGTTCGCGTCACGCTAAATTAACTTTGAAATATAAATTAGCTAAAACTCAATCGGAAGTGAATGAGATTGGTGCTGACTACACTGAAATATTCAGCAATCGTCCATACCTCAAAATTGATGAGTGGAGCGTTAATGATATCGAGCACGACCCAAAATGGTTGGGTATGAGTGGTTCGCCTACTAAAGTTAAACAAATCGAAAACGTGGTGTTCACAGCAAAAGAGAGCAAACGCCTCGAGCCAACTGATGCCGAAATCGATGGCTTGATGAAAGAACTCATCGCTAATCACACTATTGGATAGTTTTTTATTTATTTTGACATAATGACATAAGAACATATTTAATTCTTATTCATAATGGTCTTGCTTTTTACTTCGTAAAAATCTCGACACAAATGACATATTTGATAAATGCAACTTAAAAAATTTGTCATTCATTTGCTAAGATGAAAACTTGTTTTCAGCGAGGCATATGAGAAAAACAAAAATTATGTCCTTATGTCATTCTGTCTAAAAAGAAACAAAATAAAAATATAAGTATTATGCAAAACGTATTTGTATATCTCGAAATAGAAGATGGTCAAGTGGCTGAGGTCAGTCTTGAACTTTTGACTAAAGGTCGCACTTTGGCTAATGAATTGGGTTGTCAGTTGGAGGCTATTGCCATTGGTTATGGTCTTGACACTGTAGGCGAGCAAGTGTTCCCTTACGGAGTTGACCGTTTGACTATCGCCGAAGACCCACGATTGAAATATTACACAACTCTCCCTCACACAAGCATAGTTGTTAATCTCTTCAAAGAAGAACAACCTCAAATCGCACTCCTCGGTGCTACTTCGGTTGGTCGCGACCTCGGTCCACGCGTATCTTCTTCGTTGTTCAGCGGTTTGACTGCCGACTGTACTATGCTCGAAATTGGTGAGTTTGAAGATAAGAAAAACGACAAAAAATACGATAATCTTCTTTATCAAATTCGTCCAGCTTTCGGTGGTAATATCGTGGCTACTATCGTCAACCCAGAGTGCCGTCCACAAATGGCAACAGTGCGCGAGGGTGTGATGAAAAAACAAATCTTCGATGCTAACTATAAAGGCGAAATCCGTCGTCTCGAAGTATCGAACTATGTGAGCGATGAGGACTTTGTAGTAGAAGTTATCGAACGCCACATGGAAAAATCTAAATTGAATATTAAAGGTGCACCAATCGTCGTAGCTGGTGGTTATGGTATGGGTAGTGCCGAAGGTTTCAATATGCTCTACGACTTGGCTGCGGTGCTCGGTGGCGAGGTAGGTGCTTCGCGTGCTGCTGTCGATGCAGGCTTCTGCGAACACGAGCGCCAAATCGGTCAAACAGGTGTTACAGTGCGTCCTAAACTCTACATCGCATGTGGTATCTCGGGTCAAATCCAACACATTGCTGGTATGCAAGATAGCTCTATCATCATCGCAATCAACAACGACCCACACGCACCTATCAACACAATTGCCGACTATGTAATCACAGGCAACGTAGAAGATGTAGTGCCAAAATTGATTAAATACTACAAAGCAAACACTAAATAGTTAGGAGTGAGTAGTTTGGTCTTAGGAGTAAATTTTGTTTTTTTGACATAATGACATAAGAACATATTTTTTTACTCCTTATCATAATGGTCTTGCTTTTTACTCTGTAAAAATCTCGACATCAATGACATATTTAATAAATGTAACTTAAAAATTTGTCTTTTATTTGCCAAGATGAAAAACTGGTTTTTCAGCGAGGCATATGTAAAAAAATTAAAGATTATGTTTTTATGTCATTCTGTCTAAAAAAAATCTACTAGATATGAACTTGTATAAAGAAAATCCAGCGCTTAAATTCCAACTTGGTCACCCATTGATGGAAAAAATCGTTGCGCTCAAAGAGCAAAACTTTGCCGATAAAGATAAATATGATTATGCACCACAAGATTTTGAAGATGCAATCGACTCTTACGACCGTATTCTTGAAATCGTGGGCGAAATCTGTGGCGACATCATTGCTCCTAATGCCGAAAGTGTTGACCACGAAGGTCCTCAAGTAATCAACAATCGCGTGAAATATGCTCGTGGCACACAAGAAAACCACGACGCACTTGCCAAAGCTGGCCTCTATGGTATGTCTTTGCCACGTCAATATGGCGGTCTCAACTTTTCAATGGTGCCATATGTGATGGCTGCCGAATTGGTGAGCCGTGCCGATGCTGGTTTCGCTAACATTTGGGGTTTGCAAGATTGTGCCGAAACTATTGCCGAATTTGCTTCTGAAGATATCAAAGCTGAGTTCCTTCCACGCGTTTGCGCTGGCGAAACTTGCTCTATGGACCTCACTGAGCCTGATGCTGGTTCTGACCTTCAAGCAGTTCAACTCAAAGCTACTTTCAATGAAGAGGACCAAACTTGGTATCTCAATGGTGTGAAACGCTTTATCACTAACGGTGACGCACAAATCAAACTTGTTCTTGCTCGTTCTGAAGAGGGTACTAGTGATGGTCGTGGTCTCTCTTACTTCGTTTGCGACAACAAACACGACGACCGCATCAAAGTGCGCCGTATCGAAAATAAACTTGGTATCAAAGGTTCGCCTACTTGCGAATTGGTGTTCACTAACGCTCCTGCTAAATTGGTAGGTACTCGCCGTATGGGTCTTATCAAATACGTTATGTCGCTCATGAATGGTGCTCGTCTTGGCGTAGGTGCTCAATCTGTAGGTCTCTCGGCTGCGGCTTATGAAGAGGCTTTGGCATACGCTCGCGACCGTCGTCAGTTTGGCAAAGCTATCATCGAATTCCCTGCTGTATTCGAAATGGTGGCTTTGATCAAAGCTAAACTTGATGCTTCTCGCGCTATCCTTTACGAGTGCACTCGTTTTGTTGACGTTTACAAAGCTTATGAAGCAATCGAAGCTACTCGCAAACTCACTCCTGAAGAAAAAGCAGACTATAAAGAGTTCCAACGCTTGGCTGATGCATTCACTCCAATGCTCAAGATGTTTGCTTCGGAATATGCCAACCAAAATGCTTACGATTGTATCCAAGTTCATGGTGGTTCGGGCTTCATGAAAGACTATGCTTGCGAACGCCTCTATCGCGATGCTCGTATCCTCACTATCTATGAAGGAACATCTCAACTTCAAACCGTAGCTGCTATTCGCCACGTCACAACTGGTGGTTATCTCAAACAAATTCGCGCATACGAGAATATGGAGATTAATCCTCGTTTTGCTGCTATTCGCGAACGTTTGGTGGCTATGACTGCTAAATACGAGGCAATTGTAAATGCTGTAGTTGAAACTAAAAACCAAGAGTATATTGACTTCGTAGCACGTCGTATGGTAGAAATGGCAGGTCACATCATTATGACTTACCTCCTTATCATCGATGCAACACGCGATGAGCAACCGACGCACGAGCAAGAGCAGAGTCAAACTAGTTTGAACTATGCCGAGCGAGAAGGAGGAAGACGTAGTCAATTTGCTACATCAGCCGAAGTTTATGTAAACTATGCTGAAGCTGAAGTAGAAAAACACTATGCATTTATCAACAACTTCAAACCAGAAGAGGTAGAAAAATATAAAGCATAAAATTCTATTTATTTATAGATACAAAAAGAGTACAAACAACACCTCGTTGTTTGTACTTTTTTTATTTAATTTGCTCTATTCCTATATGTACTTTTTCCTTAACTTCTCTTTAACCTCTTCATATGATAATCTTACCTTCGCCTTACTTTTTCCATAATCACAAAAAAACACAAAAATCCTTGCAAACCGCTCAAATATTTTGTAACTTTGCAGAGATAACAATTAAAATAACTATCACTACGAAAAATAAATTGATTGATTTTTTATGAATCGAATAACTATATTTCTGTTATTAATATTCTGCATATCAACTGCGTATGCCAAAGATGTGTTGATTGATGGCATATATTATGCCTTGTATCCCGATGAGTTGAAGGCTACTGTTGTGAATGATGGAAATAAATCTGACGATAATGGGTCTGGTTACGAAATATCTGAGTTGTTGATACCCGAAACAATCGTTTATGAGGGTATCACCTACACGGTAAAATCTATTGGCGACTATGCTTTTTGCAATACAAAATCCTTAAAGTCAATAACTCTAAGCGATTCAATAACCAAAATTGGTATGCGAGCTTTTGCGCTGTGCGATTCGCTTCAGTCAATCACTATCCCCAAAAATGTCGTAATGGTGGGTAGTTATGCTTTTGAGGCGTCGTATGCGTTGCAAACTATTGATGTAGATGCAGAAAACTCGACCTATTCAAGCATATCTAACTGTCTGTGCAATAAAGAGGGTACTGAGCTTATTATTGCCCCAAGTGGTCGCGATTCTATTATTGTAGCAGAAGGGATTGCGGCTATCGATAGTTATGCTTTTTCTTATTGCAATGTGCAGTATGTCGAATTGCCTCTTTCGTTGCAGACTATTGGCAATTATGTTTTTTCGTATTGCAACGCGTTGCAGTCGGTCGTAATCCCCGATGGTGTTACTGAACTTGGCGCTAATTTGTTTCGCGAGTCTATTAATTTGCGTTCTGTGGTCTTTGGTCGCAATATAAAAGAGATGGGAAACTATTCGTTTCGCGGTTGCGCCTCTATCGACACTATTACTATTCTTGCCCCTGAGCCTCCTGCTGTCAAAGATCTCTCGCTCAATGCCGACTCTTGTTTGTTGCGAGTATTCAAAAGTTCCTATTCGGCATACATCAAGCATGCCTATTGGTCGAAATTCGCTAATATATCAACACTCAATACCATCAATCTTGATGTGAATAATGCTGAGTGGGGCATAGTGCTTGGTGCTGGATATTATGATACTAATAGCGATGTCGTTATTTTTGCTCAAGCAGCTGAGGGTTACGAATTTGTAGGTTGGAGCGATGGTGTAACAGATAATCCAAGGAGTATAAATCTTGTGTCGGATGTTGAACTTATAGCTAATTTTAGAGTAGAAGAGACTTTGGTTGATATTGAATTTACAGAGTCGGATGTAGTGGTTTATGTTAGAGATAATGTATTGTATATTGAGAATATTGCAATAAATTATCAACTTTACGATATATTTGGCCGAAAGTTATATGATGGCTCTGAAGGTGCAGTTAAGTTGATGAGAGGAGTGTATTTGATTGTGATAGGAAATGAGGTGGTGAAAATAATTGTTTGATTTGGTAAAATTTGAGTCTTGAACTATTTTTATATGAGTTGTTGGGGTATAAAAAATGGGTTATTGTTTGTGTAGATGGATAAAAATTGTTATATTTGCAAATTAATATGTATTGTTTTGATAAATAGAGTAATATTATGTTATACAGGAGATTAAGTTTGGTTTTATTGTGTGTGTTGATGGTTGCAGTATCGATTGTAGCGCAACCTAAAGCACCAAAAGTGGCAACTTTGGCAGATGCTATGTCGGCGCCTGAGGTAGAGAATATTGCGTTTTCGTTCGCGCAGTTTACTGATGTGCATATTTCGCGTTCGAATGAAAAAAATACTGAAGATTTGCAACGTGCAGTAGAAGATGTGAATGCGCAAGAGCATATTGCTTTTGTGTTAGTGTCGGGAGATATTGCTGAAACGGGTGATTATAAATCGCTTATGGTGGCAAAGAGGGAGTTGGATAAGTTGAATTGTCCGTACTATATTGTGCCTGGTAACCATGATACGAAGTGGAGCGAGTCGGGGGCTACGGATTTTAAACGTATTTTTGGAGATAATCGCTTCCGTTTGCAATTTAATGGTTTTTTGTTTTTGGGTATTAATACAGGTCCTATTATCAAGATGGGTGATGGCCACGTGTCGCCACAAGATATTATTTGGGTTGAGCGTCAGTTGAAAAATGTAGGCAAACGTATGCCTGTCTTTATTGTTACGCATTATCCGTTGAAGGATGGTGATGTAGATAATTGGTGGATGCTCACCGATGTGGTGCGCAAATATAACACGCAGGCGTTTTTGGGAGGTCATTATCATTCAAATCAAGTGCTTAACTATGATGGTATTACTGGTCTTTTGTGTCGTTCTACTTTACGAGCAAAAGAGGAGTGTGGTGGATATACTGTGTATGATATGAGCGAGGATACTCTTTTTGTGTATGAGAAAAAGATAGGTCAATCACAAGTGCGTTGGGCTGCTTTGCCTATCGAGAAAAAGATGTATGTGGAGGGTGACCAAAAAGCATTTCCTCGTGCTGATTATGCTGTTAATACTGAATATAAGAATGTGAAGGATGTGTGGGTGAGAGAGATGGGTTATGGTATATATGGTACTCCTTCTGTGGATGATACGAATTTATATTTTGGTGATGATAAGGGCACATTTCGTTGTATTTCTTTAGATAAAGGTAAAATGGTGTGGGAGTATCAGACTGCCGAACGTATTGCTTCTACGCCTATGATTGAGGGAGATAGAGTGGTGTTTGGGTCGTGCGATAGGAATGTGTATTGTCTTGATAAAAATAGTGGTCGTTTGATTTGGAAACATCGAGCTGATAATGCGGTATTGGGTTCGCCTATGATTGCTGATGGTATAGTTTACATAGGTGCGAGTGATGGTAAATTTCGTGCATTGCGTTTGGCTGATGGTGAATTGGTTTGGTCGTTTAATGATGTGAAAGATTATCAAGAGTCGCGTCCTGTGATTGCTGATGGTAAGGTGATATTTGGTGCGTGGGATAGTTATTTGTATGCGTTGAATGTGGCGGATGGTTCGCTTGTTTGGAAATGGAACAATGGAAATAGTCGTCCTCATTTTTCTCCTGCGGCTGTATGGCCTGTAGTGGCTGATGGTAAGGTGTTTATTACAGCTCCTGATCGTTATATGACTGCTGTGAGTGTGGTTGATGGTTCTACTGTATGGCGTACAAAAGAGCATAAGGTGCGTGAAACTATTGGATTGTCGGAGGACAATAAAATTGTATTTTCTCGTTGTATGAATGATAGTGTGTTGGCTGTGGCGGCAGATGATTGTAGATTGTTGTGGAAGGTGGATGCTAAGTTTGGTTATGACCATAATCCATCGATGCTTGTGGAGCGTAATGGAGAGATTGTTTTTGCTACTAAGAATGGTGAAATTAATTGTCTTCGTTCGTCGGATGGTGTATTGTTGTGGAAGCATAAGATTGGTAATTCTATTATCAACACTATGGTGCCAGTGGGTGAAAAGGATTGGGTGTTGACTACGACAGATGGTGTAGTGGCGCGAATAAGTGTTAAATAGATTACAGATTACAGATATTGGATTGTATTGTGACTATGAACGTTAATAATTGAAGGAGTGAGTAGATAAAATGAAGAAAGAGATATGTTATATATTGTTGTGTTTGGTGTTGTTGCTTACGGGGTGTAGTACTGCTGCGCGATTGAAGAAGGCTGATCGTAAATATGATAATGGGGAGTATTTTGCTGCAAGTGAGATATATCGTAAGAATAATAGTAAAATATCTGCATCAAAGCAGCGTAAGCTTAAAGCAGAAGTGAATTTTAAATTAGCAGAATGTTATTATAATACGAATAATCATTCTAAGGCAATTCGTTCGTATATTTCGGCTATTCGTTATAGATATAATGACTCTATTGCGTATTTACATTTGGCTAAGAGTCAGTTGGCGACAGGAAAACTTGAAGATGCTAGAAAGAATTTTGAAATATATCTTACATCGTATCCTGATTGCGTAGAGGCTCAAGAGGGTGTTAAATCGGTTGATAATGCTAAGGTTTTAGCTGCGGAATTTACACGTTATCAGGTTTCGCTTGCTAGTGAATTTAATTCTCGTAAGAATTCGGATTTTTCGCCTGCTTTTATGGGAAGTGAAGCGGAATCTATTGTTTTTACCTCGAATCGTACTAAATCGAAAAATAAAAAGATAAAGAATCCAATCACAGGAGTTCCTAATAATGATATTTACACTGCTCGTAAGAATAATTCGGGTAAATGGGAGGAGGTTGAACTTATTGAAGGTGCGGTGAATAGTGATGAAGATGAGGGTGTTGTGTCTTTTTCGTCTGATGGTAAGACTATGTATTTTACTCGTTGTTTGGCAAATATGCCGGCTGGTCAAATTTATCAATCAAGTCGTTCGGGTGGAGAGTGGACAGAACCTAAACTTATTCAGCTTTTTGAAGATACAACTGTTACAGTTGGTCATCCTGCAATTTCGCCTGATGGTAATAAAATGTATTTTGTGAGTGATGCCGATGGAGGAGAGGGAGGTAAAGATATTTGGGTGGCTGTGAATGAAGGTGGACAGTGGGTTGTGCTTGAGAATCTTGGTACTGCTATTAATACCTCTGGCAATGAGATGTTTCCGTATGTGCGCCAAGATGGTGCGTTGTTTTTTTCATCTGATGGGCGAGAAGGTTTTGGTGGTTTGGATATCTATATGGCTGTGCAGGATTCTGCTGGGGCATGGATAGTGGAAAATATGTATTCGCCTATTAATTCGCAGGGCGATGATTTTGGTATTACTTTTAATGCTGATAATAGCATGGGGTATTTTTCATCAAGTCGTGGTCAACGTAAGCCAATAGATAAGATATATCGTTTTGAGTTGCCAGCACTAGTTTATGCTATTGAGGGTAGGGTATTTGATGATAAAGGAGATCCTCTTGGTGAAACAACAATTCGTCTTGTGGGTGATAATGGTGATAATGTGAAGATGCGTACGAAGAAAGATGGTACATATCGTGTGAATCTTTCGTTGAATACCAAATATGTGATGTTGGCATCGCATCGTGGATATTTGAATGCATCGCATCAATTCAACACTAATGGTTTGATTGATAGTAAATTATTTGAAAATGATTTTACACTTACTTCTTTGTCACGCCCAGTGAAGATGGATAATATTTTTTATGAGTTTGGTAAGTGGACATTGACAGCTAGTTCAGAGGCAGGGTTGCAAGGATTGGTGAAAATATTGATTGATAATCCAAATATAGCTATCGAGTTGTCGGCGCATACGGATATGGTTGGTAATGATGCAAGTAACAAAGAGTTGTCGCAAAAGCGTGCGCAGTCGGTGGTTGATTATTTGATTAAAGCGGGTATTGATAAGGGGCGTCTTACTCCTGTTGGTTATGGAGAATCGAAACCTGTGGTTGTGAGCGAAGAGTTGGCCGAGCAGTACAAACTTTTCATGAAAAAAGGAGATGTACTTTCGCCTGAATTTATTGAGCAGTTGACGACAGAACAACAAGAAATCTGTAATCAAATCAATCGTCGCACAGAATTTAAAGTGACTAAAACAACGTATAATCTTTATTAATTTGAAATTTTAATTTTGAGATTTGAAAGTTTTTATATTTCAATTTTTTATCGCCAAAGGCTCAAAGATCTTCGGTTCACATTTTAACTTTTAACTTATATGAAACAATATTTAGACCTATTGCGTAGGGTAAAAACAGAGGGCGTTTTCAAAGGCGACCGTACGGGTACAGGCACAACAAGTGTGTTTGGGCATCAGATGCGTTTTGATTTATCAGAAGGATTTCCTTTGTTGACAACTAAAAAGTTGCATATTAAGTCAATTGTGCATGAATTGCTATGGTTCCTTAAAGGTGATACTAACGTAAAATATTTGCAAGATAATGGTGTGCGTATTTGGAATGAGTGGGCAGATGAGAATGGCGACCTTGGTCATATTTATGGTTATCAATGGCGTTCGTGGCCAGATTATAAAGGTGGAAGTATAGATCAAATTAGCGAAGTTATAGATCAAATAAAAAATAACCCTAATTCGCGTCGTTTAATTGTTAGCGCATGGAATGTGGCTGATATTGATAATATGAATTTGCCTCCATGTCATGCATTCTTTCAATTCTATGTAGCAGATGGAAAATTGTCGTTGCAATTGTATCAACGCAGTGCAGATATTTTTCTTGGTGTGCCGTTTAATATTGCATCATATGCTTTGTTGTTGCACATGGTGGCACAGGTGACGGGATTGGAGCCAGGTACATTTGTACATACACTTGGAGATGCTCATATATATTCTAATCACGAAGAGCAAATCGATTTGCAATTAACACGCGAACCACGCAAATTGCCTCGTTTGAAGATTAATCCAAAAGTGAAGGATATCTTTGATTTTAAATTTGAAGATTTCGAAATAGTTGATTATGACCCACATCCACATATTGCAGGAATAGTAGCTGTGTGATAAAAAAAAATCCTCAAGTAATTGAGGATTTTTTTTGTCTATATAGTATTATTTTTTGAGGAAGCAGGTTTTGAGGACGATGCTGCTACCGTCGATTTTGCAATCAACCTCTTCGGGATTGTCAGTGAGGCGGATAGATTTCACTTTAGTGCCGCGTTTGATGACCATCGATGATCCTTTGACTTTGAGGTCTTTGATTACTGTAACGGCATCGCCATCAAATAGTTCGGCGCCATTGCTATCGCGTGCTACTTCGGGGCCTTCGTTAGCCGCAGCATGGTCGTCGGCGCTGAATTCGTGCGCACATTCAGGACATACATATAGCGAACCATCGAAATATACATATTCGCTACCACATTTTGGACATTTAGTTATTTCACTCATAAGGGTTTATCAGTTTGGTTTAATAAAATACAAAGATACGAAAAAGTTTTTATATGTTTATGATTTTTTTTGTATATTTGCAGAAAAAATTATACGTGATGTTATGAAAGAAGAATGTTTGATATGTAGTGCTCCGCTAGTATATTTGGAAAAAGAACGGTCGATGGAGTGTGCTATATGCCACAAGGTGGAGTATAGCAAGACTTATTGTGAGCATGGTCATTATGTTTGCAATGAGTGCCATACGAGGGGGATTGATGCGATTTATAGGGTTTGTCTTGATGAGACGTCAAAGAATCCTATTGAGATTTTGGAGAAGATGATGGCGATGCCGTTTTGCCACATGCATGGTCCGGAGCATCATGTGATGGTGGGTGCGGCATTGTTGACTGCTTATCGGAATGCAGGTGGTGATATCGACCTTTCGGATGCGTTGGTAGAGTTGATGCGACGAGGCAAGCAGGTGCCAGGCGGTGCATGTGGCTTTTGGGGTGCATGCGGAGCAGGATTGAGTTCGGGTATGTTTGTTTCGATAATAAGTCATTCAACGCCATTGACTGTGGAGCCATTTGCATTGTCGCATAGGATGACCTCTTCGTCGCTTGCACGGATTGCCGAAGTGGGTGGACCACGATGCTGTAAGCGAGGGTCGTATTTGTCGATTTTGGCTGCAATAGATTTTGTAGAGGAGCATTTTGGTATTACAATGGAGAAATCAGATGTGGTGTGTAGGCATTGCGGAAAGAATAATCAGTGTATAAGGATGCGTTGTCCGTTTTATTATACTAAAAAATAGGTAGAGAATTTTTATGTTTAAGAATAAAGTAATTGTTGTTACGGGTGGGGCAAGTGGTATTGGCAAGTGTATTGCCGATGTGTTTCGCTCGGAGGGTGCACATGTTTATGTGATTGATAAGCAAGCGGAAGGGGAGCATTTCGTAGGCGATATTGCACAGAAAGAGGTGCTTGAGGCGTTTGTGGAGTATGTCGTGGCGCGACACGATAGGGTGGATTGTGTTGTTAACAATGCGTTGCCACTGATGAAGGGGATTGATGAGTGCTCGTATGAGGAGTTTCAGTATGCACAGAGTGTTGGAGTTACTGCACCGTTTTATTTAGTGAAATTGTTGATGCCTTATTTAGCCGAATATGGTGCATCGATAGTGAATATATCCTCTTCGCGCGACCGAATGAGTCAGCCACAGACCGAGAGTTACACTGCAGCAAAGGGTGGAATAGCGGCATTGACGCATGCGTTGGCGGTGAGTCTTGCAGGTAGGGCGAGAGTGAATTCGATTTCGCCAGGTTGGATCGATACGAACTATACGGTGTATGAAGGTGCAGATGCCGTTCAGCAACCAGTTGGGCGTGTGGGTAATCCGATGGATATTGCAAATATGGTTTTGTTTCTTTGCTCGGATAAGGCAGAATTTATTACGGGCGAGAATATCTGTATTGATGGAGGTATGACTAAACAGATGATTTATCATGGCGATTGTGGGTGGAGGTTAAGTGTGGAAAAATAGAAGAAATCAAATTATGAATAACAGATACGGCGAAGAATATAAAGGAGATTCTCGTTTTGTTGCAAAATGTAGGAAATTGCAATCAATCTATCGTGAGGAGATAGGAGAAAAAATAGCTCCATATACTGATAGATATGGTAATGTGCACTATTATGGAAACTACATTGAAAATGGTGATATTCCAAAAGAGAGTGGTGATGGTTGGAAGAACTTCTTGACTGAATGTGCATTTAAGCATGCTAAAGATAGAGTGGAAAATAAGAAAGAATATGAAACTATAGAAGAGGATAGACTTTTTAATAATCTTCTTTCTAGTCAACCTATGGCATTCAATCTGTTCTGCCCATTAAGGCAGATGCTTGAAGAATCTATAGAAAAGGCAACGAAAGTAATAAAGGCTGCACTACCTAACTATCCTATACAGAAAGTAACCGAAATAGCCTTGGAATTCATTCCCGAAAATTATAAAGAATTGACTGGAGATAAGAGTGCTATGGATGCAATAATCCGTTTTGTAGACACAAATGGTAAAGACGGATTCATTGCTGTGGAAACCAAATATTCAGAAAATCTTGGAAAGAATGCCGCTTATAAGAAAGATGGCAAAGGTAAAAAGTTACCACGTGCACAAAGCATTGATGCTATAAGAAAACTCCGATGTTTCACTACTGATGTAGAGGAAAGTATAATAAAAGGCAATATTCCATTGACTCAGATTTATCGGAATTTTTTGTTGAGCGAGGCGTATGGGTTTTATAAAGAATTGCAATCTTATTCAATTATTCTTGCTCCCGAACAACATCCTATAACCCAAAAAGAGTTAGAGTCATTGACCAACGTACTCCGTGATGAATATAAGAATAAGATAAAGGAAATAAAATTGGAGGATTTTGTAAACGCACTAATTAATAATTGTTCGGGAGAATATCGTGTAGTTTTCGAACGATT
>JAZRCE010000066.1:0-4441 GCA_045635445.1 Candidatus Aphodosoma sp.
TTTTAGTCAAGATGTGACTTTTGAACGCGTGTTTACGTTTGATTTTTCCTGTTCCGGTAAGAGCGAATCTTTTTTTGGCACCGGAATTAGTCTTAATTTTTGGCATTTGTTTAATATATTTAATTATTAATTAAACGGGGATTTTCCCCTTTTTTATTATTTCTTAGTTGATTTAGGCGAAAGCATGATAATCATACGTTTACCTTCGAGTGTTGGCATTGAGTCAACTTTTGCAATTTCTTCAAGGTCATTTGCGAGGCGGAGCAACAACACTTCACCTTGTTCTTTAAAGAGGATTGAGCGGCCTTTGAAGAATACGTATGCTTTGACTTTGCTGCCTTCTTTAATGAAGCCTTCGGCGTGTTTAAGCTTGAAGTTATAGTCGTGATCGTCGGTTTGAGGACCGAAACGAATCTCTTTAACTACCATTTTCACAGCTTTAGCTTTGAGCTCTTTTTCACGTTTTTTTTGTTGATACAAGAATTTTTGATAATCAACAATTCGACAAACTGGTGGTTGGGCATTAGGTGAAATTTCGACCAAATCCATTTCCATTTCCTCAGCAATACGCAATGCTTCGGCTATTGGGTACACTTGAGATTCGATATTTTCGCCAACAATGCGAACTTCTTTGACTCCACGTATCTCGTGATTGACACGATGTTTGTCTTCGCCCTTTTTTGTAACTTGCTTAGCTATAAGGCAGTCCTCCTAAAAATTTAGTGAATAAATAATGTTTGTTTAGTCTCTGTTTTTGAGCGTGCAAAGATACGACTTTTTTCTGATATACAAAAGTTTTATAGCAACTTTTTTCTAAAAAATGTAAAAATATTTTTTCGAGTGAAATTTTTTGTCGAAATGTTTGGTAGATTTCAATAAAAGCATTAACTTTGCACTCGCAAATGATAAATGGTGCATTCGTCTAGTGGTCTAGGACGCTGGCCTCTCACGCCGGAAACTCGGGTTCGAACCCCGGACGCACTACTGATAAGTAAATCAGCGAATTACAGATGATGTGATTCGCTGATTTATTTTATTTTATTTTATTTTTATCCAATCCACTATATCTTTTAGCACTTCGGGAGAGATAGTTTCTTCTATTTGGTAGTATTCGTTGGGCATTCCGGTGCTGCTGTGTTGGAATAAGTGGTTTAGTTCGGGGTAGATTTTTGTGGTCAGTAGTTCCGAAGCAACGTGTTTTTGCAGTGTATTGATGTTTTGCGAAGCAATCACCTGTACATCGTTCGACCCATTTAGAGCCAATACGCGGCAACCGATTTTCTTTAACGCCTCAGTTGGGTCATACGAAATGAAGAAATCAATCCAAGGTTGAGGTTGTAATAGAGCGGCAATGTTGCCCGTCATCTGCAACGGCAAGTTGGCGTATTTAGCCTTTAACTCAGCAATTTTGCTTTCGCGGTCGAATTGTGCACCAGAGCGTTTAAGAGAGTAGATGTCGTTTAACAAAGTGCAGTATGAGTTGACAATATTAGCCGACACACCCGATTTTTCGAGCAATACCCGATTTTGTTCGATCAAGATTTGGTCGCCACTCACAGCCGTGCCAGCCAGGCTAATCACAAAATTCAATCCTTCGACCTCGGCACCAAGCATAAAGGCAATCAGTCCGCCCTCGCTATGACCAATTACGCCGATGTTTTTCATCCCTCTGTTTTTCAAGAAATCTATAGCAGCTAGAGCGTCGCCTTTGAATGTTGCGGTGGTAGCCGAAGCCAAGCCAGTAGCATCAGAGTCACCAACGCCACGATCGTCGTAGCGTAGAGTAGCAATGCCATTGCGAGCTAGGAGGTCGGCAATTACCCAGAAAGGTTTGTGCTCCATCAGTTCCTCATCGCGATTTTGTTGACCACTGCCACTAACAAGCACAGCCACAGGGGTGTTGGCGTTCATCATCAGCGGTTTCACCAAAGTGCCAGCCAATTTATTGCCATCGGACGAGTTGTAGAACACCACCTTCTCTTGTAGGTAAGGGAACGGACTCTTGGGAGTTTGAGGTCGATTCACCTTAATATTAGGTTTTAGCACCAAAGGGAACGAGTAGCCATTTTGACTCATCGAACCCTCGATAGTGGAATTGCTTTCGTCGAGTTTGCCATCGTAGTTGAAACCTATAGCACTGATGCTTAAAGAGATGTTGTTGTCACTGACATAGATTTTGTCGATAGGCAAATTCTTTGCGCCCTGTTGAGGCACATCGAATGTGCCAGTTACGACCGAGTCGTGTTGCACAAATTTGAATACAAGAGCCAATTCAGTCTGACCCATCACCAATTTGCCTTTCCATTCGCCAGCGAATTGGGCGTAGGAGATTATAGGGATGAGCAAAGCTAATAATATAGGAGTGAGGCGTTTCATAATTATATAGTCAACAGTCAACGGTCAACAGTCAACGGTCAACAGTCAACGGTCGACGGTCAATGGTCGACGGTCAACAGTCATAAATGGCGACTGTTGACCATAGATTGTTGATTTTATTTTTGGTAGTGGCGATAGAATTCAGTTACGGCAACGATACCATTTTTGAATACTTCGAGGTCGAAGTTTTCGTTAGGAGAGTGGATAGCATTGCTTTCGAGACCGAAGCCCATAAGGATAGTCTTCACGCCGAGCACTTGTTCGAAAGTAGAGATGATTGGAATTGAGCCACCACGACGCGCAGCGAGAGGTTTTTTGCCGAAAGCAATTTCGAAACCAGCCTCAGCTGCTTTGTAAGCAGGTAAATCGATAGGGCACACATAGCCTTGACCACCATGCATAGGAGTCACCTTCACCTTCACGCTCTTAGGAGCGATAGATTGGATGTAATCGACAAATGCTTGTGAAATTTCGTGGTGGTCTTGATTAGCCACAAGACGGCACGATACCTTAGCATATGCTTTAGACGGCAACACAGTTTTTGAGCCCTCGCCAGTGTAACCACCCCAGATGCCACAGATGTCGAACGAAGGACGACAGCTGTTGCGTTCGAGAGTAGAGTAACCCTCTTCGCCTTCCACCTCTTCCACGTCGATAGCCTTTTTGTAGTTTTCGAGGCTGAAAGGTATGTTTTTAATCATTTCGCGTTCTTCGGCAGGCACAGGCAACACCTTGTCGTAGAAGCCAGGAATAGTGATGCGACCTTTGTCGTCGACCACTTTAGCCAACATTTTGCATAGAGTGTTGATAGGGTTAGCTACAGCACCACCAAAGTGGCCAGAGTGCAAATCGCGGTTAGGACCAGTCACCTCCAATTCCCAATAAGCCAATCCGCGCAAACCTGTGGTGATTGATGGAGTATCTTTGCCAATCATACTAGTGTCAGACACGAGGATGATGTCGCTTTTCAACAACTCTTTATGTTCTTGGCAGAAAGCTTCGAGCGAAGGAGAGCCAATCTCCTCTTCGCCTTCGAAGATAAATTTCACGTTGCAGTTCATTTCGCCTTGGCGCACGAGGTATTCGAAAGCTTTAGCTTGCACCATAGCTTGACCTTTGTCGTCGTCGGCACCACGAGCCCAGAGGCGTCCGTCGCGAATTTCGGCTTTGAAAGGGTCGCTTTTCCACAAATCGAGTGGTTCGGCAGGCATCACATCGTAGTGTGAATATACCAATACGGTTGGGTATTCTTCGCCAATCAATCTTTCGGCATATACGATAGGGTTGCCATTGCTAGGCATCACTTCGGCGCGGTCGGCGCCAGCGGCCAATAGGAGTTCTTTCCAACGTTCGGCGCAGCGCACCATGTCGGCTTTGTGTTCAGGTTTTGCCGATATAGAAGGGATTTCGATTAACGAACCCCATTCGTCAACGAATCGGTCGAAATTTTGTTCAATGTACTCTCTGATTTCCATAATATTAGTTTTTTTTTATAAGACAGAATAACATAATAACATAAATGTTCCTTTATAAAAATATTTTTTTGTTGTTTTTGTTCTTTTGTCTTTTTGGGTTATTAATTTTTCATTGTAAGGCTGATGCGACGGCGGTCGCGATCGATTTCAAGCACGCGCACTTTCACGTGTTGGTTGATGTGTAGCACCTCTTCGATCGACGATATGCGGCGGTCGGAGATTTGTGATATGTGCAGCAAACCATTCTCCTTGATGCCAATGTTGACAAACGCGCCAAAGTTGGTGATGTTGGTCACCTCGCCATCGAGTTGCATACCCTCGTGTAGGTCTTCGATAGTGCGAATGTTAGGGTCGAAACTCCAAGCCTCGATTTGCATACGAGGATCGCGACCAGGTTTTTCTAATTCCGACATAATGTCGTGCAACGTAGGCAAACCTACCTCTGCGCACACATATCGGTTTATGTCGATTTGTTTGCGCAAATCGGCATTGTTGATTAAATCCTCCACCTTTACGCCCAAATCCTTAGCCATACGCTCTACAAGAGCATAGCGTTCGGGGTGTACAGCCGAGCGGTCGAGAGGATTGTC
>JAZRCE010000067.1:0-7251 GCA_045635445.1 Candidatus Aphodosoma sp.
CATATGTAAACACTAATAAGATATAAAAACAATTATATCTCACTCCGCATAAAATTACTTATGTAAATTATCACTATCTACATAAGAATATTACATATGTAAATCACATGCAATATTATCTTGATTTACATTTGTGAAATATATTAGACTTTACAAATTTACATTGATACAAAAAAAAAGACTACCCTATAAGGATAGTCCTGTATAATATCTATTTTAATTATGATAAATAGAATCTTCTTCTTTTATTATTGAGCGGACTCTTCATTGATATTTGAGTCAACTAAAATACGACCACAATATTCGCAAACAATGATTTTTTTGCGCATACGAATATCAAGTTGGCGTTGAGGTGGAATTTTATTAAAGCAACCACCACAAGCATCACGTTCTACAGTTACAACAGAAAGACCATTACGCGCATTTTTACGAATACGTTTGAATGCTGTCAAAAGACGTGGTTCGATGAATGACTCCAATTCTTTTGCTTTGATAAGAAGATTTTCTTCCTCTTGTTTAGTTTCTGCAATGATCTCATTAAGTTCAGCTTTCTTTTGCTTAAGGTCAACTTCACGATCACTTAAACGTTCTTCTGCATTAGATAACTCTTCTGTTTTATTTTTAATTTCTTTGTTGTAATCGTTGATATGTTTTTCACAAAGTTCAATTTCAAGATTTTGATACTCCACTTCTTTTGTAAGAGCATCAAATTCGCGGTTGTTGCGAACATTGTTTTTTTCCTCTTCTTTTTTTGCAATTTTTGTGCGAGCCTCTTCGATAGCAATCTTTCTATCTGCGATATTTTGATTGAGAGTTTTAAGGTCGTTTTGACATTTCTCAATACGAGTTTTTAGACCGGCTACTTCATCTTCAAGGTCCTGAACTTCTAATGGTAACTCACCACGAATAGTACGAATCTTATCAATTTCAGAAACAACCATTTGTAGATTATAAAGCGCACGAAGACGTTCTTCTACAGAAAATTCTTTAGTTTCAACGTTTTTTTCTGACATATTATTTAATTTTTTAGAATTTATCAATATTTATACTCCTGATCTTCAATAACATAAGTATACTTGACAGGGTTTTTATCGCACTCTGCCTTCAAGATTGCAAAGTTAATAAAATTTTTTGAAAGTTGTTCATAAAAAACATCTTTTATGCATTGTTCCGATTCAAAATGTCCAATATCAGAAATAACAATCTGATTTTCAGTACTAAAGAAATCGTGATATTTAACGTCTGCCGTGATATAGATACCTGCTTTTTCACGAATAGCATATGGAATAAATTCAGCTCCAGACCCACCACATAGAGCAACTCGCGACACCAATTTATCTGATGTTTTAGTATGGCGAATATACTGAACACCTAATTTTTCTTTTATATAATGCAACATCTCAGTTTCAGTAATTGGGTTTTCAAGGTCGCCAACACAACCAAGACCAAGTTGTTCATAATTATTCGATAAAGGAAGTATATCTATAGCAGGCTCCTCGTATGGATGGGCAGAATGAATAGCTGCGACTACCCTGCCTAATTTGTCCTTTGGAACAATCATTTCAAGGCGAAGTTCAGGTTCGGTGTGTAGTTTACCTATTTCTCCTACAAATGGATTGCAACCCACTTGCGTTCTAAAAGTACCATTACCCTCAGAGAAATAAGAGCAACAATTGTAAGCACCAATAGTTCCAGCACCGGCCGACCACATTGCTTGACGCACCTGTTCGATGTGAGATTGAGGCACGAAAGTAACAATTTTAGAGAGATAATTCTCTTCTGGAGCAAGCACACGAATATTCTTCAAGCCTAACTTCTGTGCAATGCGGAAATTTACGCCACCAAGGCATTTATCCATATTTGTGTGGGCTGAATAAAGCACAATATTATGCTGTATAGCCTTAATAATCACACGCTCGATATAGTTGCGACCAGTCAATTTTTTTATACCTTTAAAGATTAACGGATGATGCGAAATCACAAGATTAGCGCTACGTTCAATTGCTTCATTAAGCGTCGCTTCGGTAATATCAACACACAAAAGCACCGCTTTCACCTCTTGATTAACGTCACCTACCTGCACACCACTATTGTCCCACGACTCCTGATAAGCCAACGGAGCCATCTGTTCGATACAAGCAATAACTTCACTTATTTTTGTAGTCATAAAATCAGAGTTTATTCACCTTACAAAGTTAGTATAAAATATTGGAAAAAGCAAATTTTGAAACAGCATAATAATTATTAAAATCTCAGTCGCATATACAGCACCTATTTTTTTTGAACACCAATAATTGAAACAGCACCCGATTCGGCAATTATGTGGTAAGGGATACCTAATTCATCCATAAGGGCTTTGTACTTATCAAGATAACCATGCCATACTCCAGCGGTGAGGATTACTCGTTTTGGGCGAATGAACTCGGTAAATAGTCGTTCAGACGGATATACTCCACGGTCAATTATAAGATTATCTATTTCAAGTGGTTGTCCATTGTTTTGACGATAACGGAATATATTGTCACGAAGAATGAGATATGATTCGCCTTTAAATGTAAAAGCATTGGCTGTGAGCGCAGTATCGGTAACAATAGTTGGCTCAGAGCACGAATATTTGAGCCAAGTGCGCTCGAGGCGTTCAGTGGCAAAATCGGGATGATTAGTGAATAGAAGATTCTCATTGCCACCAAAAAGATTCACCACCAAACGATTGGTTTCTGGAATAATTAAAAGTTGACGTTGAGAATAATATAAGTCACTAATAAGTATTACCAATGCAAACAGCAACACAGAAAAAAAGAAATATATAGGAGCTTTAAATCGCTCAGTAAACATATTACGCAACTCGATCCAATTGATACCACAGAAGATAACACCATAGAGGCAGGCGACCTCTAATAGAGAAAGATAGACTTTGGTAGTGGAAAAAGGTATTGATACGATTAAGTGAATTATATATTCAAATATCATCACAACATAATTCATAAACCAACCAATCCCAACACCTAGATAAGGGATATAACTTATTCCCAATAACACAATTCCACCAAGGAAAAGTAATGGTGCAAAGATTGTGACAAAGAGATTAGAAATAATGAAATAGATAGGGAATTGGTGAAAATTGTATATTACGATTGGCAAAGTGAAAATTTGGGCTGATAAAGTAACTGCAACAGAAGAAAGAATCCAACGCAAAGAACGGGATTTAAGTGTAGATATTCGTTTATAGAGCAACGGATAGAAATATACGATACCACAGACAGCCAGGTAACTGAGCTGGAAGCCTACGTTAAAAAGCACGTTAGGATTAATGAGAATAAGAATTGTGGCAGAAAGACAGAGAGCATGTTTGATACTATATTTCTCGCCCATAATCCTAAACAAGAGCATCATAGAGAACATAAATGTAGCACGTACGACAGAAGGAGCAAGCCCCGTAAGTAAAGCATATGACCACAATATTAATAAGCCAAAACTAATTAAAATCCATCTATAACGATGCGACATTATACTCATCAACCACATAATAATCAAGAATATAAATCCCACATGCATACCACTAACAACCAAAATATGTGATACACCAGCAGCAGAAAAAGTATCACGTACATCATTAGATAGTAAACCTTTTTCACCTAAAGTAATAGCTGAGATGATAGCTAACTGACTACCCTTCAGTCCTATTATTTCGAATTGACGAATTAGTTTATCTCGCAAGAGATAACTGCGCTGAATAAATCCACTTGGTTGCTCGGTAGAGAGATACTTTATATTGTTACCATAAAGATAAGCAACACCACAAAGTCCGTTACGAGCAAGATATTTACCATAATCGAATCCATCCAGTCCGCTATTGTCGGGGCGAAGTATTTTGGTATTAATCAAATATCTATCGCATAATTGTGGTGTATTGAGCAATGAATCGGTATAGATATTCATTAGTACATTATGCCCTATCAAATTTTCGACAATAGAGTCAGAAGCAAAAATTATTTCTGCTTCGGCACGATAGTATGAACCTTTTGAGATAGGTGTAGTTTTCAGTTCAACAATATAAGAGTGAGTGTCAAAAGGTAGTTTGGGCATTTGCCTTTGACGTAATAACCAACCACCCGCACCAAAGAGAAATAGCGACCATGAAAAAACAAAAATCCACCTTCCGAGTTGGTTAACTCGGAAAGTGGAAAATATCATAAAAAGTAATCCTGCGACTATTGCAACGAGAAATAAATTAGTAGCCAACGCAGTATATTCAGCCACGATAACACCTAATGAAATAACGAAGAATAGTCGTGCGAATGTAGTACTAAAATAATTTTTAGATACCCATCGAAAGGATTTACCTATGTTGATCACGAAGCAAATCGTTGACAGATTTAACAGGGTTGAAAGTTTCAATAGGCACTTCAACAAAAATAGTATTCCAATCGCTCATGGCACCATTCCAAAGACCTGGGAGTTCAAGAACTTTAATGTCGATACCATTTTTAGATTTCATAGAGATAAAACCAGTTTTAGGATCAACATAGTTGAGAAGATTGAATTTCTCGCCTTTATAGTTACGCACCGCACAAACCAAGTCAACAGGATTGAAGTGGGTAGAATTTTTCATACAATCCATAGCCTCTTGGTTGTTTTTATCGATTTGCGAACTTTCGAGGATTTGAGGCGAAGTGGTTCCATCACTATTATAAGTAAGATAAGGACCACCACCAGGTTCGCCTTCGTTTTTCACCATACCGCAGATACGGATAGGACGATTGAACTTATTGCAAAGATATTCTTTCAATTCGAGAGCCGACATATTTTTAGCCTCATCAGAGCCGATGCACAATACCTGTTCTGCGTATGCAAGCATAGTAGCAAGGCGTTCATCAGAAACTTCACCTTCGAGTTCGTTCAAGAAACCAAAGATTTGGCTTTGCACGCGCACAAGAAGACCAGCAATCACCTGTTTGTAGTCGATAGTAGTTTGTTTGAGTCGATCAGGCACTACATTATCAATATTTTTAATAAAGATAACATCGCCATTGAGGTCATTAAGGTTCTCGATAAGAGCACCGTGACCACCTGGACGGAAAAGAATAGAACCATCTTCGTTACGGAATGGAGCACCATCAAGACCAACGGCAAGCGTGTCGGTCGAAGGTTTTTGGATGGAGAATGTTACATTGTAGCGCACTTTGAACAAATCCTCATAACGAGGAAGTTCGCTCATAAGATGTTGTTTAAAGAACTCAATATGCTCAGGCGACACAGTGAAGTGGATTTTCACTTCATTATTGCGATTGTTGGTGTAAAGAGCACCTTCAACAAGATGTTCAACAAACGCAGTGCGTACATATTGAGGATATTTATGGAATTGCAACAAACCTTTAGGCAACGAACCGTAGTTGAGACCCTCTTTATGAAGAAGGAGACGAATAATATCTTTATAGCGTTTTTCGTTGACTAATTCTTGAATAGATTTACCCTCTTCGGCAATGCAAACGCGATTGAGTGCTTCGTAGAAAGCAAAACTCTCACGTTCGACAAAAAATTTCTCGATATAAGCATTGTTAGGTTCGGTAGCATCTGAGTTTTCGAACTCAAATAAATCCTTGAACATACGACTAGCCGCACCCGAAGCAGGCACCATTTTAATAATTTCACCATCTCCTTTGAGATATTCGCGCCAATCGGCAATAAGTAGTTCACGTTCTTTATTATCAAGAGCCAAAACGCCATCGCCAATAGCAGCAGCACCTTTTATTTTCAAAAAAGGATAACCATTTTTGAGGTCATTGACTTGAGTCTCGGCTTTTTCGAGAGTAATACCGATAGACTCAAATTGTTGAACATCTTGTGTTGTAAACATAGTATTAGAGTTAAGTTTAAGGTTTATTTCTTTTTCTTTTTATCTTTTTTATTTTTCACTTTCACGTCAGCCTTATAGCTCCAAATGTCTTTCTTGTATACAAAAGCATCATACGACATATCAGGAGCTAACACCTCTTTACCATCGGCAGTAGTGCGCACAGGCGACAAATGGTCAAAAGTGATAGTTTTTTTCTTAGGGTTATATTCAAGTGACATGGTAGCATTTTTATCGTATTCAAACACAACACGACTTTGTTTTTTCTTACCAGTCCAAGGAGTTATAAATGAAGGTGCACCAAATTTAACAGTTTTTTTGGTAAACGACATAACATCAATCACTTTATGTTGAGTTTCACCATCGGTAGAAGTCATAAGACCGAATACCATATACATTTCTTTATCTTTGAATTTTATAGGGTGAATTTCATAATACAAAGCACCATACCAATTGAGTTCACTTATATAACCAGTTGTAGCAGGTAGTTTAGCTTCGCCTTGAGCCAAAATATAAGATGTATTAAAATCGTAGTGTTGAATTATCGCAAAATATTGAGGAGTACCATCCGAAAGCAAGATATTCCAAGTATACATATGCACTTGATTATCGCTTGAAATAAAACTTCCAACATTTTTTAGCGATTCAAATTCATACCAAAATGGATCTTCGTCTTCGTCAAGCGAATACAATATATCAAGCATTTTTTCTTGAATACTGTTAGCTAATTGTGTTTTTTTGAAGTCATCATTTGTTTTCTCGATTTGAGCAAACATATTTTTCACTTCCTTTTCTAATTTTTTTGGACTATTTGCAAAAACAAGAGTAGTTGCTAAAAATAGCACAAATAAAGATAAAACTGTTTTTTTCATAATAAAGGTTGTATTTAAAATTAATTATAATTCTTTATGCATACGCCAACACCAGATATGGCGAGGATTACTAGGGTCATTTATGCGCTCGGCGTCGGGATTAGGAAAACGATTTAGTCCGTCGCAAGCCATGTAGTCTTGCCAAGGGAGTATAGCCCACATACTCTTGCTATTAACGTGCATATCAACAATTTGTTGTGCAAGTTCAGGAGTTAAATCTTCAAGAGCAGCCCCACCTTGGTGTAAGATGTTGTTATAGAACCATTGAGTATTCTCGCGATTTTCGCGCCACCACATACGTATAGGACTTGTGTCGTGCGTACCTGTGCAGCATACTGATAGATATGGTACACTATGAAGATCAACATATCGTTGAGTGGTTTCCTTAGGCATACGTTGCACCTCGAGTGAGAGTATTTGGAGTTGACTCATCACATCAGGCACACATGAAGGCACCATACCAAGGTCTTCACCACACACAAGCATATCGGTTGTATTTAGCAATGCAGGCAATTTGCGCATAGC
>JAZRCE010000068.1:0-1779 GCA_045635445.1 Candidatus Aphodosoma sp.
AGTCGACTCAAAGTGCAACACAGGAGCAATAGATATGGCAAAGGAAAGCAAATCATTCTTTTGGGCTAGTTATGCAGACCTGATGACAAGTCTGTTCTTTGTTATGCTAACACTATTTATTGTAGTTATCATAGCATTGAACAATGCTCGTATTGATGCGATTGAGCAAACTGCTGAGTTGCAAGCAAAAATTGACAAAGCAGATGAGATAAACAATGCAACTCGAGAGCTTGATACACAGCATTCGCAATATTTTCAGTACTTCCCAGAATTCAAAAAACACAAACTTGCAGTAACTGTGAATTTTAGAAGTGGAAGCGCTGATATGAATAGTCTTCCATCAGGCACAAAAGAAGATTTAAGAACGACAGGTAAGATCCTACAAGATTTTATTATTAAAACGACACAAAGTAACCCCCATATTCAGTATCTTCTCATTATTGAAGGACAAGCATCGAAAGATGGATACGCATATAACTACGAGTTAAGCTATCAAAGAGCATTGTCTCTTAAAAAATTTTGGGAAGATAATGGACTGAATTTTAATGATAAAAATTGTGAAGTACTGATTTGTGGTAGTGGTGACGGTCGCTTAAGTGGTACAGGACTTATGAGAGAATCAAGGGAAGTGCTTAACCAGCGTTTCCTTATACATATTCTTCCTAAACCTGGAAAAATTGGTGATTAATAAATGGGTAAAGATAAACGAACGCACTTTTGGGCTAGTTATGCAGACCTGATGACAAGTTTGTTTTTCTTGATGGTTGTATTGTTTATTATATCAATCGTTGAGTTAAAACAAATTGATGCGACCCCTCTTGAAGTGAAAGAATTAAAAGCCGAAAGAGATAGTTTATTGAATCTCAATTCTCGTATGGTACTTCGTCAAAAACAATACAGCGAAGAACTAGATAGTATGAGATATCTTGCCAATGCAACACAAGCTCATATAGATAAGATAAACGAGATTAATGATGCTACTAAAAATCTTAACAGAAACTATTTTGTCTACGATTCGATTAATAAAAAGCATAAGTTGAATTTTACTGTGCGTTTTAGGATTGATGATGATCAAATTTTTAATATCTCCAAACTTGAGAGAGAAAAATTATTATCTGTTGGCCAAGAGTTAGAAAGTTTTATCAACGTTGCCTCAGAAAGCACGCCTGAAGTACAATATCTTCTAGTGATTGAAGGTCAAGCGTCAAGAGATGGTATAGACAAAATGGATTATAATTATGATTTAAGTTATCGTCGAGCAAAAAACCTTAAAAAATATTGGGATAATAATAACATCCATTTTGACAAAGGCAATTGTGAAGTTTTAATTAGTGGTAGTGGAGACGGAAGATTAAGTGGTACAGGGCTCATGAGAGAATCCGAAGAAAAAGCAAATCAAAGATTTTTGATTCATATTTTACCTAAACCAGGACAAATTCAATAGTATATGAAAAAAATACTGTATATATTATTTATAATTACTATATCCGTTGGGTGTGCTCAAAAACCAGCCACTCCCAAAGGCAATAATAATTATCCAGTATCTAGCCCTTCAACTAGGCCGGGTTCATACTCTAATAATGGACGACCTCCTCTTCCTCATCAGCAGAATGGTCCTTCTAAGCAAACCGGTCAAACTGTTGAAACTGGTAATACTACTTCTGGAAGGGTCTTGTCTCCCAGCGAAATCTTTGAAAAACTATCATCTGCTGTATTTAAAATTCATACTTCTACAGGGTATCAGGGATTTCAAGGTTCTGGATTCTTTATTTCTAGCAA
>JAZRCE010000069.1:0-28897 GCA_045635445.1 Candidatus Aphodosoma sp.
GAGCAATTACCACCATAATCATTGTACGTTTCGAGTCGGTAACGTCGTGGATGTGAACGCCATGTTTTGCTGTGTCGTTAGGCACAAACAAGAATGTTTTGAATCCGTCGAACACCGAGTGAAACATATGAAGTTTACCACCTTCAGAGAAAGTAGGTTCAACTTTGTCTACGATGTTTTTTAAAAATTTCATTTTATTTAGACTTTTAGTAGCGAGTAGCGAGATGTGAGACTTACTCGCTTCGCTCGTTTTTACTTTATTAAAGACATAAGAACATAATTGCATAAAAAATTATGAATTATGAATTATGCATTATGAATTATTCAAGTTCTTTTCTCATATAGTTGAGGGCTTCGCGTACGATGCGTTGTGTTTCGATTTTCGATGTACAAACAAATTCGCAAAGAGCAAAGTCTTCAGGAGCTACTTCGTATGCACCAAGTTGTTCCATTTTCTCAAGGTTGCGAGCAATCATGGCTTTTACCAATTGTTCTGGCATGATGTCCATTGGGAATACGCGGTCGTATTCGCCACTTACGATGAATGCACGTTCGCCACCGAGGATACGAGCGTCGAAATCGAAGTGTTTTTTAGGACAAAGCATGTTTTGCAATTTTGTGAAGAAGAGGCATGAATTTGAGAATTTGTTGAAACGAGGCATAGCCCATCCGAGAAGTTCGTCGGCTTCATCTCCTTCAGCAATTACGCTTATTACGTTAGAGAAAGGAGAGAGGAATGATTTGTCGTCAGCTTTCAAGCCAGTAAGAACGTTACCATTGATTGTGCGGATGTGTTCATTGAGGTTGAGGTTGCCATCTGTGATGTTGTTAATTACTGTACCGCTGATTGTTTCAACGTAAGCTGGGTGTTTTACTTTAGGACCAGCAACTGCTACTTTACGAGTGAAGTCGAGTTTGCCAGTGTTGGTATAACGGCCGAGCATAGCTACGTCCATGATGTTCATTGTCCACACTACCTCTTCTTTGTTGACTGGGTTGAGGTGGTTGATTTGTACGCCTACGTTGCCAGCAGGGTGAGTACCAATGAATTCGTTGATTTCAACGCCTTTCATATTGCGCAATTCTGCCGATGTTGCTGGAGATACAGAGTAGTAAGTTTTAGCGATTGTAGCTAAAACATTTAAACCAGCTTGTACGTTAGCCTCTTCGCCTTTCAATACGAAGTTGTAGTCGGCTGCCAATGGAGCAGAATCAAATGCTGATACGAAGATTGCTTTTGGAGCAACTTTTGGGTTAGCAACTACGTCGTAAGGACGTTGACGTAACATTGCACCGAAACCTGCAGTTAACATAGCAGCGTGTACAGACTCTTTGCCTGCTTTGAGGTCCATTGTAGGGAGCTCAGCTTGCTCTGTTTTGCCGTTTTGTTCGATGAGCACGTAGAGTAGTTTACGGCGTTCGCCGCGTGCTACTTGCTTGATTGTACCGCAAACGGGAGATACAATCTTCACCTCTGGGTGGTTTTTGTCGAACAAGATAGGTGTGCCGACTTTTACTTCGTCACCTTCTCTGACTGCCACTTTAGGTGTCATTCCTTCAAAATAATCAGGCACGATACCTATCTCTTGCGAGATAATTTTGCCGGCTACTTGAGCCTCTGCATCGCCTGAAATTTTGATGTTTAAACCTTTTTTTAATTTGATTGTTGTCATATAACTAAAAGTTAATATAATAATTTGTTATATTTTTGTTGTGTTTTGGATGTATTTATGGCATGAACACACTCTCTCTACCCATCAATAAATTTTGTGTCATTGATGTGTAAATAAGATGATTTTCAGCCTATTACAAAGTGTTTTTTTGTTATTTAGTACTACTTGGGTAGTATAAATTTCAATTTGGCAAATTTACAATAATATTTTGATTTAACAAAAAAAAATAAAAAAAATAGACAAACTAAAAATTTAGCTTGTCTATTCTTTTTTTTATTTGTGTGATTTGTGTTATTTTTTTAGTAGTGAGGGACGTTCTCTTTTGGTTGGGACTTGGTTTTTTTTGCTTTTTTGGTGTTGTGTTTTTTTAGGTGCATAAACCCAATCTTCCCATCGTTCTTCTTCTGACATTATGTCTAATTCGCCTTCTGTTGTTCCTTTGATTTTTGATCCTTTGCAGCTTGTTATTTCGAATGAAATTTTGTCTTTTTTAATTTCTATATATCCTTCTTTGACGATGAATAATGATTCGGTATCTGTTGTAAAATCATATTTTGATAGCATAGATGGGTATGGGTACATTTCGATTTCGCCTTCAAACATGAATGTTTCTACGCCTGGACTTTGTGATGCTGTGCCAATGTTGTGCTCTTTTGAAACTATATATTTGCCATATATGCCTTCTTTTGTGTTGTTTTCGGGTGAAGCATAGCATATGAAAAAACCTACATATTTTTCTGATTCGAGGTAGATGGATATTGTGTTTTGTTTTTTGTTGTTGAGAATGGTTTCGCAGTTGTAGTCTATTTCGTTTACATCGAAAATGATGTTTTCGTTTATTACTTCTGTTTCAATATCTATTTCTTTTATTTGATAGTCTTTTGTTGGATTACCATTGAATGTGAATATTATTTTTTCGTTATCGATTGTTGCTTCGATTTGGTATTCCATTTTTTCTTGTGTTGAGTTTTCTTTTATGGTTAAATTGACATCTTTTATGATGACATCTACTTGTTCGCCATTTTCAAATTTATAGATTCCGCCAGCGCATTTACCAACTTCAAGTAGTGATGGGTTTTCGAATGCTTCGTCCATTGTAATATTTGATATTAAGGTTTGTTGGCTAATAGGGCAACAAGTTTCGTTTAGATATGACAAAAAATGTAGTTCTATTCCATAGCCTGAACCTGTTACTTTGCCTGTTGTATCGTTTAAGGTTAGATTGTTTGTCATTCCAATTAATACGAATTCGTTGATATTAGGGAAGTATTCATCTACTATGCCAAAAAGATAGAGGTTGGTGTTTGTGATTTCGATGTTTTTCCCGTGTTCTTGTGGTTCGCAAGAGTTGAAAATGGTTGCAAATATTGTTGCAACTAGGGATAGATAAATGATTTTTTTCATGATGAAATAGGTTTTAGTTTGTTAATGGATATTGTTTGTATGTTTTTTTGTGTGCACAAAGTTATGTGTTTTTTTTGATATCTGTGTTTTTTGGGGTGTTTTTTTGTTGTTTTTTAACATTGGTGTGTTGGGTTGGGATAAAATTTGTTTTATTTTTGATTTTTTTTGTAATAATTTGTTTTAGTTGGGTGTTATTCTTTTTGTTATATCAAAATAAAATAGTAACTTTGCATGTTATATGTTTGGGTGGTTTTTTTGAGGGGGAACTTATTGTATTTTAGTGGGGGTGTGGAAGGTAGGGTGAGGCTTGCTTGCAGGTTGCTTTATCCTATATTTGTGGTGGGGAGGGGGTTATTGTATTTTTGTGACTATTTTTTGATTATATTTTTTAATTTGAAATACTATGGAAAAGGAACAATTGATTGCGGAAATTAACCGTTTGCGTAAAGAGAAAAATGCTGTTATTCTTGCGCATTATTATCAGGTTGGTGAAATTCAGGATGTGGCGGATGTTGTTGGAGATAGTCTTGCTTTGGCGCAATGGGCAGAGAAGTCGGATGCTGATATTTTGGTGGTGTGTGGTGTGCACTTTATGGGTGAAACGGCTAAGATTCTTTCGCCAGAGAAGAAGGTGTTGGTGCCTGATTTGGCGGCTGGTTGTTCGTTGGCAGATAGTTGTAATGCTGATGAGTTTGGCAAGTTTGTGGCTGAACACCCTGATTATACAGTGATTTCGTATGTGAATACTACGGCGGCTGTGAAGGCGCATACGGATGTGGTGGTTACGTCGACTAATGCGCGCAAGATTGTGGATCAATTTCCGAAGGATGCTAAACTTATCTTTGGTCCTGATCGTAATCTTGGTGGTTATATCAATGCTGTTACAGGTAGAAATATGTTGTTGTGGAATGGTGCGTGCCATGTGCATGAGCAGTTTTCGCTCGAAAAATTGATTGAACTTAAGGCTCAATATCCTGACGCTAGGGTGTTGGTTCACCCTGAATGTAAGAAGGAGATTGCAGATTTGGCAGATGTTGTGGGTTCGACTCAAGCTTTGCTTAATTATGCTGTGGATGGTGAGTTTACTCAGTTTTTGGTTTGCACTGAGTCGGGTATTTTGCATGAGATGCAAAAACGTTGTCCTCAGAAGGAGTTTATTCCTGTGCCTCCTGCTGGTCGTGCTTGTGCGAATAATGAGTGTGATTATATGCGTATGAATACGTTGGAGAAATTGTATCTTTGTCTTCGTGATGAAATGCCTGCTATTGAGGTTGATGAGACTATTAGAGAGCGTGCTGTGCGTCCTATTCATAAGATGTTGGAGATGAGTAAATGAAGAATTTTATTGTAACAGGTAGGGTGGAGTTGGAGTTGGCGACTATGATTCGGTCGTTGGTTATTGATAGGCTTTTTGTGTTGGTTGATGAGAATACGGCAGGGTTTTGTTTGTCGAGGATAGATTTGTCGGAATTTAATCCGTTTGTTATAAAAATCAAGGCGGGAGATGAGGGTAAAACTATTGATACTGCGGTAGAGATTTGGAATGAGTTGGTAGATAATGGCGCAACTCGTTCGTCGTTGTTGATAAATCTTGGTGGAGGTGTGATTACGGATTTGGGTGGTTTTGTGGCGGCTACGTTTAAGCGTGGTATGCGTTTCGTGAATGTGCCTACTACTTTGCTTGGTGTGGTGGATGCTGCTACTGGTGGTAAAACTGGAGTTAATTTTAGTGGATTAAAAAATGAAATTGGTGTGTTTGCTAAACCCGAAAGGGTGTTGATTGATACGTGTTTTTTTGAGACTCTTGATTTCAAGAATCGTTTGTCGGGTTATGCAGAGATGGTGAAGCATGCTTTGATTGCCGACCCTATTTTGCTAGAGCAGACGTTGGGATATGATTTAGATGAGTTTGATATGGAGCGTTTGGGTGTGTTGTTGCGACAAAATCTTCAGATTAAAGAGAATATTGTAGAGTGTGATTTGTGTGAGACGGGAGTGCGTAAGGCGTTGAATTTTGGTCACACTATGGGGCATGCTTTCGAGTCATTGTCATATGAGTTGGATAGTCCGATGTTGCATGGTTTTGCTGTGATGTGGGGTATGGTGGCAGAACTTTATTTGTCGCTTTTGAAATTGAAATTAGATAAAAATGTTGTATCTCAAATTTTGGTTTTTGCAAAAGAGTATTATGGGGTGTTTCCTTATACTTGTAAGCAGTATGACCGACTATATGAACTTATGACGCATGATAAGAAAAATAGTGGTGGATATATAAATTTTACGTTGCTTGCTGGTGTGGGCGATGTGCGTATAAATCAGAATGTAACGAAAGAAGAGTTGTTTGAGGCTTTGGATTATTTAAGAGAAAATTAGGATATGAAGATAGCATTGATAGGATATGGAAAAATGGGGCATATTATTGAACGTATTGCCCTTGAACGAGGACATGAGATTGTGTCGAAGGTGGATGTTGATAATCAAGATGAGTTTGAGTCTGAAACTTTTGCTTCGGCAGATGTGGCTATTGAATTCACAGTGCCGAATAAGGCAGTCGAAAACTATCGTAAGGCGTGGGCAGCAGGTGTGCCAGTGGTGTCGGGCACTACGGGATGGAATGCAGTGTTGCCAGAGTTGAAAGAGGAGATTGCCGCTAATGGTTATACTCTTTTTTGGGCATCGAATTTCTCGTTGGGAGTCAATCTTTTCTTTGAATTGAATAGGCGTTTGGCGCAGATGATGAATCGTTATGACAACTATGATGTGGTTATGACTGAAATTCATCATACAGAGAAGAAAGATGCTCCAAGTGGCACTGCTATAACTCTTGCCGAAGGTATTTTGGAAAATCTTGATCGAAAGGCTGAATGGGTTTTGAATAATTCTATAAAAGAATTGAATAATTCTCAACTCTTAATTGATGCTTTGCGTGAGGGAAAAGTGCCAGGTACTCATATAATAAAATATGATTCGGATGTGGATAGTATAACCATTACACATGAGGCAAAATCGCGTGAAGGCTTTGCTCTTGGTGCTGTGGTGGCGGCCGAATTTCTCGAAGGTAAACCTGCTGGTTTCTATTCTATGACAGATTTAATGAATAATTAAATTATTAATATTAAAAACTGAATATATGACATCTCGTTTTAAAAAATCAATTTCGTCATGGGTCAAATTGACTATTTGGTCACTTGTTTACATATTATTTATTGTTTGGGTGGGTAATTATTGGTGGTTGTTACTATATCTATTTATATTCGACATATTTATTACCGAATTCATTCCATGGACTTGGTGGAAAAAGTATGAAAAAACTAACAAAGTGTTGTACACAATTTGTTCGTGGGTCGATGCTATAGTGTTTGCGTTGGTTGCGGTATATTTTATTAATCTCTACTTATTCCAAAATTATCAAATTCCATCATCATCTCTTGAACAAACTCTTAAAGTAGGTGATTTTCTTGCTGTTAGTAAGTGCTATTATGGTCCACGTATACCAAATACACCATTATCTTTTCCTCTCGTGCAACACACATTTCCTTGGGGAGGAAAATCATATATTGAAAAACCACAATGGGAATATCGTCGTTTAAAAGGTTTAGGCAAAATAGAAACTAATGATATTGTTGTATTTAATTTTCCAGCAGGAGATACGGTGCCACTTCTTTGTTCTAACCCAGATTATTATTCAATTTGTTTTCAGAAAGCACAAATAATAAAACCTCAATATGGAAGCATAATTTCATATGATGAATTAATGCAACATATGTCGGTTGGGGCAAAAATAGTGCGCCAACAGCAAGATCAATTAGGCGAACTAGTTGTGCGACCAGTCGATCGTCGTGAGAATTATGTAAAACGATGTGTTGGATTACCAGGACAAACAATAGAAATAAAAGACAATGTGTTATATGTTGACAACAAGATACTTGAAAACAAAGAAGGCGTACAACACAACTATTTTGTACAAACCAACGGAACTACACTCTCAGGAGATGTATTGCATAAACTAGGGGTAAACGTTGAGGAAACAACGTACATTAATGGGGATTATAATAGTGCATATCTTAAACGAATAGGGATGGAACCTACAAATAATAATAAATGGGGACCAATCTATTTAATGGCAATGACTGATGAAGTTTTAGCTAAACTAAAAGCAATGCCAGTTGTAACACAAATTGTAATTGAACGTGTTATTCCTGAATTACATACACCAATATATCCTCTTGCATATACGTATAAATGGAATAGAGACAACTATGGACCACTTTGGATTCCTGCAGCTGGCCAAAAAATACAATTAACAGAAGACAACATACTTCGTTATCGCCAGTGTATAGTTAATTATGAGCATAACACACTTGATTATCGTGATGGTGTAGCTTATTTAAATGGAGAACCCGCAACAGAATATGAATTTAAAATGGATTATTATTGGATGATGGGAGATAATCGACATAATTCAGCAGATTCTCGCATGTGGGGATTTGTTCCAGAAGACCATATTGTTGGGCGTCCAATGTTTATATGGTTATCTCTTGATAAATATAAAAATTGGTTTGATGGAAAAATACGTTGGAATCGATTTGGGAAAGATGCATCAAAATAAACAATGTATAAAAGGGCGACTAATTTTTTTAGTCGCCCTAATTTATAGTATCAAGCATCAAGTCTTGTATAAAATACAACTATACTCAAAAAGTAGTTATAGTTTTTTTGAGAAAAAGTTATATATTTTTAGAAAATATTAAAATAATGATTGAAGAAATATTTCCAATTGTAGACCCTAATGGTGAAGTTATAGGTTCTGCCTCACGCACCGAGTGCCATAATCACACATTTATCTTGCACCCAGTTGTTCATTTACATATATTTAGTTCTGACGGGGCATTATACCTACAAAAAAGAGTAAAAACAAAAAAAATCCAACCAGGCAAATGGGATACTGCTGTAGGTGGACATGTCGATTATGGTGAAAATATTGAGGATGCTATGTTGCGTGAAACACGCGAGGAGTTGGGTGTTGTTGATTTTTCTCCCGAATTTATTATGAAATATCAATTTCAATCATCTATTGAATCCGAATTGGTGTATATTTACCGTTGTACCTATAATGGACCATTTAATCCCAATCCGTCTGAAGTTGATGAAGGTCGTTTTTGGACCTTAGAAGAAATAAAAAATAATATAGGAAAAGATATTTTTACGCCTAATTTTGAATCAGAAATAGAAAAATTAGGTTGGTTGCGATAAAAAAAAGATATGGATTCTTGATCAGCGCTTCACAGCGACTAGCAAAAATCCATAACTACAAACAAAATCTATTATCTAAAATCAATCTCTTATTATGAAAACTCAAAAACTATTGTTCAAAAAGTGTTTTTTATTTATTCTGTATGGCAAAGATATGTAAAATAATTTATGCATCAAAACAAATTGCGAAAAAATTACTCTTAACTAGAAAAAAAGTCGGATTACACAATATAGATATATTATATGCACATTGTAGGTGTATTATATAATAATAAAGAGCGCAAAATATATTTATATTTTGCGCTCTTTATATCCTAAAAATATATAAAAATATAGTTTTTATTCGTTAAAATTCTATAAATTTAATTTTTTTGTCAAAAAAACATATATTCTAAACATATTCAATATCATCTACCATATAACCACCAGCATTATTATCCTCCTCATTTTCGTCATCAAAAATGTCTTCACATTCTTCGTCCCACTCATCATCTTCCTCTTCTTTCGACGCAGGACGTTGAACTTCAAGATTACGATGAGTAAACGTATTAACTCTATTCTCTTCTTTATTGATTTCTGCCCAAAGCAAATCCTTTAACTCTGTGATATTGAAACCTGCAACCGCAGAAATAAATATGTGAGGTATATCTGTTGGTAATTCCGCTTCCATTGCCTGCATCAACTCATCATCAAGCATATCACTCTTAGTGATAGCAAGAATACGTTGTTTGTCAATTAGTTCAGGGTTATATTCTTTCAATTCATTGAGCAAGATGTTATATTCTTTATTGATATCGTTACTATCGGCAGGAATCATAAACAATAATATTGCATTACGCTCAATATGTCGCAAGAAACGTAAACCAAGACCCTTGCCTTGACTTGCACCCTCAATAATACCAGGTATATCAGCCATACAGAACGACTTACCTCCACGATACGAAACAATACCAAGATTAGGCACAAGCGTCGTAAACGGATAATTTGCAATTTCAGGTTTAGCCGCCGACACAACACTCAAAAGCGTCGATTTGCCAGCATTAGGAAAACCAACTAAACCCACATCACCTAACACTTTAAGTTCTAGAATAATACTCTTTTCAATGCGAGGTTCGCCCGGCTGAGCATAACGAGGAGTTTGGTTTGTAGAAGTGCGGAAATGCCAATTACCCAAACCACCACGACCACCTTTCAGCAAAATAACCTCTTGCTTATCTTCTGTAATATCGCAAAGATATTCACCCGTATCAGCATCGTATGCCACTGTACCGCAAGGCACATCAATGTATTTATCCTCTCCATCGCCACCAAAACTGCGACTACCACTGCCATGACCACCATCGCCAGCAAATATATGGCGGGCAAACTTCAAGTGGAGCAAAGTCCAATAGTCTTTATTTCCGCGGAGAATAATGTGACCACCACGGCCACCATCACCACCATCAGGACCACCTTTGGGTATATATTTCTCTCGATGAAAGTGGGTTGAACCACCACCACCTTTACCCGAACGGCAAAATATCTTTACGTAGTCAACAAAATTGGAATTCGACATAACTCTTTAATATGTTGAATATAAAACACAACGACTCAACACGCGACCTTACCTTCTCGTGTCTATTATCTCATGTCTAAATTATAAATTATCAATAATTTCCTTAACTTGAGCAAAACAAGCATCAACCGACGAGTTATTGCAAGCAGCTTTATAACGACCTGTATTTTTATAGTGCTCAATAACAGGCAATGTCTGTGAATTATAAACATTAAGACGTTTTTGGATCGTTTCAAGATTGTCATCTGCGCGACCCGAAGTTTTACCACGATTAAGCAAACGCTCAATCAACAATTCATGTTCCACTTGCATGTGGAGCATACAACTAACCTCTGTATCAAGCTCATGAAGCATATTATCCAATGCCACAGCCTGAGCCGCAGTACGAGGGAAACCATCAAAAATAAAACCCTTAGTATCCCCAGCAGCAATATGATTTTGAACTTGGTCATGAAGCATAGCAATAATCATCTCATCTGGCACAAGTTTACCATCATTAATCAGCACCTCAGCCTTCTTACCATTTTCAGTACCATTTTTAATCTCTTCACGAAGCATATCTCCCGTAGAGATATGAGTAAGTCCGTAATTTTCAACGATAATAGCACTTTGAGTGCCTTTACCAGAACCCGGAGCACCAGATATTACAATATTAAGCATAGTATATATAGATTTAATTTATTTTCCAAAAAAGAATTATTAATCAATAACTAAAGTATAAATATCTCTCAAATTTCGGCCATACCCATCATAATCAAGCCCATAACCAACAATAAAATCATTCGGAATTTCCATCGCCACATAATCAATCGTAAGGTCATACTTCAACGCCTCAGGTTTGAAAAACAACGTAGCAATACGCAAATCCTCAGCCCCCATTGATTTCAACTTCTTCACCATCCCATACATTGTGCGACCCGAATCAACAATATCCTCAATAATCACAACCGTACGACCCTTAACATCCTCATTCAAACCAATAAGTTCAGTAACATTGCCAGTACTACAAGTTCCGCAATACGACGCAACCTTCACAAACGACAATTGAGCAGGCATCTCCACACGCTTCAACAAATCCGACGCAAACATAAAAGCACCATTAAGCACAATTACAAACAACGGATTTTTTCCATCCAAGTCAGCATTCATCTTCTCTGCCACACGATCAATAGCCGCAAACAATTCAGCCTCAGGTATCGAAATCTCAAAAGTTTTATCCTTTAATGTTACTTTTTTCATAGTATTTCCAAATAAACAATATCTTTTGCAAAGATACTACTTTTTTTTGAGATGTAAGGTATCTTTTCAGTAAATCTTTTACCATCCATTATTTTCCTTATCTATAACATATGATAAATATACTATAAATATACTATAAACATATGATAAATATACTATAATAATACTTAAAAACCAATATTAAACAATAACTTATCTTAACTCAAACAAACTTTAATTATGTGATATATCTATTTGATTCATAGTGAGTTTATTGAAAAACAAAAATAATTTATTGAAAATTTTGTCAGTATGCAATTCTTTTTGTTACTTTGCAAAAAATTTTAGATTTCATATATATAAGGTGAAAAACATGTTATAAGTTTCTTCTTTTTAACTTTTAATCTCTCACCTTTAGGCTATTACATACCTTTATGCAAAAAAACTTGGTAATTGTTGAGTCTCCTGCAAAAGCAAAGACTATTGAGAAATTTTTGGGAAAAGACTATCGTGTTATGTCAAGTTTCGGACACATTCGCGATTTGAAAGAGAAAGATTTTGGTATCGATGTAACAAAAAACTACAAACCAGACTACGTAATCCCATCTGACAAGAAAAAACTCGTTGCCGACTTACAAAAAGCAGCCAACGAAGCCGACATCGTTTGGTTAGCATCCGATGAAGACCGCGAAGGAGAAGCTATCGCTTGGCACCTCTACGAAGTCCTTGACCTAAAAGACAAACCGACTCACCGTATCGTATTCCACGAAATTACCAAAAATGCCATCCTCAACGCAATCGAAAATCCTCGTAATATAGACATCAACGTAGTCGATGCTCAACAAGCACGCCGTGTCCTCGATCGCATTGTTGGTTTCGAACTATCTCCAGTCCTTTGGCGCAAAATAAAACCTTCTTTATCTGCCGGCCGCGTGCAGTCTGTTACAGTACGTCTCGTAGTTGAGCGCGAACGCGAAATCCAACAATTCCGTGCCGAAGCATCATTCCGCGTAGTAGCAACATTCAAAGTTAAAACCGAAAACGGTCAAAATGCTGAATTCAAAGCCGAACTTCGCAACCGTTTCTCCACCGAAGCCGAAGCAAAAGCATTCCTCGAAACCGCAGCTGCAGCTCAATACAACATCGAAACCATCGAAACTCGCCCAACTCATCGTACACCTGCTGCTCCTTTCACAACATCAACTCTCCAACAAGAAGCTTCTCGCAAATACGGATTCCCGGTAGCAACCACAATGCGAGTAGCACAATCCCTATACGAAAGCGGTAAAATCACATATATGCGTACCGACTCAGTCAATCTTTCAGATCTAGCTCTTAACACTGCTAAATCCGAAATCATTGAAATGGTAGGCAATAAATATTACAAACGTCGCCAATACAGCACTAAAACCAAAGGAGCACAAGAGGCCCACGAAGCCATACGTCCAACATATCTCAACGTTCGCGAAATCGAAGGCACTGCGCAAGAACGTAAACTCTACGATCTCATCTGGAAACGTACCATCGCAAGTCAAATGGCAGATGCCGAATTCGAAAAAACAACTGCGGTTATCAATATCGACAATTCCGATGAAAAATTTGTAGCAGTAGGAGAAGTCCTAAAATTCGATGGATTCTTGAATGTCTACATGGAGTCAACCGACGATGATTCTGCTCAAGAAACTGAAGGAATGCTCCCTAAACTTGCCGAAGGCGACATCCTTTCTATGTCGCAAATGCAAGCTCAAGAGCGTTTCACTCAACGACCTGCGCGCTACACCGAAGCATCGCTTGTACGCAAACTCGAAGAACTCGGCATTGGACGTCCATCTACCTATGCACCAACCATTTCAACTATTCTCGCTCGCGAGTATGTCGAAAAACGCGAAATACAAAACGAAGCCCGTTCATATAGAGTCTTAACCCTTAAAGCCGGGAAAATAAAAGAAGAAGACAAAGTCGAAAAAGCTTCCATCGAAAAAGGAAAACTCTCGCCAACCGACATCGGTATCGTAGTCAACGACTATCTATTGGCTAACTTCCCTAATATCATGGACTACAACTTCACCGCCCGAGTTGAGTTAGATTTCGACAAAATTGCTGAAGGTCAACTCGAGTGGACCAAGAATATCGATGGATTCTACACCCAATTCCATCCAAATGTCGAAGAGGCAATGCACTCTACAGGCAAAAAGGCAGGCGAACGCGAACTCGGCATCGACCCAATATCTGGTCGTCCTGTATTTGTGAAAATAGGTCGCTTCGGTCCTGTTGCTCAAATTGGTACAGCGTCTGACGAAGAAAAACCTCGTTTCGCATCTCTCCGCACAGGTCAATCAATGGAGTCTCTCTCTCTCGAAGAAGCTCTCGACCTATTCAAGCTCCCTATCGATTTTGGCGAATACGAAGGCGAACCATTAAGCGTAGGCGTAGGTAAATTTGGACCATACATTCGTTACGGGAAAAGCTACGTATCAGTGCCAAAAGACGAAGACCCATTAACAGTCACTCGTGATCGTGCTATTGAACTCATTGCCGAAAAACGTCAAGCCGACAAAAATCGCGAAATCAAAAAATTCGAAGCCGAAGACATCCTTGTCCTTAATGGACGTTTTGGCGCATACATCACCCATGCCGGTGAAAACTACAAACTTCCTAAAGGCACCATAGCCGAAGACCTAACCCTCGAGCAATGCCAAGCAATCATTGCCGACGAAGCCAACAAATCTAAAGGCGCAACCAAAAAGAAAACAACTCGCGCTAAGAAAAAATAAAGGGAATCCTTTCGAATCCCCTTAATCTTAATTTATATCGAATCTATAACCTTCGAAATAGCGCCGTTCTCAAATCCGCGCAATTGGGCAAACTTAAATAGTTTGCCCTTTTTTTCATATTCCGATGAATATTTTAGCGAACGTAACTTATCTCTCAATATCTGTTGCAATTTATCTAAATACTCTTCGTCATCTATCTGATCCAAAGCCTCTTCTATAAATTCACTCTCAATATTTTTGCTTCTTAGCATCATACTAATTTTATACTTTCCCCAATGATTGAAGCGAAATTTATCTTTCGCATAACTATTGGCATATCGTTGATTATCAATATAACGCTCCTCTATCAGATACATAATTATCTCATCCGCTTCTTCTATTGTGCCCCCCCAAGTCAAAACTTTTTCTCTCACTTCGCTCTCGCAATGCTCACATCTCGAAGCATACATCGCCGCTTTATTTAACAATATATCATTCATCGTAATTATTAAATTTATTAGTAAGTTCTTAATTATTTACTTTCCGACTCTCAACTTTCAACTTATAATGTCGCCTTCACCATTCGAGCATTCCCATTTATATCCTCTCTCAACACCACATTTCTATATCCCAAACCAATTAACAAATCGCAAGTCTCCTGACCAAGATATTGATTTATTTCAAAATACAAAGTACCATTAGTGGTGAGATTATTCATTGCAAACTCAGCTATAGCACGATAAAAAATCAATGGATCATCATTCGATACAAACAATGCAGTATGAGGGTCATAATTAAGCACATTAGCCTCCATATCCACCTTTTCACACTCTCTTACGTATGGTGGGTTACTAACTATAACATTATATGCCCCCTCTATAGCATTGCAGTCTCCTAAGATATCACACTCAACAAATCTCACATCCCTCGCCTCTAAAATCTTTGCATTTTCACTAGCCAAACTCAGCGCCTCCATCGATATATCTACTGCCGTAACCTCAGATCCCTTCAACTCTTTTGCTAGTGACAAAGCAACACACCCCGTTCCCGTTCCAATATCAATAATATTGACAGTTGATAGTTGACTATTGGCTATCGACCAATCATTTATAATCCAATCAACTAGCTCTTCTGTTTCAGGGCGGGGGACTAGGGCTCGGCGGTCACATCTAAATTGTCTGCCATAGAAAGTCGTATACCCCAAAATATGTTGTATTGGCTCATTATTTTGTAGTCTCATAATAGCCTCATCAAACAATTTTTGTTGTTCTTCTGTGAGTTGTAAATTCGGTTCAGCCAACAATCGCGCTGTCGATAAACCAGTTATATGGCTCAACAACAACCTTTTTATATATGCTGTAATTTCCATTTCTATAACTCTATATAAAAAATGCATAACCCATAAATTATGAATTATGCATTATGAATTATGCATTCGTTAAATAATTATTCATTAATAAGCATAGGCATCAACAATGTAAGCATATCCTCATTTTCTTCATTTTCGAGAGGAAGTATAATACCTGCACGTGATGGATCAGCAAGTTGAAGGCGCACTTCATTGCTAGATATACCGTTGAGAATATCAACCAAAAGAGGGGCTTTGAAACCAATGTTAATAGGTTCTCCTTCAAATTGACAAGGAATAGTTTCTTTAGCCGAGATACTGAAGTCGATATCTTGAGCCGAGAGAGTCATGCGACCAGATTCGATGCTGAGTTTCACAAGATAAGTACCTTGGTTAGCAAAAGCAAGAATACGTTTGATTGCGCTGATAAAGTGGTGACGGTCAAGAATGATTTCGTATGGGTTATTTTGTGGAATAACACCATTATAGTTAGGGAAACGACCTTCGATTTGGCGGCAAATCATGCGATAAGTTGGCAATTCGAAGATGATGTTTTTATCGTCAAAGCTAATTTTAACATCACATTTTTCGCTTGCAACAAGGTTTTTCACCGTATTTGCAGCTTTGCGAGGTAGGATGAACGACGATTCCACATCTGATGTAACAGTTTTATTGATAAGGCGCACAAGTTTGTGTGCATCGGTAGCAACAAATGTAACTCCCTCATTGCTAAAACGGAAGAATATACCAGTCATTGTAGGACGTAGGTCTTCAGTTGCTGCTGCAAATGCAGTTTTGCCAACGCCAGCTCCCAATACGCTCGATTCCATTGTATATTGGAAGTGCTCTGCTTTCAATTCTGGAGCTTTTGGGTATTCATTACCATTTTGACCGATAAAGTTATAGTTACCTGTTTCTGTGCGGAACATCACTGCAAGATTTTCAGGATTTATATCGAAGCAAAGCGGTTGTTCTGGAAATTCTTTTAGCGAATCTATCAATAATTTTGCAGGCAATGCAATTGTTATATCACCTTCTTGATTATCAATTTCAAGAGTTGTTGTAAGTGTTGTTTCTAGGTCAGAAGCCGTGATAGTAAGTATGTTACCATTCACTTGAAGAAGGAAATTGTCCAAAATTGCCATAGTGTTTTTTGAACTAATCACCTTGCCTACCATTTGTAGGCGACTAAGAAGTAATGAACTTGATACCGTAAATTTCATATATTCTATAGTTTAAAGTTAATAATCTGTAATCTATTATCTGTAATCTGTAATCTAAATTATGCGTCAATATTAGCATAAACCGCATTTTGTTCGATGAACTCGCGACGAGGACCCACCTCATCACCCATCAACATCGAGAATATTTGGTCTGCTTCTGCAGCGTTTTCAATTGTAATTTGGCGCAATGTGCGGTTTTCCGGGTTCATTGTTGTTTCCCACAATTGTTCAGCATTCATCTCACCAAGACCTTTATAACGTTGTTGAGTAATAGCACCCTCATTACCACCGCCATACTCTTCAATAAAGCGCAAACGTTGGTCTTCTGTCCAACAATATTGTTGCACTTTGCCCTTTTTGCAAAGATAGAGTGGTGGAGTTGCAATATAAATATAACCATTCTCAATCATCTCCTTCATATAGCGGAAGAAGAATGACAAAATCAATGTAGCAATATGAACACCATCCACGTCGGCATCGGTCATGATAATCACCTTGTGGTAACGAAGTTTGCTCATATTCAAGGCTTTCGAATCCTCTTCTGTGCCGATTGTAACGCCCAATGCAGTATAAATATTACGTATCTCTTCGCTTTCAAATGCGCGGTGTTGCATAGCCTTCTCAACGTTCAAAATCTTACCACGCAAAGGCAATATAGCTTGATAGTTACGATCGCGACCCGATTTAGCCGAACCACCCGCAGAGTCACCCTCCACAAGGAACAATTCGCATTGCGAAGCATCGCGACTCGAGCAGTCAGCCAATTTGCCAGGCAATCCCCCGCCCGAAAGTGGTGATTTTCTTTGCACCATCTCTCTCGCTTTGCGCGCTGCATTACGTGCAGTAGCCGCAAGTATCACCTTGTTAACTATCATTTTAGCCTCTGTAGGATGCTCTTCAAGATAGTTACTCAATGCCTCGCCCACAGCTTGGTCAACCATACCCATCACCTCGCTATTGCCAAGTTTAGTTTTAGTCTGACCGTCAAACTGAGGTTCTGCCACTTTCACTGAAATCACAGCGGTCAAACCTTCGCGGAAGTCATCACCCGAAATCTCAACCTTCACCTTATCAAGCATTTTGCTATCTTCCGCATATTTCTTCAACGTACGAGTCAACGCACGGCGGAAACCCGACACGTGTGTACCACCCTCAATCGTATTGATATTATTCACATAAGAGTGAAGATTTTCCGAATACGACGTATTATACATCATCGCAATCTCTACAGGCGTACCATATTTCTCTGTATTAATGTGGATTACGTGTGGAATCAATGCCTCACGGCTCGAGTCAATATATTTCACAAATTCGCGAAGACCCTCTTTCGAGTGGAAATGCTCTTTCTTAGGCTCATCGCCCTCATTCTCTATGCGGTAATCTGTGATAGTCAAGTGAATACCAGCATTCAAGAAAGCCAACTCACGCAAACGAGCTGCCAAAATATGATATTGATACACAGTTTCCGAGAAAATTTCAGGATCTGGGTGGAAAGTAACAGTCGTACCAGTTGTAGCAGCTTCACCAGCCTCTTTCACGCTATATTGTGGCACACCACGTTTATAATCTTGCACATACAATTTGCCACCACGGCGCACTTCAACATGTAAGTCAGTCGACAACGCATTCACGCAACTCACACCCACACCATGCAAACCGCCCGACACTTTATACGAACCTTTGTCGAACTTACCACCAGCGTGCAATACAGTCATAACTACCTCAAGTGCCGAACGACCTTCTTTTTCGTGCATATCCACAGGAATACCACGACCATTATCTGCTACTGTTATCGAATTGTCAGGATTAATACTTACTTGGATATCAGTACAATAACCAGCCAAAGCCTCGTCAATAGAGTTATCAACTACCTCATAAACCAAATGGTGCAAACCTTTCGAACTAGTGTCGCCAATATACATCGAAGGACGTTTACGTACGGCTTCAAGACCCTCGAGCACTTGAATACTACTTGCGCCGTACTCTTTTGCGGCACTGTTTTTTGCTTCTTCTGTCATATAATCTTCTGTAAATTAGTTTTTTAACTTTAAAAACGAAAAACATCTATTTTAACCTACAAATGTAGTAATTTTTTTCGAAATACACAAATTTTTAGACGCAAAAAATGCAAAAAATCTCCACTCAAAAACACACACTCTCATTGTGTATCCCACTCTTAAGATCCCAAAATTCGAATATAGGATAGAGATACCTGCAAGCAACCTTCACCGAACCTTAAAAATACACACTCTCATTGTGTGTTGCCTAAAGATAAATACCTATTGCGTAAGTAAAAACTTTTTTGTATATTTGTACGCTTTTTTATATTGCGTATATTATGCTTTGGCAACTCTTCACATCCTTCCTGAAAATCGGAGCTTTCACCATAGGTGGAGGCTATGCCATGTTGCCTATCATCGAAACCGAAGTAGTCTCTAGGCGTCAGTGGATTACATCCGAAGATTTTCTTGATATGGTAGTCCTTGCCCAAACCGCACCTGGCATTCTTGCCATGAATATTTCTATTCTTGTAGGAGAAAAAGTAGCAAGCAAACGCGGTGCTGTTGTCAGCGCTTTAGGTGCTGGACTCCCTTCGTTTATCGCAATTCTTATTTTTGCAATTTTTCTTAATCAATTTCAAGACAACGAATATGTCGCTCGTGCTTTTCGTGCCATTCGTCCTGCTGTCATTGCTCTTATTGCTGTCCCAGTATTTAAACTTGCCAAAACGGCTAAAATCACCATAAAAACTATTTGGATACCAATTCTATCTGCTTTACTTATCTGGCTCCTTGGCGTCTCGCCAATTTGGATTATTCTTGTAGCAATCATCAGCGGGCTTGCAATTAGAATACTAAAAGATAAAAAAGTAAAATAAAAAATTAATTCTTCACACCAATGCTTTATCTACAACTCTTCATAACATTCTTTAAAATAGGACTTTTCGGTTTCGGTGGCGGAGCCGCAATGCTCTCTCTCATACAGTTCGAGGTTGTGGAGCATTATGGTTGGATTACGACCTCTGAATTTACTAATATGGTGGCGGTTAGTCAAGTCACACCCGGACCCATCGGCATCAACTGTGCCACCTATGCTGGCTATCTAGCCACAGGCAATGCCTTTGGCTCGGCCCTTGCCACATTTGCCCTTGTGTTGCCTTCGTTCATTATAATGATGCTCCTAATAGCCTTTATGACGAAGAAAAAAGACAATAAATACATCGATAGCGTCATGTGCATTTTGCGTCCCGTAGTCATCGGACTCATTGCAGCAGCTGCACTTCTTCTTATCACCGAAGAAACTTTTGGTGTAGGTTATCGCGATTGGACCGCATGGCTCATCTTCGCTGGCGCATTTATCGCTACCAAATGGCTCAAAATAAGCCCAATCCTCATGATCCTCTCTGCCGCCATCATAGGGCTGATAATATACTAAAAATCCGATTAATTCGACATCTGAATAGATAAAAAAATATCAGTTTAATATTAAAATTCCGTGCTATCCGTAGAGCGCATTTTGCGTAGCAAAAAAGCGAATTCAAGAAAATAAAATTTAGGTTTGATAATAATAAATTCCGTGTATTCCGTGAGAGAAAAAATATATTGAATTCACGTTGATTATGAATATGAATTGTGAATTGTGGCAAGAACGTACAATCTTGATGTTTGGCGATGAATCAGTCCAAAAACTCGCCAAATCCAACGTCTTAGTAGTAGGTGTTGGCGGTGTAGGTGCCTACGCTGCCGAGATGCTTGTTCGTGCCGGTGTCGGTCATCTAACTCTTGTCGATGCCGACGTGGTTAGCGACACCAATCGCAATCGCCAACTCATTGCTCTAACATCTACCGTCGGCCGCGCCAAAGTAGATGTGCTTGCTGAGCGTTTATTAGATATAAACCCAGACGTAAAACTCCGATTAATTCACGAATATTTGCGTGATGAGCGCACTATCGAAGTCCTCGAAAGCGAGCCTTACGACTATGTAATCGATGCCATCGATACCCTCGCCCCAAAGGTCTATCTGTTGCACCAAGCTGTCGAGCGCAATATTCCCATTGCAAGCAGCATGGGGTCTGGTGGCAAGCTCGACCCTACGCAAGTCAAGATTGACGATATTTCTAAATCCGACTATTGTAAGCTTGCTCGTATGGTGCGCAAACGTCTGCATAAATTAGGTGTACGCAAAGGTATCACCGTAGTCTATTCAGCCGAAGTGGTTGATCGTGAGCGTATTGAAATCACCGAAGGCGAACAAAACAAAAAATCCAACGTAGGCACCGTGAGTTATATGCCAGCCGTTTTCGGTTGTTGCCTTGCCTCACACGTCATCCGCCAACTAATAAACAACGAGCGTAGCGAGTAAGTATCATATCTCGCTACTCGTTACTCACTACTAAAATATGATAAAAATCACCAATATACACAAATCCTACGATTCTCTTGAAGTGCTCAAAGGCGTCGACCTTCACATCGCACCTCGTGAGATAGTCAGCATCATGGGACCAAGTGGAGCCGGAAAGACTACGCTTTTGCAAATTATAGGAACTCTTGACCGACCAAATTTTGGCGAAGTGATTCTTAATGGTACTGATGTATTCACTCTTAAGGAACGCGAACTCTCTGCTTTTCGCAATAAGCACATAGGTTTTGTATTTCAGTTTCATCAACTTTTGCCTGAATTCACCGCAGAAGAGAATGTCATGATGCCCGCTTTGATTGCTGGGGTATCTATGTCCGAAGCACGTAAAGAGGCCCGCCGTCTTTTGGATTATCTCGGACTTAGTGAACGCCGCGACCATAAACCTTCCGAACTATCAGGTGGCGAAAAACAACGTGTTGCAGTGGCTCGTGCGCTTATCAATAAACCCGAAATCATTCTTGCCGACGAACCATCGGGCAGTCTCGACTCGCAAAATCGCACAGAACTTCATCGCCTCTTCTTTGACCTTCGCGACACCTTTGGACAAACTATTCTCATTGTTACTCACGACGAAGAACTTGCCTCTATCTCCGACCGCGTCATCCGTATGATTGATGGAAGAATTGAGAATTAAGAATGGTAAGCTACTCGTTACTAAAAATCTAATATATGAATTATTTTGATGACATTCGTCCTGTAAACAACGATGAAATCGCCGAAAATTTGCAATCGCTCCTAAGCGATCCTTCTTTCGTGCATCTCATCAAAACCTACTTCCCTATGGTCAATCTCGACCAAATTGCACAAGCAAGTAGTAGGTTTTCTAATTTGGTGGAGTTTCAGAATATGGTCATTCGTCCAATTCTTGAAACCTTGATTTCTACCTCTGCTACATCGCTAACTGTATCTGGTGAGGAGCATATCACTGCTTCGCCAACTCTCTTTATCAGCAATCACCGCGATATCGTAATGGACCCATCACTTCTTGCTCTTTCGCTTATGCGAACTACTGGCACCACTTGCGAAATTGCTATTGGCGACAACCTTCTTGCGGCTGAGTGGATACGCACTTTGGTCCGATTAAATCGTTGTTTTATTGTTAAACGTGGTCTCACTCCTCGCGACATGGCTAAGTCTTTTATGCAACTTAGTGGTTACATTCGTTACGCTATTACTGAAAAGGGAGTTTCGGCTTGGATTGCACAACGCGAAGGTCGCGCTAAGGATTCTGATGACCGCACACAAGAGAGTCTTATTAAGATGTTTGCTTTGTCGGGGAAAGCTGATTTTATTGACAATTTGAAGTCTCTCAATCTTTCACCTTTGGCTATTTCTTATGAGTTTGACCCTTGTGATTATCTCAAAGCTGCAGAGTTCCAACTCAAACGCGATAATGCCGATTATAAAAAGTCGAAGAATGACGACCTTCTTAGCATGCAAACTGGTATCACTGGTTATAAGGGCAGAATACATTATGCATATACACCATGTATCAATCCGAAACTTGATGAAATCGCACAAAATTGTGCAAATAAGAAAGAGCAAGCTGCTGCTGTTTGTGCTGCTATCGATGCTCAAATACATTCGGCTTATCAACTATATGCTATCAACCGTTGGGCCTATGAGCAACTTACTGGCGACACTCAATATGCAACTATTGATGGAGCAGACGAGCGTGCTATGGCTGAGAAATATCTTCGCGGACAACTCACAAAAATCAACATACCTAATCGCGACGAAGAGTATCTCTGGCGTAAACTTCTTGAAATGTATGCCAACCCATTTATCAACTATTTAAAAACAAACACTAATAATTAATCACTAATCATTAATCATTATTTAAATTATGTTTAAAGGACAACCAAAAGGACTTTATGCTTTAGCGTTGGCTAACACAGGCGAACGCTTTGGTTACTACACCATGCTTGCTATTTTTACTCTTTTCTTGCAAGCTAAATTTGGCTTCTCTGCTGCTGCCACTTCTAACATTTTTGCCGGTTTCTTGGCTTTAGTTTATTTCTTGCCTTTGCTTGGCGGTATTTTGGCTGATAAATTCGGCTATGGCAAAATGGTAGTTTCTGGTATTATCGTTATGTTTGCAGGTTATGTTGCTCTTGCTATTCCTGCTTCTAATGGTATTGATGGTAAAATTGCAATGTTTGGTGCATTGTTTTTGATTGCCCTTGGTACTGGTCTTTTTAAAGGTAACCTTCAAGTTATGGTAGGTAACCTCTATGATGCACCTGAGTATCAATCAAAACGCGATGCTGCTTTCTCTCTTTTCTACATGGCTATCAACATTGGTTCGATGTTTGCGCCTACTGCTGCAACAAAAATCACTGAGTATTTCATGGCTAAAGCTCAACTCTCTTACGATGGTGCAATTCCTGAACTTTGCCACAAATACCTCGCTGGCGATATGACTGTTGCTGATCGTCTTACTGAACTTGCTTCGCAACAAGCTGCTTTCAATGGCGACCTTACTGCTTTCGCTAATACTTATATTACTGAACTTTATGGTGCTTACCACTGGGGTTTTGCTGTAGCATGTGTTTCTCTTGTGCTTTCTATGGCTATCTATCTTGGCTTCCGCCCTTGGTTTAAACATGCCGATGTTAATGCTAAACAAGCTGCTGCTTCTGGCAACCAAGCTGCTGTTCAAGAACTCACTCCTACTCAAACTAAAGCGCGTATCACTGCTCTTATGCTTGTGTTTGCTGTGGTTATCTTCTTCTGGATGGCATTCCACCAAAATGGTTTGACTCTTACATTCTTTGCTCGCGACTATACTGAATCTTTTGCTGAAGGTTTCTCTCGTATTGGTTTCAATATCTGGAATCTTGTGCTTATCGTGGTTGCTGTTTATGGTTTGTTTGCAATTTTCCAATCAGAAAAAGCTAAAGGTAAAGTTATCGCTGCTGTTGTTACTGTTGCTGCTGTAGCTGGTGTTGTTTATCAATATCTTGCTCTTGGCGATGCTAATGTTTCTGTTCTTCCTCAAACTTTCCAACAATTCAACCCATTCTTCGTAGTTGCGTTGACTCCAGTTTCTATGGCTGTGTTTGGTGCTTTGGCTAAGGCTGGTAAAGAACCTTCTGCTCCTCGCAAAATCGGTATTGGTATGTTTATCGCGGCTCTCGGTTTCGTTATCATGGCTGTAGGTTCACTCGGTTTGCCTACTCCTGATGCTTTGGCTGCTGGTGCTGCTGTTGAAAAAACTTCACCAAACCTTCTTATCTCAACTTATTTGGTGTTGACATTTGCTGAGTTGTTCCTCTCGCCAATGGGTATTTCGTTTGTATCTAAAGTAGCGCCTCCAAAACTTAAAGGTGCTATGATGGGTTGCTGGTTTGCTGCTACTGCTATTGGTAACTACCTTGTGTCTGTTATCGGTATGCTTTGGGGTGGTCTTCCATTGTGGGCATTGTGGACTATCCTTGTTGCGTTGTGTTTAGTTTCGGCTTTGTTTATCTTCTCAATGATGAAACGTCTTGAAAATGCAACAAAATAATATTTGATATATTATTAAGTCAAAAATAGTAGATCGTAAGTAGTGAAATTACAGTAGCTACTTACGATTTTTTTTGTGTAAAAAACTGATATTTGGTAGTTTGGATATTTTTTTGTAACTTTGCATCGCTTTTTATAGCGCATTATGTGAATTGAAAATCAAATAATTTTAATATCATTAACTAACTTAATTCATTTTATTTATGTTTAAAAGTCATCCAAAAGGCTTATTGGCTGCTGCGCTTTCTAACATGGGCGAGCGTTTTGGCTATTACATTATGAACGCCGTATTGGTGTTGTTTTTGTGTTCTAAATTCGGTCTTGCCGAAGGCAATGCAACTAAAATTTATTCGGCTTTTTATGCTGGTATTTACATCCTTAGTTTGGTGGGTGGTTTTATTGCAGATAAAACACAAAACTACAAAGGAACTATTATGACAGGTTTGGCTATCATGGCTTCTGGTTATGTTATTTTGTCAATTCCTATTCTTGCAACTCCACAAAATAGTTCTTTCTTGTTGATTGTTACTTGTCTTGCTTTGTTCCTCATTGCATTTGGTAATGGTTTGTTTAAAGGTAATCTTCAAGCGATCGTAGGTCAAATGTATGATAATCTTGAGGCAGAGGCAGAAAAGAAGGGTCCTGAAGCTTTGGCTTTGGCAAAAAGCAAACGTGATTCAGGTTTTCAAATTTTCTATGTGTTTATCAATGTGGGTGGTGTTATCGCTCCATTTGTTGCTCCACTTCTTCGTGAATGGTGGTTGAAACAAAATGGTTTAGCATATAATTCTGCTCTTCCTGAGTTGTGTCATAAGTATATTGAAGATGCTGCAAAGATGTCTGCAGAACAATTGTCTAATATGCAAAAATTGGTTGCAGAAGTGGGTGGTGTATGGTCTGAAAATATGACAGATTTCTGTAGCCAATATCTTGATGTGTTCAATACAGGTGTGCATTATTCATTTATTGCTTCTGTAGCAGCTATGGCTATCTCATTGGTTATTTTTATTGCTAATCGTCGTATATTCCCAACTCCATCTAAAAAAGAGGCTGCGGTTGTTGTTGAGTATTCAGCAGAAGAAAAAGCTGCTATGGCTGCAGAAATTAAACAACGTCTTTATGCTTTGTTTGCTGTATTGTTCATTGCTATCTTCTTCTGGTTCTCTTTCCATCAAAATGGAGCATCACTTTCATTGTTTGCTCGTGATTTTGTTGATCAATCTTTGTTTGCTCCAGAGATTTGGCAAGCGCTTAATCCTTTCTTTGTGATTGTGCTTACTCCAATCATTATGTTTATCTTTGGTTCGTTGGCAAAACGTGGTAAAGCTATTTCTACTCCTCGTAAAATTGCTATTGGTATGGGTCTTGCTGGTGCTGCGTTCTTGTTCTTGGCTATTTATTCTTATGTAATGGGTTATCCATCGGCTACTGATTTTAAAGATTTGGCTCCTGAAGCAAAAACAATCTCTATGCCTTGGGTATTGATTGTACTTTATTTCTTCTTGACAGTTGCTGAGTTGTTTATCTCTCCTCTTGGTTTGTCATTCGTATCAAAAGTGGCTCCACGTCATATGGTAGGTCTTTGCCAAGGTTTGTGGTTAGGTGCGACTGCGGTTGGTAATTCAATATTGTGGCTTGGTTCTGAAATGTATAATGCTTGGCCAATTTGGCAATGCTGGACTGTATTCCTTGCTGTATGTCTCATCTCTATGGGTATCATGCTTGGTATGGTTAAATGGCTTGAACGCGTTACTAAATAATTTGTATTATTATATGAAAAAAAATCTCTGCAAATTGGTTTGCAGAGATTTTTTTTTATGTCCATTTGCTATGGTGCAGGTTGGGTGCACCTAAGGGATGGTATGTTTGTGTTAGATGCTTAGTTTGCGGGTGTTTTCGTCGATGACGGTGATTGTGATTTTAATGGTGTCGTCGGGGAGTAGTGGTTCGATGCATTCGGGCCACTCCATGAGGCATGGGTTGCCTGAGTCGAAATAGTCGTAGAGTCCAAAGTCGAGGGCTTCTTCGGGGCGATTGATGCGATAGAAATCGAAGTGATAGATTGCGCCTTTGTGGCCTTCGTATTCGTTTACGATGGCGAATGTTGGGCTATTGACCTCTTCGGTGACGCCGAGTTCTTGACAGATGGCTTTGATGAGGGTGGTTTTGCCTGCTCCCATTTGTCCGTAGAAGGCGAATAGTTGACCGTTGTGCATTGCTTTGACTACAGCTTTGGCGGTTTCTTGTATTTGGTTGATTGTATAGGTTAGTTCCACGATGTTAATTAAGAATTAAAAATTAAGAATGAATAATTTTTGTTGAAACTTGGTTTTGCAAAGGTACGAATTTTTTGTGGAATATGGGTGTTGTGGCGGTGATTTATTTTTGAGGGTAGAGTTATAGTATGGTTATAATATATTTATAGTATATTTATCCTATATTTATGGTATGTTTTGGATAGGGAGAGAATAGGTGTGTGTAGAGGTATGGTTTTGGGGGTGTAAAAAGTATTATAAAAAATTGGCAGAGTGAAATAAAAATCATAACTTTGCAGTGAATTTATATTAGAAAATTATGTTGTTTAGTGATATTATTATTGGACCGATAAAGAGTCGTCGTTTGGGACGCTCGTTGGGTGTTAATCTTTTGCATCAAACGGCTAAGATTTGTTCGTTTGATTGTATTTATTGTGAGTGTGGATTGAATTTCCGCGCTGATAGTCATCAGCCTTCGCGCGATGAGGTGCAAAAGGCTGTTGAGTCTAAAATGATTGAACTTACCGAAAAGGGTGAGGGTATTGATGTGATTACGTTTGCGGGTAATGGTGAGCCTACGACGCATAGGGATTTTCCGGCAATTATTGATGATATTGTGGCGTTGAGGGATAAGTATTTTCCTGAGGCGAAGATTTCGGTGTTGAGTAATGCTACGATGATTTGGAAGGATGAGGTGCGCGCTGCGTTGGCTAAGGTGGATAATAATATCCAGAAACTTGACTCGGCGAAGGATGAGACTGTGAAGATTATTAATCAACCTCAGGGCAGATATTCTGTAGAGAAGGTGATTGATGATATGCGCAGATTTGAGGGTGAGGTGATTGTGCAGACGTTGTTTTTGCGTGGTGAGGTGAATGGTGTGAAGGTAGACAATACTACGGAAGAAGAGGTGGCGGCATGGATTGAGGCGTTGAAGGTGATACAGCCGAAAGAGGTGATGCTCTATTCGTTGGATAGAAAGACGCCATACGATACGTTATATAAGGTGGAAGGCGATGAGTTGCAGGTGATTGCGGATAGGGTTGAGGCTCTTGGAATCAAAACTCAAGTGACCAAATAATGAGGGTGTTGGTGGCTCCGTTGAATTGGGGATTGGGGCATGCGACGCGGTGTGTACCGATAATCAGGGGGTTGTTGGCAGAGGGGTATGAGGTGGTGATTGCAGCGGATGGGTATCCGCTTAAGTTTTTGAGACGGGAGTTTCCTCACTTGGCGTGGGTTGAGTTTGAGGGATTGAAGGTGAGGTATGCAGATGGGGAGTCGCAGGTGGGTGCGATGTTGCGTCAAGTGCCGGGATTTTTGCGAGGTATATGGCGCGAGCATAAGGAGTTGAAGAGGATTGTGGAGGCATATGATATAGATGTGGTGGTGTCGGACAATAGGTTTGGATTGTGGTGCAAGGGTGTGCACTCGGTGTACGTGACGCATCAGTTGATGGTGAAGATGCCACGTGGGTTGAAATGGTTGGAATGGGCGGTGTGGCGACTACATCGTTGGTTTATAAAATATTATGACGAATGTTGGGTGCCAGACGTAGAGGGCGAAGATAATTTGTCGGGCGATTTGTCGCATAAATATCCACTGCTGAAGAATACGAGATTTATTGGTCCGTTGTCGAGATTTTCTACTACGCCGATAAGATGGGAGGATGTGCGAGTAGAGGCAGAGGCGTTGGATTTGAGGGAGAGATATAATGTGGTGGCGGTGCTTTCGGGGCCAGAGCCGCATAGGACTAATTTAGAGAGGGAGATTACAGATTACAGATTACAGATTACAGATAATAGTCAACAGTCAACAGTCAATGGTCAACAGACATTGACTCCATCTAGGCAGGATTCAAAGACCGATGGTTCCTCATTTCTTATTATTCAGGGATTGCCGGCGGATGATTTGAGATTGGCAGAGCATAGGGATGGGGTGGATTATATACCGCATTTGCCGACGGAGTTGTTGCAATGGTATATGCAAGAGGCACGGGAGATAGTGTGTCGGTCGGGTTATTCGTCGATAATGGATTTGTATACTATTGGGCGTAAGGCGCATTTGATACCAACGCCGGGGCAGACGGAGCAAATTTATCTTGCCGAGATACATGGGTAGATATAATTTTTATTGCACACGGAATTCACGGAGTTCACGGAATTTGTTAGTCATTATTTAGGAACTCGCTCTCTTGCTTCGCAAGAATTGCGAGATTGAATCCACGGATACATATCCGGATTTTTTGTAAATAAATAATTTTTTGCTCTCATTTATAGCAAAAA
>JAZRCE010000070.1:0-3064 GCA_045635445.1 Candidatus Aphodosoma sp.
TGCATTGCGCGACGAGGACTAACATCCAATGTTTTTAGCTCAATTTGAACAATGGGCAAACCATTTATCAAAATAATCACATCATAGCGCTGGAAACTATTGCGAGTATTCATGCGAAGTTGATTGATAACCTCGTATTCATTTTTGCACCACTCCTTGATATTAACCAAAGTATATTGAAGTGGTGTGCCATCTTCTCTAATAAAAGTATTGCGCTCTCTCAAGCGTTTTGATGAGGTATACACATCTGAGTCTATTATTTCTTCAAGTAATCGACTAAACTCAGAATCGGTAAGATGAACTCTATTAAGTTGCTCAAACTTCATGCGAAAGTTATGCTCCAGCGTTTCTCTATCGCATATATCGGGGCGATATGTATATTTTAAATTACATAACCTCTTAATGAAGTTATCCTCTATTTGCTTTTCTCTTATCATATCTCAACGCAAAGTTTGATAGCTGTTTTTTATCACAAATTGCAATAACCAGAATACATTGTCTATCGTATTCTTGTAGTTCTATTTTTTTGTCGTTTGTCTCGCAAAAGTACACATGTAGTTTGACAACTTTTGACAATTGTCAGATTTTCTTGCGGATATAAAACTTCCAACATACAAAAATAAGCAAAATTTGTCAGATTGAGGTGTTGTTGCTAAAAAGTTTGTGAACAATCTTATAAATATAAGGTAGAAGAGGTGTTGTTTTGATGTCAAAAATAGACAAAAAATAAGGCGACCAAAGTCGCCTTTTCAATCTTAGTCTAATTTATTAACCCACTGTACTAGCGTCGATTTCGGTATCGCCACGGGTCAGGAGTCATAAACTTTTCGAACTCCTCCATATTGGTGATGCACTCGATATTTTGTTTCTTCTCGAGCCATTTCTTGATGGTAGGTCGATCGAAATACAACCTGTTACCCTGGCGGATAAACGGGATGTCGTGACACCTCACCGTCCGATACACCGCAGATTTCGATTTGCCAAGCAATTTGCAAACATCCTCCACGCTCATCAATTCTCCTTCGAGTGGTAGGGGATGATGTTTCTCACGAACTGTCTTTTCGAGTGATTCGATTCTCTCTACCAGATTTTGAATGAGCTCCGGTAGTTGCTCAAATGATAAAGTTTTTTCTTGCATTGTCTTTATTTTTTAGAATTAAACATTCATATATAGTATAGAGGGGCATTAGTAAGAATGTTTGAGAATTGGAGATTTTTTTGTAAAAAAAATTGTGAACGACTTTCGTCTCCGACAACCAATGCCTTTTTAGTAGAAAGTACAATTCTCTTCGCCATTTCATTGCAGCTCGTTGCACTCCATTGCACCTCATTGCACACCATTGCAAACTTGGCGAGATATTTTTGTTGAAGAGATTAAAGCATATAAAAATCCCGAAAGTCGAGTCTAACTTTCGGGATTTATTCGTCTATTTTTGTAGGAATTTCTGTTGCTATTTGTAGGCGTTAGCGTTTATTAGTGTGCATTAGAGGGCGTTAGTTACTTACCGATGCAAAATATTTTTTTAATGCCTATCTATAACCTTGCAAGTGCTTAATACATAGTATATTAAAAGGTTTTACAGAAGGGCAAAAGTTCGGTCGGGGGCAGACAGGGGACTGCTTTTTTGCAAAGAAACCGATAAAATCTACAAAAACGCACTTTTTTAGAATTTTTAGCATATTTGCATTTCGTTGCATGGTAAAATAGCCTTTAATAGGAGCTGAAATTGCACCTGGGAAATCTATTAAATTTAGTGGTTTAGTTTAGTCCAATGTATATATAGAATAGGAGTAAACTAAACTGGCTTTATTGCCAAATTTAAGAGGTCTGTTATAGCATTGGCTTTACACTCTTTTTAAATGGGCTTTGTTCCTCTCATTTGCAGATGTTATGATTTTCTTTATATCCGTCTACCTTTTGATCACTAGTTTTTGAAGTGCCAAAACAGACTTTTTTGCTTCTCAAAATAAGATAGAGATAGGACTTTAATAGTATGGTATACCTCTTATTTTTCTTTTCCAAAGTAGTAGTTTATTGAACCTCATACAGTCAATTCTGAAGTTTACTTTAAGAACATGGAGTTTCATTATTTAATTTGGGGTGTCATTTTGGTTCATTCTCACCATTCTTAGTGTCATCCTTTGCTTTTTGAGTGTCGTTTTCTGAACTTTGAGTATCTAAAAATCCCCCTAAACATAAAAGCCTGTTGTCTGTTCTTTGACAATAGGCTTTTAATATATAGCTATTTTTTAGAAATCACATTACCCTCTATATCTACCAAGTACCAATCATAACTTTCAGGATCTTGTACCTCAAACAAATCCTTTGAGAGCATATTAATATCCGAATATAGCGCAAGAGTTATCGGCTTACCTGTTATGCGATTCATAATACCATAGCGGTTCATGACCTCATATTTTGCATAATCGGCAAAAGCATATTGAATATCTCCACACTCGTTGTAACCAATCGGATAGTTCAGATAATATGTACCATCAAACATAAATGATTGAACAACATTTCCCTCAAAATCTACTTGCCACTTCTTGCCACCTTTGGTTAGGATAAAGCCATCGGACAACACATCTCATAACTATACTCTGCAGGATAAACAACATTGCCTTTTGAATTGAGAACACCGTGTTTACCGTTATCAACAATGATTCTGTAACCACTTTCATGCGGTGCCCAGATTTCATCGTATGCAGGTTCAACGATCCACTTTCCAGTTGTGTCAATCAAGCCCAAGTCTCCATCTTTGTTTGTCATAATACAATATCCATTGTGAAAGAGGTAACCAAAGTCATACATACGGCATTTATCTGTATAATCGAATTGGAATGGGATAACAACCTCATTATTTGCGTTGATAAAACCAATCTTGCCATCCTTCATCACAGCTGCTAAACCATCGGAGAACACTCACGCTTTGCGATAGTCGTTAGTCTCGGCATCAATAATAATACGACCTGTGTTTACATTGATGTAACCGCGCTTATTAGGCAATGCATAAACTGCCAACGAGTCGTTCTCAGGGACCTCTGATAACCAGTTAATCTTGTC
>JAZRCE010000071.1:0-14056 GCA_045635445.1 Candidatus Aphodosoma sp.
TGTAAAGGCAGTAATGTCAAAGTCGAGCCGTACTAATTACCCGATAACTTCTTTAAAACGACTTATTAAAGTTAATCATACTGGTTTGATAATTTTTCTCTAGAGCATATGCCATTCAAATAGTTACTAGTTAGTAGTTAAGATGAGCATAACGTGCAATACCTAAAGTCAAAAAGGGACTAGCAACTAGTAACTAAACACTAGTAACTAGTAACTAAAAAGAGATTTAGGTGGTTATAGCAGTGGGGTTCCACCTCTTCCCATTCCGAACAGAGAAGTTAAGCCCACTCGCGCCGATGGTACTGCGTTGCATCGTGGGAGAGTAGGTCGCCGCCGTTTTTCAGAAACCTCGAAGATTAATTTCTTCGGGGTTTTCTTTTTATGTCCGTAGGTGACTTGCTATCGCAAGGTCACTATGGTTACTTTTTTATATCCCAACTGTAGGGACGCTCGGTTCGAGCGTCCGTAAAAGACGATAAGGTGGTATGATTCATTATCTGTAGCTAACTTTGCTTTTGATTATTTGGGAGATAGTTGAAAAAATCAAAAAAACTAGCAAAAATCCTTTGCTATATCAAATAAATTTCGTAACTTTGCAGTCGCAATCATGGGGGTATCTTTGTGGTTGTTCTCAATATGAGATTGGTCCTATAGCTCAGTTGGTTAGTAGCACCTGACTCATAATCAGGGGGTCCTTGGTTCAAGCCCAAGTGGGACCACAAAGATGGATGTCAACGTTGTTGATGTCCATCTTTTTTTGTGTTCATCTTTTTTTGTGTATGCTTATGGTTGTAGTAATATTTTGTAAGAATTCCAGGGCAAATAAGATGCGTTGTGACGATAAGTTGCGACGCATTTTTTGTAAACATGAGTTAGATTTATATTTTAGTACACTTTTTTTGTGTTAATTTTATGTAAAATTTGCATATATATAATAAATTTAATGGCCATTTTTCACAGTTTATGCATCTTTTTGTATGTTTAGGGTATATATTTGGGCAGTTGGAGCATAAAATGTTGTCTTGGTCGAGGTTAATATCTATATTTGCACAATAATAAGCGAAAATGGGCCTTGCTGCTGCTAACTTAATTGCTAAAGTAAGTCTTAGAGGATGCTTCGCCTCGGCATAATTGAACATAAATTTTCTTTTTGCTCATGGCTAGCACACTATTTGATGTATTAAAGATGAAGTTGAACTAATAGTAGTTTTTATGTTAAAGCGTACGATATACATATATATTATTTTATGTCTGTTTTTGTCGACCAACGCGCTATTTGCCAAGGTGAGTCGTTCTCGACTCAACCGCAATACGCATCATTATTTTTATACTAATATCACACCTGCCTATTCTATTATTTTTGATAAATTTGAGAATACAGAGGCGAAGGGCGGATTTGGATCTATAGCAGGGTTAGGATATTCGTTCATGTCACCTTCGGTTTGGTTCGAAGTTGGGGCAGAGATGCAGATGTTGAGTTCTTATATGACTATTACGGATGACTTTAGCGATAAGCGAATCATAGATACTGAGGGCGATGAGGTTACTTATCATTTCAACAAAGATTCGTGGTACGACCGTCAGGATCTGCTTTATATAGGTTTTCCAGTGATGTTGGGGTATCATCATCATAGAGGATTTTCGGTTGGGTTAGGGTTTAAGTATTCGATTAATATTTTAGGCATAGGGCATAATCGTTTGCGATATTCGATATCTGCCACCTACAATGATTATATCGAAGATTTTGAAGATATGCCAAACCATTTTTATTGTGATTACGAGAGTTATGTTCGTGACAATATCACAAATGTGGTGAATAGGCACAAAGCGGCACTATGTTTAGAGGTTGGCTATTCGTTGTACGACAATCATAGAGGTTATCAACGAGTGCGTAAACGTCACGCATTGTTCAGACTTTCTAGTTATTTCGAGTATGGAATTAGCAATGTTATGCGTAGGCAATATGAGTCACAAGAGCTCTATGTGTCAAATGCAAGTAACCCAGCCAAGATAGATAATAAGCTTTACTACTTATCGAATAGCAATTACAATACGCGAACACAGCCGTTTATGGTCGGCATTAGGTTGACATATACCTTAGCCACAATAACCTGTCGAACTTGTAAACGATAAAAAGTATATGATTATGAGGTGTAGATTGTTTATTTTATTCAGTATTATGTTTGCGACTATCTCGATGATGGCGCAAGGATTTGACTTTACGGCGCTCGATTCGTCGTATGTCACCTGCACTACAGGAGGTTATTACCAACCTTATTCAAGTGAAGGAGTAGTACCAGGTCGTCACACAGTCATTACAAAGCAGGGATTTGATAGCATAATTCCGAGTTTGCAGTTGATGCCTTCGGGAGCAACGCGTTCGGTTCGATTAGGTAATAGTGCAGTAGGCGCAGAGGGCGAAGCAATTATCTACGACATTTTGGTCACCGAAGAGAGCTCAATCCTCTTGTTGAGTTATGCCGCAGTGATGCAGAATCCCGACCATTCAGCCACACGTCAGCCACGATTTTCGCTTGACATACTCGATTCGAGTGGCAAAAATCTCGATTATTTGTGTGGAGCATTCGATTTTGTGGCGAGCGACGAACTAGGGTGGCAAGGCACCGATACGATGTGGAAAGATTGGACCACCGTAGGTCTTGATTTGAGCAATTATGTAGGCAGACGCATACAGGTTCGCCTCACCAATCGCGATTGTGCCGAGAAAGGACACTATGGCTATGCCTATTTCACGCTCGATTTCATGTCGTGCAGCATCCAGTCCACTCAGTGTGGATCGGCAGGCAGCAATACGTATGTAGCGCCAGCAGGTTTCAATTACAAGTGGGCAAGAGCCGACAAACCACTCAACGTGCTATCGACCGATCAGACGTTCGATGCGCCTATGGATTTCACCGAATACATCTGCACATTGTCGCAAATTGGCAAGGAGTATTGTTTTTTCACAATACATTTCATTGCCGAGCCGCTCTATCCAGTAGCAAGATTTGAGTATAACCTTTCGCGCGGTTGTGCCGACACCCTCTTCTTGCGCAACACAAGTTTCATCTCCAACGATGGCATCAACCCTAAGAAGCACTACGAAGCGTGCGACAGTGCCGTGTGGGATCTTGGCGACGGCAGGGTGTTGCCAGCCACCGACTCTGAGCTATCGGTGTTTTATGCTCGCAGTGGGCGCTATACCATCACGTTGCGCGCCTATTTGCAAGGCGGCAAATGCGTTGATGCAAGTAGTCAGACAATCGACGTAGTAGGCATTGAGCGACACATCCATCTCAACAAAAACATCTGTGCAGGCGACTATTTCGACTTCAATGGGCGTTATCTCACCGAGTCGGGTCGTTATACCGACACCATTCGTAGTGGCAAGTGCCTCGAGGTTCACACGTTAGACCTTACGGTCAATAGCACCTACAAGTTTCGCGAATATGCTTTTATCTGCAAAGGCGACCAATACAACTTCCGAGGCGAAATTCTCACCAAGTCGGGCATCTATGCCGACACCCTCATCAGCACACAAGGCTGCGATAGCATCCACGAGTTGATACTCAACCTAGTGCCAGCCTATATCATCGCGAGCGAAGCCACCATTTGCGACGTAGAGAGCTACAATTTCCGAGGCAAAAAACTCCGTCACGCAGGCATCTATTACGACACCCTCTCCACAGGCAACGGCTGCGACAGCATCTATCGGTTGAAACTCAACGTATTGCCAACACATAGGGCCGACACCACCTACATGCAGATATGCATCAACGACACCATCCATTTTGGTAGTCATATCATCACCCAATCAGGCATTTATCACGACACGATAGCCATCGACTCCGTTCATTGTGGCATCCGCACGTTGGTGTTAGAGGTAGTTCATCCAACGTCGATAGTCAAAGCCACAGCCGAATCGGTCTGTGCCGACGACGGAATTTATATGGTCAACTACACCTATCGCGGACCCGAGCCCGTCAGCTATAGTCTCTACTACGACACCAAAGCCAAATCGCAAGGCTTTGTCGATGTTATCGATCGGCCATACGATGGGCATATCTACGACTACTTGCCCCATTCAGTCGAAGCCCCCTATCAGTATGTTCGTCCCGACAACTACACCGTAGTCATAGAGATTAAGAACGACGTGTGCAACGACACCCTCTATCGCTACACCATGCCATTGCTCATACGCTATCCATCGTGGATTTTCGAGCAGAAGTGGAACGACGTAGTAGCCCTTTTCAACGAGAATAAAAATGGAGGCTACCGATTCAGCTCCTATGAGTGGCATCGCAACGGTCAGATAGTCGAGCAGGCCGACCGTTCCTACCTCTATTTGCCCGACCAGATGCAACCAGGCGATATCATTGAGGTATATCTCACACGCGAAGGCGAGGACTATGCCATCCCAACCTGTCCGCTATCGATAGTCGATAATATCCACCAACAAAAGAGCGAAGTTCCAGTTCTCATCAGTTTCGAAGGACAGAATCGGGTTAGATTTAACAGTAAGCGATCAGGTTGCTATCATATCTACAGTATGTCGGGACAACTAATCGAGTCCGACCACTACTACGAGGGCGAAACCACGCTCAATTTCGGTTCCGTGCCACGAGGACTCTACTTCTTGCGGTTCGAACTATCCGATGGTTCAACATATAGCCAAAGCGTCATTTTATAAGTGACGCTTTTTTTATAGTTAAAAAAAACAAACATTTGTCTATATAAAAAAAATATAGTAAATTTGCAGTTACGATTGCAACTGCGAAGTTGGGCTTCGCCTCGGCATAATTAAAAATAAAATTTTCATTCTGCTCTCGGCTAGCACCAACTGTAGCAAGATAATTATATTAGGTGGATTATGCAGTATTGGATTATAAACTTATTGAGCGGGTTTTTGGTTAGTGCCTTCATGTCGGGTATATTGATACCTCAAGTGTTGTTGATAGCCTTTCGCAAAAGGTTGTTCGACGAATTAGACGAGCGAAAGATTCATCGTGTACCCATACCACGTTTAGGGGGATTGGTATTTACGCCTATAATACTTTTCACTATAGCCTTGTTGTTGTGTTTCAATCTTTGGTTGGGGTATTATGGGGTCATGTCCGATATGTCGTATAACGTAGGCGTATTTGGTGCAGCGATGTGTGGAATTATTTTGCTCTATTTGGTAGGCATAGCCGATGATTTGATAGGTGTGCGTTATAGGGCTAAATTTATAGTTCAGATAATAAGTGCCATAGGACTTGTGATGTCGGGAGTCTGGTTTCGCAATTTCTATGGATTTTTGGGCATAGAGAGTTTGAATGAGTATGTAGGAGGGGTGTTGGCAGTGGTGTTAGTAGTGTTTATAATCAATGCAATCAATATGATCGACGGACTAGATGGGTTAGCATCAGGGTTGAGTGCAGTGGCATGTTTCTATTATGGCATTACGTTTTGGGGCATTCATCTCTATTCCTACGCATTGTTAGCATTTGTCACCTGTGGGGTTCTTATTACATTCTTTTATTACAACGTTTTTGGTAAGGTCGAGAAACAGCAAAAGATATTTATGGGCGACACAGGGTCGTTGACCATAGGATTTATACTTTCGTTGTTGAGTATCAAGATAGTCACAATACCAGCATCGGGTATAGTTTGGTCCTATCATCCATTGGTAGTAGCCTTTGCGCCACTCATGGTGCCATGTCTCGATGTGATTAGAGTCTTTTTCCATCGATTGCGCACAGGCAAAAATCCGTTTATGCCCGACAACAACCACATACATCACAAGTTGTTAGCATTAGGATTAGATTCGCGCACAACGATGGTAACCCTTTTGTTTAGTTCATTGATTTGTTCGTTGTGCAATTTGTGGATATCGCAATTCATAGAAGTACATATACTCTTGTTGATGAATTTAGGCTTGTATGGCGGAGTTAATATGTTAATTACATACTACATCACAAAGAAAAGAGATAAAAACAAAAAACAGTATAAAATATGGAATTAAAAGAGATAAAAATAGCAGTAATTGGTTTGGGCTATGTAGGATTGCCCCTAGCACGATTATTTTCAACCAAGTATAAAACAGTAGGATTCGACATGAACGCTGCTCGTTGTGCAGCCCTTATGGCAGGCCACGATGCCACCCTCGAGGTGAGCGATGAGTTGTTGCAAGATGCTATCAACAATCACGGATTCATATGTACGTCCGACATTGAGCAAATTCGCGACTGCAATTTCTATGTAGTAGCAGTGCCAACGCCAGTCGATGAAAACTGCAATCCCGATCTTACGCCGCTTTACGGAGCCAGCACCACAATAGGCAAAGTTATATCAAAGGGCGACATAGTGGTGTATGAATCGACCGTTTATCCAGGCGTTACCGAAGACGAATGCCTTCCAGTAGTTGAGCGCGTGTCGGGCTTGAAGTTCAATGTCGATTTCTTTGCAGGCTATTCGCCAGAGCGCATCAATCCAGGCGACAAGCTCCACACAGTAGAAAAGATCAAAAAAGTCACCTCAGGTTCAACACCCGAGATAGGCCGTCTTGTCGATGCAGTTTATTCGTCGGTTATCACAGCCGGCACCCATTTAGCACCAACCATTCGTGTAGCTGAGGCAGCCAAAGTGATAGAGAATTCGCAACGCGACATCAACATCGCTTTTGTCAACGAGCTATCGCGTATATTCAACAAGATGGGCATCGACACACGCGACGTGCTAGATGCAGCAAGCACCAAATGGAACTTCTTGCCATTCCAACCAGGGTTGGTAGGAGGGCACTGTATAGGAGTAGACCCCTATTATCTAGCACAGTGTGCACAACGTCATGGCTACAATCCCGAGATTATTCTAGCAGGGCGTCGTATGAACGACGGCATGGGCGAGTACGTAGCCGAGCAAGTAATCAAGCTCATGTTGAAGAAAGGCATTGCCGTGCTCGATTCCAACATATTGATGTTAGGTATTACATTCAAAGAGAACTGTCCCGACGTGCGCAACACCAAAGTGATCGATATCATCCGCACCCTTAGCGAATATCGAGTTAACGTCACCATCTACGACCCATGGGCAAATCCCGACGTAGCGCGTCATGAGTATGGCGTTGAGGTAGTCAATCAGTTGCCAGCAGAGGGCGAATACGATGCCGCCATCCTTGCCGTAGCCCACAATGAGTTCCGCGGGCTCGATCTCCCATCACAACTCAAAGCCAACCACGTCATCTTCGACGTCAAAGGCATCCTCCCACGCGAAATAGTTGACGGACGACTATAAAAACTTTCCATTTTGTGCAGTTTGGAGGGGTAAAAACTTTCTATTTTGTGCAGTTTAGGATCGAAAAACTTTCCATTTTGTGCAGTTTATCAAAAAAAAGTAGTATATTTGCACCGAAAAAAGAGAAAAAACAGTAGAAATTGATAAAAAAATGCACTAAAAACATGGATTTACAGAAGATATTATTCAATCAACGCGCCGAAATAGAGGCACTCGACATCTCCAAACTATGCACTCGCGTAGAAGAGCAGCAGATAGACTTAGATAGCAAATTAGCGCAGATAGTCATAGGAGTTCGTCGTAGTGGTAAGTCCACATTATGTCAGAAAGTATTGTTGCAGAGCAAGGTGCAATACGCCTATGTCAATTTTGATGATGAAAATCTTGTCGACATCAAGAAAAGCGATTTAGATACGTTATTAGAGAATCTTTATCGAGTTTATGGCGAGTTTACGCATCTATTTTTAGATGAGATACAAAACATCGAAGGGTGGCATCTATTCGTCAATCGCTTGTTACGTTTAGGCATACGACTAATTATCACAGGCAGTAATGCCAATTTGTTGAGTGGCGAGTTGGCAACACACCTAACTGGGCGTTACAATCAAATAGAACTATATCCATTTTCATTTTTAGAATATTGCACAATAAACAACATTAAAGTAGCAGGCAAGACCACCAAAGATGAGGCATTACGATTGCGAGCATTAGATGAATATCTATTCAGAGGGGGATTCCCTGAGATAATAGGTTTGGATAATAGTCGTAAGTACACATTATCATTGCTTAATGCCATAATCAACAAAGACATTTGCCAACGCTACAAAGTGCGACATAAGCAAACATTGTCAGACATAGCCAATGGTTTGCTCGATTTGTTTTGTCAAGAAATATCTTACGCACAAATAGCCAAGACATATCAGTTGAATTCGATACACACAGCAAAGAACTATTATTCTTATTTAGTAAATGCCTATTTGTTGTGTGCCATACCAAAATATTCATTTAAGTCTCGCGAGCGCCAACAGATGCGTAAGAGCTACGCTATCGACCCAGCATTTATCACCAATCATGAAGTCGTGTTGCAGCCCGACAATTATGGCTGGCGATTAGAGAATGTTGTAGCCATTGAGCTCTTGCGTAGGTTAGATAGCTCATATCAGCAACTCTTTTATTTGCGACAAAACAAATCTTACGAAGTCGATTTTGTAGTTGTAGAGCAAAGTAAGATAAAAGAGTTGATACAAGTCACCTACGATTTCTCTGCACCAACTACCAAGTTGTATAATCGCGAGGTAGGAGGGTTAGTCAAAGGAGCTAAGCAGACAGGTTGTCATCAACTAACATTGATTATGATGAATGGTGAGTCGCGCACTCTCGAAGTCGATGGCTACACCATCAAATGCATTAGAGCAGTAGATTGGTTGTTGAATAGAGATTAGTCCACGAATCTGTCGTGACCCCTGACAATTATTTAGAATATTTATTATAGTTGTGAAATTTAACTTGCCGGTAACTTGCTGGTAACAGGTTTAAAAAATGATAATATATTGATAATCAGTAAATGTTTGTTGTAATTTAACTTGCCGGTAACTTGCTGAGAGAGCTAATCCTGAATTCGGAGATGCCTCACGCAGCAGTAACCGCTAGTATTTGAGCGAAGCGATAAAAAATCTGTGTTATCTGTAGCGCGTCCTGCGCAGCAACAGCGCATCAAAAAAAGAGAGGAAGAAAAATCAGAGTTATCTGTGTTATCTGTGGGAGAAAAAAATCCGAATGGCACACGAAGCGTCAGTTCCGTGTCTTCCGAGTGTTCCGTGAGAAACAAAAGATATCTGTGGGAGAGAAAGATAATTCTGTGAGAGATAAAAAAACAAAATGTCAAATATATCCGAAAATAATCGACGTATAGCAAAGAACACAATGGTGTTGTATGTGCGGATGTTTGTGATGATGCTTATTAGCTTCTTCACGGCGGGCATTACGCTTAATGCGTTGGGGGTCGACGACTATGGTATCAACAACGTAGTGGGCGGTTTAGTGTCGATGTTTTCGTTGTTGTCGAGTTCATTGACATCTGCAACAGGGCGTTTCATCACATTTTCGTTAGGTAAGGGCGATTTTGATGAACAAAAGCGTGTTTTCTCCACAGCAGTTAATATTCATGTCATATTAGCCATAGTAGTAGTTTTAGCTATAGAGATCGTAGGCGTTTGGTTTCTTAACAATAGGATGAATATTCCGCCCGATCGACTCTATGCAGCCAATTGGGTGTTGCAATGTTCAACAATTGGTTTTGCTATTTCTCTCTTTTCTGTCCCTTACAATTCGCTCATCTATGCCTATGAGCGCATGTCAGCCTTTGCTTGGTTTACTATTTATGATGCTATAACCAAATTGATTATTATAGCCTCTATCTACTACTACGGAGGCGATAAACTTATTCTTTTAGCAGTCATTTCTCTTATTCCTTCTGTTATTAAGCAAGTCATCTATTGGATATATTGCCGACGCAATTTCCCCGAGAGCGAATATCAATTTGTTTGGAATAAGTCGATTTTTAAGGAGATGTTTTCGTTTTCCTTTTGGAATTTCTTTGGTAATACGGCATATATTTTCAACACGCAAGGTGTTAATATGTTGATAAATATATTTTTTGGAGTATCCTTTAATGCGGCACGAGGTATAGCAACTCAAATTGATAGCGTAGTAGGTCAGTTTACGTCTAATTTTACAACAGCAGTAAATCCACAAATAACCAAAACTTATGCATCTAATGAGCATGAATATATGCATATGTTAGTTAGGCGTACAGCTGTATTTAGTTCTTATTTATCTATATTATTGATTGTTCCAATATTTCTTGAAATTAATTCTATTTTGAAACTGTGGTTAGGCACACCACCTGAATATACTGCTATTTTTGTTCGTTTGAGTTTAATATCTTCTTTAATTATCACTATTGGGAGTTCTCTTTTGACTGCAATTTTTGCGAGTGGGAATATAAGAAGATATCAGATTATTATTACATTATGTGGTTTATGGGTTTTCCCTTTTACATATATAGCATTTAAGTTAGGTTTACCAGTAGAATCAACATATGTTATCTTCTGTTTAGTCTATTTGTTTTTGATTTTTGTCAGAATGTATTTAGCAAAAACAATCATTAGTTTAGATGTAAAATTATATTTTAAAGAAGTTATTGTTAAGGTTTTTTATATCTCATTATTAGTTTCAATAGTTCCGTTGTTAATTCATATATTTACAGTTGAATCGTATTGGCGTTTATTGTATTCAATACCATTAGTTGTAGTTAATACTATATTTGTTATTTATTGTTTTGGATTGACACAAGGAGAAAGAGAATATTTCTTAAATATGGTAAAAACAATTTTAAAAAAGATGAGAATATGGGGTTAGTTAGTTACATAGTTCGTTTTTTGCGATATATGAAAAATGGACCGACAGAAGTAAAGAATATTACAGCTGATATTACTTATTCTTTGCCAAATGAGAGATTAAAAGGAAAGAAAATTATTATAACAGGTGGTGGTAGAGGTTTAGGTTTATCTATGGCAAAACGATTTATATCCGAGGGAGCTCAAGTTTTGATATCAGGCAGAGATGAAGCGACATTAAAAAATAGTGCGATTGAACTGGGGTGTAAATATTTGTGTTTAGATGTACAAGATGCAAGTGAATTTGATTCTTTTATGAAAGAGTCATTTAATATTTTAGGAGGAGTTGATTGTTTGGTTAATAATGCAGGAATTTCACTTCATGAAGGTAATATAATGAATGTTACACAAGAGCAATTTGATGCACAAATTAATACAAATTTGCGTGGAGGGTATTTTCTTGCTCAAAAATTTATAGAATATTTTGAGAAGAATAATCAATCTAATGGAAGTATATTATTTGTTTCTTCAGAGCGAGGCTTCTATGTTGATGATTTGCCTTATGGATTAACAAAATCGGCTGTAAATAGTTTGGTTCAGGGATTAGCATATAGGGTAATAAAGAAAGGAATTAGGGTAAATGCAATAGCACCAGGAGTTACAACGTCAGATATGACAGGATTTAAATCTGATGAAAATTTATATGTTTCGTATAATGCGAACGAAAGAGTTTATTTGCCTGAGGAAGTAGCAGAAGTAGCTTGCTTTTTATTGTCAGATGTATCGAAATGTTTGTCTGGGCAGATATTAGTTTGTAATGAAAGTAAATCAGTAAATGCACATTGGAGGTAATTATGGGAGAGAGATATTATTCAAATGAGCGTAATGTACAGATATTAATATCTTTATTAAAGGCACATAACATACGAAAAGTTGTGGCTTCACCAGGAACAACTAATTTATCATTAGTTGCATCTATGATGTATGATTCTTGGTTTGAGATATATTCGTCAGTAGATGAGCGTTCAGCTGCATATATGGCATGTGGTTTAGCTGCAGAGAGCGGTGAACCTGTAGTTTTATCTTGTACGGGAGCAACTGCATCAAGAAATTATATTCCGGCAATGACTGAGGCATATTATCGTAAGTTACCAATATTAGCAGTTACAAGTACACAAGATATTGTAAGAGTAGGACATCTTGTCCCTCAGGTTATAGATAGAAGTGTGCAAATTGCTGATACATATATATTAAGTGAACATATTGATGTGTCTGATAATGAGAACAAAGCTTGGGATGCTAATGTGAAAATAAATAGAGCGTTGTTGGAGTTAAGACATCATGGAGGAGGCCCTGTTCATTTAAATTTCACAACACAATATAGTCGTGATTATTCAGTAAAAGAGTTACCACAAGAAAGAGTTATACGTCGAATTACTTTGTTTGATGAATATCCATCTTTACCATTGGGTAAGATAGCAATTTTTGTTGGAGCACATAATAGATTCACTAGTAATCAAGTAAAAGCTATTGATTCTTTTTGTGCGGCACATGATGCAGTCGTTTTTTGTGACCATACGAGTGGATATTATGGTAGATATCGTATTCAAATGGCCTTAATAAATAGTCAAAAAAGTTCTTTTGATTTGTCAAAAGTTGATTTATTGATACATATAGGTGAAGTCTCGGGTGATTATGAAGGAATGTGTATTAGAGCTAATCAAGTTTGGCGAGTGAGTGAAGATGGACATATTAAGGATCATTGGCGAAAATTGGTGTGTGTGTTTGAAATGCCAGAGGAGATGTTTTTTGAAAAATACACTCCTAAGATCTATGATGTAAAAGATAAATTTATTACTGAAAGTAGGGATTTATATGAATATATAAAGTCTCAAATTCCAGATTTACCATTTTCAAATACGTGGATAGCGCAACAAGCAACACATAGAATTCCAAGTAATAGTGTTTTGCATTTAGGTATTTTAAACACATTGCGTAATTGGAATTTTTTTGAGTTGTCGTCTGATGTAGAGTCTTTTTGTAATACAGGAGGGTTTGGTATTGATGGTATAGTTTCGACATTTATAGGTTCTTCATTGGCAAATAAAAATCAATTACATTTTTTAGTTGTAGGAGATTTAGCATTTTTCTATGATATGAATGTTGTCGGGAATAGGCATGTTGGGCGTAATGTTCGGATTTTATTAGTAAATAATGGCAAAGGTACAGAATTTAGAAACTATAATCATCCTGGGGCTGCATTTGGGAATGATGCAGATGCTTATATTGCGGCAGGTGGTCATTTTGGTAACAAATCGCCATTGTTGGTTAAACATTATGCTGAAGATTTAGATTTTGAATATTTAACAGCTTCGAATAAAGATGAGTTTTTGGCTAATTTAGATAGATTTACATGCTCTAATCTAACTGATAAACCAATGATTTTTGAGGTGTTTACTAATCATGAAGATGAGAGTGAAGCACTTAGATTGATGAGTAATATTGTTGTTGATCCTATAGATACAAAAACTTTAATAAAAAGAGAGTTAGTTGGAGTTGTAAAAAAAGTTGTTGGAGAGTCGGGAGTTAAAATGATAAAAAGTGTGTTGAAAAAGTAAATTTTTATGCGAATAGGGGTATATACACATCTGTTGCATCTCAATTATGGGGGTATTTTGCAGGCGTATGCTTTACAGCGCGTTTTGCAAGATATGGGGCATGATGCGGTTTATATTGAGTGGATGCCGTATAAATTCAAATTATTACCAATAAAAACCTATTTTTGGCGTTTTTTGTGTAAACTGAAATGGTTAGGACGTAGAGAGATAGATGTTTTTTTTGATTTCAGTTTTAGATATAATCAAGCATATAAAAAAATTAGTAAGTTTGCAAAATCGAATATACAAATATTCCCAATAGATTCTTTGGAACAATTGAAAGAGGATGATGTTGATGTGTTAATTGTGGGTAGCGACCAGATTTGGCGACCTGTTTATATTGAGAATATTGCAGATGCTTATTTAGGTTTTGCAAAGGATTGGGATGTTCGTCGTATTGCCTATGCTGCATCGTTTGGTGTTGCCGATTGGAGCGAATATAGCGATGAGCAGACAGTTGTTTGTCGTGAGTTGATAAAGAAATTTGATGCCGTTTCGGTGCGTGAAGATTCAGGGGTGGAGCTCTGTCGTAACTATTTAGGAGTTGATGCAGTGCATGTTCTCGACCCTACAATGTTGGTTGACACCAAGCATTATATGAGTCATATCAATAGTTGCAAAAAGAGATATCCTGAGCGAATGTGTTTGGCATATATTCTCGATGAAGCAGATGATAAATTAGCAGTTTTGAATAGTGTAGCTAAATGTCAAGGTTATAATATTCGACAA
>JAZRCE010000072.1:0-3876 GCA_045635445.1 Candidatus Aphodosoma sp.
ACGCAAACTCTTGCACAATCCAAATATTTATTATAACTTTGCAGTCCAGAAGTGCTTCACGGAGTGAAAGCTCTTAAGTAACTAATTATTAACCAATAAACTTTATCTGTATGTACTTAGACGCAGAAAAAAAACAAGAAATTTTTGGTAAATACGGTAAATCTACAACTGACACAGGTTCTCCTGAATCTCAAATTGCGTTGTTCTCTTTCCGTATCGCTCGTTTGACAGAACACCTTCAATCAAATCGTAAAGATTATAGCACTGAACGTGCTTTGCGTATGTTGGTAGGTAAACGTCGTCGTATGCTCGACTACTTGAAACAAGTTGACATCGAACGCTACCGTGCTATCGTTAAAGAATTGGGCCTCCGCCGTTAATTCTACAAAGCACAAAAGAAACAAAAAAAGAAGCCTCTTCACGTGGCTTCTTTTTTTATAACCATCTAACACGCCATGCAACTTTATAATCTATCTTAACAAACTAATAAAAACCTTTTAAAAATCACTTCACCAAATATCAATGAAAAGAATCCACCTGTTAATAACAGCAGCAATTATTTGGGGAATACCTGGCATCTCATTAACCATCAAAGGCATATCGGCATATCTCGCTCAACCAAAATCTGACCTTTGGTGGCTTTTGCTCATTACTCTTTTCGTATTAACCTCATTCTTCTTCATATTCCGAAAGATAGTCAATCGCTACTCCGACAGAATAATAAATCTCCCAGAGCGAAACAACCTACTACAAACATTCCCCCCTCGTGGCTGGTTTCTTCTTATATTCATGATGGGTTTAGGCATATCACTCAGATACATACCAAACATTCCTTTTGCCTTCATCGCTTGTTTCTATTCTGGATTAGGACCAATGTTAATTCTATCAGCAGTAAAATTTCTTACATACACAAAAAAATAGAGATGCCAACATTACGCATCTCTATTTTTTTATCATAACCATTAAACGAATAATTATGAATTACTCCCTTCGGTCGACGACCAAGACAAAAAAAGTCGTTCTACGTCACATCAATAACTATTACGACTATGGCAAATCACACTAAAACAAAGCCGAAGCTAAAGCCATTGTACAAGAGGTCATAAATCGTCTAACTACTCAATTCGGGAACCCTAATTGCCCCGAATATCAGTGTAGCATAGGTATTGTTGCGTTCTGCAAAGTACAATCTATGCTCATCAAAGATATGCTTTGAGTATGTTGGTTAGTAAACGTCGTAGCATGCTCAACTATTTAAAAAAATTGATATCGAACCTTACCGTGCAATCATCAAAGAATTGAGTCTCCGTAAATAATACAAGACACTATCTCACAAAAAGAAAACGCTATATTAAATATGGTGTTTTCTTTTTGTTTTTAATATATCCACAACATAAAAATGTTACCCAAATATTTTTTGTTTTATCAACAAAAATGAGTATCTTTGCATATTAATTCTTTATGGACCATTTTTTGCTTCTCAATAATTTATAATATGAAAAATTTACTTTGGTACTTAATTCCATTTTTACTTTCTGCATGCTCATCAAATGATTTAAAACTTGAAAAAAATAAAACCTTTATCAACAAAGAAAAAAATATTGAATTAACTCTTGAGGCAGAGATAGAACTATTAACCCCATCAATCGAACCTCATATTTCACAAAATATTAGAGATAGCATTATTGCAATAGTACTTGGAAAAGATTTTATAAAATATCGAAATAAAAAAGTACTCGACAAATATGCACTATCAACTATCGAAACTTTCATCAAAACAACAGAAGAAGAAATTGAAAATGCTAAATTATATACCAACATAAATGGTAAAATCATGTTCCATAATGAAAAATATATAACATACAGACGTATTATGACTACAGGGACAACGCCAAGCAAAAATGAATTTATGACAACATGCAACTACTATGTATTGGACACTCAAACAGGTCGCCACATATCAGAAAATGAAATATTCTCTAGTCAACAAATATCTATAATACGCAAATTATTACGACACAAGGCAAAAGAAATGGCCAACTTAAATGAAATAGAAATTAATATTAACAGAGTACGTCCTAATAGCAACTTTGCCATAATTGATTCAACAATTATTTATACATTCAACCCTTATGAAATAGCAGAACCACAAATAGGATTTATTGAAATTGTAATCCCTCAAAAAGAACTCAACAAGTGAAAAAACCGAACAAACTATTTTAAATTGCATCAAAAACAAAAAACTATGAAAACAGAAAAGGAGAAAAAACCGGAAAAACGTCGTTTCACCAAAGAAGCGATTACTCAAGATGTGTTGAACTTCTTCAATGAAAATCCGACCAAGCCATTTAACTACAAACAGGTTGCTGCCGCTTTGGGATTGAAGAAGTCGGTGATGAAAGAACGAGTTGTTGATGCCCTATTCGACTTAGAAACTGCGGGCAAAATACAACGCATCAGTGCAGGCAAATACAAAGCCAATATGCGCCGCAAAACTGTGGTTGGGGTGCTCGACCGCGAAACTGTGGCTAAAAAAACCTATTTGGTGCCAGAAGATGGAGGTGAACGTGTGTGGATTGCTGAACGCTCGATGGGTTGCGCTCTAAATGGCGACCGAGTAGAGGTGATGCTATTCCCTCGCCGCAAAGGCAAAGAGCAAGAGGGAGAAGTGATTACTGTGCTTGAACGCAAAAAGACCGAATTTGTTGGCATACTGGAAGTTAAACATTCGTTTGCTTTCCTCAATATCGACAAAAAAATATTGACTCACGACATATTCATCCCTCTCGACAAATTGGGTGGAGGCAAGAATGGACAACGCTGTATAGGCAAAATTGTGGAGTGGACCGAAAAGGACAAGAATCCAATTGGCGAGATTGTGGTTGTGCTTGGCGATGTGGGCAACAACGATGCCGAAATGCATGCTATTTTGGCTGAATTCGGATTGCCATACTCATATCCTCAAGAGGTGGAATATGCTGCAAATGAGATATCGGATGTGATTACGGCAGACGAAATTGCACGCCGTCGCGACATGCGCGATGTGGTGACTTTCACAATTGACCCACGCGATGCAAAAGACTTCGACGATGCGTTGTCAATCAGAAAATTAGAGTCGGGTCTATGGGAGGTTGGTGTGCACATTGCCGACGTAACTCACTATGTAACGCCTGATTCTATCATAGAAAAAGAGGCTTATAAACGTGCTACTTCTATCTATTTGGTGGATAGAACAATACCTATGTTGCCTGAACGTTTGTGCAACAACATCTGCTCGTTGCGCCCAAATGAAGATAAGTTGGCTTATTCGGTTGTATTCCAATTGGATGAGTTTGCTGAGATTAAAAATTATGAAATCTGCCGCACTGTCATCAACTCTAATCGCCGATTCACATACGAAGAGGCTCAAGCGATAATTGAGTCGAGCGAAGGCGACTTTGCCACTGAGATGTTGAAGTTGAACGAGTTGGCAAAAATATTGAGAGTGAAGAGATTTGCCAAAGGTGCAATTGCGTTCGACCGCGTAGAGGTGAGATTCGAGATTGACGAAAAAGGCAAACCGCTAAGCGTATATTTCAAAGAGGCAAAAGAGGCTAATAAATTGATTGAGGAGTTTATGTTGTTGGCTAACAAAACTGTAGCTGCTCATATCGGCAAACCTAAAGGGGTGAAAGGTGCGAAAGCGAAACCTAAAACATTCGTATATCGCGTGCACGACGTGCCTAACCCCGACAAGTTGGAGAACTTTAGCACGTTCATTAAGCGATTTGGATATAAACTCAAAACTACGGGCAAGAATCAAGAGGTGTCGTCGGCTATCAACAATTTGCTCGACCAAGTGGTGGGCAAACGCGAACAGAATTTGATCGAGACTCT
>JAZRCE010000073.1:0-6104 GCA_045635445.1 Candidatus Aphodosoma sp.
ACCGCAGCTATCGTATGGGCGTCGAACTCACTGCTGGTGTGGAAATTACTAAATGGTTGCGTTGGGACGTGAATGCCACCCTCTCGATGAACAAAATCATCAACTTCAGCGATTGGGCAGACGATTGGTATGCCGACTGGAACGACCCCGTAGTAGCAGAACACGGTGGTCAAGTGCTTGTCAACTACGGCACTACCAACATATCGTTCTCGCCAAACGTCATTGCTGGTAGCAACATCCAATTCGACCACAAAGGCTTCCAAGCCAACCTACTCACCAACTACGTAGGCAAACAATATCTCGACAACACCAACAACCCCCACGCCATGCTCGACGACTACTGCATCAGCAACTTGCGACTTGCCTATACCTTAGACTTTAATAAAGAAAACCAAACAAAAACCATCAAAAATATATCTTTCCACATCCTATTAAACAACCTATTCAACACCCGTTACGAATCAAATGGCGGTGTCTATGGCTACTTCGAGGGGGCTGACGCTAACGGCAACTATCTCCCCGAAAACCAACTCCACACCCCATGGTACTACGCCCAAGCAGGAATTAATGTGCATACAGGGATTACAATAAACTTCTAAATAAAACAAAAAGGCTGATTATTACAATCAGCCTTTTTTATAATCCCCAAAATTCAACTATCTATCTTCTACAATTAATTTTCCCACATAAACACTACCCACACCCGTTGTTATACGCACATAATAAATACCCGCGCCACCAACTCTCGGCAAAACAATCGGATACGATTTTGGTTCAAACACATCAACCCTCTGTCCTAACGAATTTATAATCTCAACCATCAATCCATCTTGCTCCTCAACACTCCATTCATATTTAACAACAGCATTTTCATCCGATCCAATCGGATTAGGGACAATAACCAAAGAAATAGTATTCAAATCTTCTATAGCATTACCCTCTTCTATATAAAGATTTAAAATAACAACAGAATCACAACCATGTTCACTTTCAAATATCACTTCATACTCACCCGATTCCATAATCTCCATCTCCGCAAAGGTATAAGGCAATTGATTTTCATAGATTGTATCATACAAATACGTCTCCATTTTTGGCAAGACAGTTAAATCTAATGTAACAATACTATCACATCCATTAGAAGCAACAAGCGTATCAATATAAGTGCCAGATATTACTCTAAGAGTATCATCAAAAATAAGAAATTCACCCCAACAAATAGTATCAGAAATAATATAAGTATTTTCAACTCCAATACAAGGTATTTTAGTTTCTAACACAAAACTACAACCCAACTCTTCTATATTTTTCACCTCACAATAATACGTATATACATTAGGATATTTCACAACAATCGATTGTTCTGTAGAAATAACAGAATCACGATTAACACTATTTGTCCAAACATACTTAAATCCTTCTGGAGCCTCAAATTTAACCAATTCTTCTTCCTCCCAAATAGTCTGCTTAATTTCGCTATCCATACAATCAATGGTGAAATATGCATACCCTGCATGACCACTAGAAGTACAATCACGGGTTGTAAAACGGATTTTTACCATTTGACCATGATATCTAGACAAATCCAATCCAATAGAAGTCCAATCTTTCCAAACAAAATTATTATATACATTCCATTTAATACTGCTATTTGCTGGAGAAAAGTCAAATTCACCACAACGGCCACCAATAGGTTTGCCATCTTCGCCCAAGATTTCTAAATTAAAGTATGGGTCCATAGTAAAACCATGGCCAGGAGCCTCCAACACCACTGCATATTTCACTAATAAAATATCTGCACCCATTGTATCAACAAAATAGGCATATTCTATTCCTTCTGCCTCTCCTCCTACCTCCCAATTCCCTAATCGAACAGAAGCAAAACTTCCTTCTGGTATCGTACGCAAGCGATTACCCGTACGTGAATCGTATTCTCCCTGTTTCCAATTTATAGTATGACGACTTCTCATATCACTTTCTCCATAATCTATAGGTCCCGCACCATATTTTCCTAGTCCTGTCGACGAAAATATTAACTTTGTAGCATCACCCACCAAACAAGTTACACCTTCCCTATCTAAATCAAAATAATTAAAACACATGCTATCTTCTATCAACGTATCACGCTCAAATATAGCTTGATAATCTACATCCATAGAATCCTTAATTTCTACAATTCGTGGATTATCCGTGCAATCATCATCCCATTTTACAAACCTACCAATTTTAGATATAGCTTCTATCTCTATTTCTTCACCAATCATGTAATATCCACTACCTTCCACTACACCCATAGTAGAATCATTTGAAGAAACACTAATATACTTATAATCAACGCCTATAGTTTCTATCGTATAAAACTTTCCCCAATACGAATGACGAATATAATCATCATACGCAATAGTTGGCACTTTAAGCACACACTCCAATTCATCAACTCCCAATTCTGAAGCTTGAGGAGGAATTACTGCCAAACATGTAATTGTATCCAAATTATCACAACTCACAAATACTTCATTTCTAACACTTTTCACACTTAATGGAATAACTATAGTCTCCAAATTAGAACAATAAGCAAAAGCATTCCCACGTATTATTTCACATTTTCGAGGAATAGCAATAGACTTCAAAGCCAAACATCCATAAAACAAACTACTATTTATTTCAGTAATAACATTCGGAATAGATATTTCCTCCAAAGAACTACACCCTTGAAATACAGAGTTACCTATATATGTAACATTCTTTGGTATATCAACAAATTTCAGAGCAGAACACCCACTAAATAAATTATCAGCAAGCCTTACAACTCCATTTGGTATAACTATTGAATCCAAAGTACTACATCCCGAAAAAACAGAAGAACCTATAGACGACACAGACAAAGGAATATTTATATCTTCCAATGCCGAACAACTACTAAAAGCATTATTAGGAAGAACTTCTAACTTTTTAGGCAAATATATCCTTCTCAAACATTTATGATTAGAAAAATTAACGCCTTCTACATTAGTGATTTCCGAAATATCAACTGTATGCAACGATATCATCGTTTCGCGCATAACTTTAAAATCTGTTTCATCCAACGTCCCTGTCAATGTAAGCTTTGTCACATGCAAAGGCCTCTGATTCATATCAAAAATCTTACTCTCCAATGTACCAGGTACATCTACATCAATAGTAAGCTCTATTTCCTCTGCTCCTATTTGCAACAAAGTAGTAAATAATAAAACCAACAACAAACTAATCTTCTTCATAATAATATACTTTTTAAATTAACATTCAACCTAAAATATCTATCCGCAAAGTTACACATTATTCACCAAACAAAAAAATTTCCTAACAAAAAACAAAAAAAATAATTATCTCAATTACAACAACTATCTCATCTATAATATTTATAGTACTATTTTTTCCATATCCCCACCCAACCTTTAATATACCATAAATATAAGATAAATATACTATAAACATACTATATAGCTACCCTCACTTGCACATCTCAAAAACTTTTCGTAACTTTGCAATTATGAAACGATACATATATATAACAGTAATAATATTTGCAATTGCACTAATTGCATGCAAACGAGAGAAACGTCATGCCGACCTTACCGGCATTGATTTTAAAGTAAAAATAGAACGATTCGATAGCGCTTTTTGGAATATCGACACCACAAAAATAGCCGAGGAATTCACTCGACTTCAAAAGCAATATCCCGACATTATGCCTATTTACACCGAAAATATAGTGCGATTTGGACATCCCGATTCTGCAATTACCCACTACACATATAACCTTTTCCGCAAAGACTCGGCTGTACAACAACTCTACAACGACGCATTAGCTACATACACCGATATGAGCGACATAGAGCACGACCTCACTACAGCATTTCGCCGTGCTCGATATTTCCTACCTCAGTTCCCTACACCAACAGTATATAGCCACGTTTCAGGACTAAACCAAAGCATGGTTGTATCTGAATCGTTCATCTCTCTCAGCATCGACAACTATCTAGGAACAGATTACCATCTCTACGAACATATCGGTATCTACAACTATCAACGCAATAACATGTGTCGCCAAAAAATAGCCTCTGACTATATAACAGCTTGGATTTCCTCCGAATTCTCAACCAGCGTTGCCGACAACCTATTATCCGACATGATTCACCACGGAAAAATTCTATATGTCACATCGGTTCTATTGCCCGAAACTCCCGAACACATAATAATGGGATATACACCCGAACAATGGAACTGGGTCAAAGAAAACGAAGCTAATATGTGGAATACACTCATCTCCACAAAAGACCTATACACAACAAATATGATCGACAAAACTCGTTATATCAAAGACGGACCCTTCACCCTTGCCTTCACTCAAGAATCACCAGGCCGTGCGGCAGTCTACATCGGATGGCAAATAGTCGAAAGTTATATGCGTCGCAACCCAGAAGTATCAATACAACAACTACTACAACAGCCCGATGCTCAAATAATACTTAATCGCTCTAATTATAAACCGTAAATAATAGAGAACAAAAAATAGGAAATAAAAAATTCTTAATTCTTAATTCTTAATTCTCAATTGTGAATAGTCCATTAGAACAATTAAATAGCTACATCAAAAAACATAACTTAAGACACTCTTACGAACGAGAGCGTGTCTTAGAGTATATTCTGACCTTAGACGGACATTTTACAGTCCAAACCCTTCATCAAAACCTAAATGACATTAGCCCTATTTCACGTGCTAGTATCTATAACATCATCGAACTATTCCTAAAAATTGGCATCATCGTACGCCACCCATTTCCTGGCAATGAGGCGCAATACGAAACCACAACTCGTGCCAACACGCATCACCATCGAGTGTGCATCTCATGTGGTGCAATAAAAGAATTTTCAGACCAAAAATTCTCCCGTGCAATCAAAAACCGCACCTTTTCAACATTCGAAAAACGTTTCCACTCAATATACCTCTATGGTTTGTGCAAAAAATGCCAACCAAAGACAAAAAAGACAAAAAAATAAGACAAGACATAAAAAAAGACTCACTACATCGGTTTGTAGTGAGTCTTTTCTTATAAATTTAATCGTTCCTATTCTTTCGCTTTGTATAAGTAAAATACCTAGCAGCGCGGTGAGGAACACCAACTTCCGTTTCTGCCAAGGCTGAGATGCCTTCGAGTTGCATCATGCGCTTTTGGAAGTTACGCACATCGCTCTTCTTCTGATAAATGCTATCATGAAGATTTCGCAACTGAGTCATCGTGAACTTTTTAGGCAAAAGTTCAAACATGAGATATGGTTCATACTTCAATTTCAAACGAATGCTTTCCAATGCATCTGCAATAATATCCTTATGGTCAAACGCCAAACTCTCTTTCCGATACTCCTCAATATCCAACCAAACAGTTTGCCCTTTCTGACTAGATTGTTGCTTCACTCGATTACTTATCTTAATCAAAGCCACATACCCCACCGTCACAAGACGACTAATGTTCAATCGTTTCACCTTTTCCATCCAGGGCTCATCTGCTTCAGTGCTACGATGAGGATTGCCAAACGCCTTAAATTGATGCAAATATATATTAGTCAATCCAGTATATTCTTCCAAAATCCGATATGCCGCACTATCCAAATCTTCATGTGGCAAAATTATACTTCCTGGTAATTTACGATTATTATAACCTTCTAATTCCTCTTTCGATATATTATCATTACGCTGTACTAATAATACTTTCAGACGATTACCATCAAAACCAAAAACGACACAATCGACCGAAACCTCTGGTTTATAAACCATTTCGCTATCCATAAAAGTTGTTTTTTTTATTATTTTGCCACAAAGATAACACTTATTTTACAAATAACAAAATTATTGATAAAAAAAAAGAGAAAAAAGTACATTAAACAAAAAAAATATATTACCTTTGTAGTTGAATTATTGTGCCGTAACAAAATCGACCAATGGAACAAGCTATACAAAACTATTTATCTAAAAATCAACACACCTCTCTTAATATAAAGGCTGCCTTCTTCGACATGGATGGCGTGCTATTTAACTCAATGCCCTACCATGCCGAGGCGTGGAA
>JAZRCE010000074.1:0-14123 GCA_045635445.1 Candidatus Aphodosoma sp.
GCACTCGCTCCTGTGATGAACGACGACATCAAGTTCTACCCTGCTAAATACAAAAACACCTATCGCCACTGGCTCGAAAATATCAAGGACTGGTGCATCAGCCGCCAACTCTGGTGGGGTCACCGCATCCCTGCTTACTACTTGCCAGAAGGTGGCTATGTAGTAGCCGAAACAGCCGAAGCTGCTCTCGAAGCTGCACGTGCCAAAACAGGCAACAATGCCCTCACACTCAACGACCTTCGTCAAGACGAAGACTGCCTCGACACATGGTTCTCATCATGGTTGTGGCCAATCTCGTTGTTCGATGGCATCAACAATCCTAACAACGACGAAATCAACTACTACTACCCAACAGCCGACCTCGTTACAGGTCCCGACATCATCTTCTTCTGGGTGGCTCGTATGATTATGGCAGGCTACGAATACAAAGGCGATATGCCTTTCCGCAACGTATATTTCACAGGTATCGTGCGCGACAAAATCGGTCGCAAGATGTCAAAATCACTTGGCAACTCGCCTGACCCACTCGAACTCATCGAGAAGTTCGGCGCAGACGGTGTGCGTATGGGTATGATGCTCGCAGCACCTGCTGGCAACGACATCCTTTTCGACGAAGCTCTCTGCGAACAAGGACGTAACTTCAACAACAAGATATGGAATGCCCTCCGCCTCATCAAAGGTTGGGAAGTGGCTGATATCGAGCAACCTGAAAGCTCACGCCTCGCAATCGAATGGTTCGACAGCAAACTCTCTAAAACTATCGAAGAGATCAACGACGACTTCACAAAATATCGTCTCAGCGAGGCTCTTATGACAGTCTACAAACTCTTCTGGGACGAGTTCTCATCTTGGTATCTCGAGATGGTAAAACCTGCTTATCAGCAACCAATCGACCGCGCTACCTACAACTCTACAATTGCGTTCTTCGAAAAACTCACACTCCTTCTCCACCCATTCATGCCATTCATCACCGAAGAGATTTGGCAAGTGCTCGACGAGCGTCGTGATGGCGAAAGTGTGATGGTAGCCCCAATGCCTGAGGCTGGTGCAATTAATGCTGCCCTCCTTGCCGATTTCGAGTTCGTCAAAGAGATTATCGCAGGTGTGCGCACAGTTCGTCTCGACAAAAACATACCTAACAAAGAGGTGCTCTCGCTTGTTGTTACAGGCGAAGGTCACAACGATGCCTACAACCCAGTCATCATCAAAATGTGTAACCTCGAGACTATTGCTCATGGCGAAAAAGATGCCACAGCCGCAACTTATATGGTAGGCGTAACCGAGTATGCCGTGCCACTAGGCAACAACATCAACGTCGAAGAAGAGATTAAGAAGATGGAGGCAGAGATTGAGTATCTCAAAGGCTTCTTAAATTCGGTAATGAAAAAGCTCGGCAACGAAAAATTCGTAGCCAATGCCAAACCCGAAATTGTCGAAAACGAGCGCAAAAAACAAGCCGATGCCGAATCAAAAATCAAATCCCTCCAAGACAGCATCGACAACCTCCGCAAAGCGTAAATCGCACAAAAATAACACAAAAAATGCTGAGTCCATCACACGGCTCAGCATTTTTTATTACACACACCAAATGTAGGGACGCTCGGTCTGAGCGTCCAAACGAGCAAAGCGAGTCCATTGTAGGGACTTTCAGCATAAGTAAGCGCAGAAAATTGCGTTTAAGTGAAGGAAATGAAGTTTACTTCGATTTCTGAACGATAGCAATTTCAACAAAGTTAATTTAAGCTCGCTTGTGCTATGCCGAACGAAGCAAAAAGCTTTTGCGAAGCAAAAAATGGCAATCCGTAGCCGAAGCCTCTAACGGTAAGTGGAAAATTGCGATTAAACGAAAGCAAAACTAAGCTCGCTTAAGTTATGCTGAGCATGAGCAATTTCACCGAAGGTAAAACCGCTCGTGGTGCTGCTTTTGCAAGCTACTACTCACAAGCCGAAGGCTAAAAATTTTAAAAAAACCTAGCCACACGCAAATGGATGCATGTGGCGAGGTTTGTTTTTTTTTTTTTCAATTCTATGTAAGACGCCTATGATTTTCCTGAAACTATTTTCTTTATCTCGTTAAGTTTCAATAGTGCTTCGACTGGCGTAAGGTTGTCGATGTTCAACCCTAATATTTCGTCGCGCACGGCACTAAGCACTGGGTCATCTAACTGAAACATGCTGAGTTGTATGCCTTCGCGCACTGCGGCTTTGGTCATGTCTTTGCCTTCGATGATTGATTGTTTGTTCTCGCGTTCGAGCAATTCTAACACTTCATTGGCGCGCTCTACTACCGAGCGTGGCATGCCTGCCATCTTTGCTACATGGATACCGAAACTATGCTCACTACCGCCACGCACCAATTTGCGCAAGAATATAACTTTCTTATCTATCTCGCGCACCGACACGTTGTAGTTCTTCACTCGCGCATAGGATTTCTCCATTTCGTTGAGTTCGTGATAGTGCGTTGCAAACAATGTTTTGGCTCTAACGCCTTTGCGCTCGTGTATATACTCCACTATTGCCCATGCTATTGATATGCCATCGTAGGTGCTAGTACCACGACCTAATTCGTCGAACAACACAAGACTGCGGTCGGTCATATTGTTCAATATGCTTGCTGCTTCGTTCATCTCTACCATGAAGGTTGAATCGCCTACACTGAGGTTGTCGCTTGCGCCAACACGGGTAAATATCTTATCGACCACCCCTATTCGCGCGGATTCGGCCGGCACGTAACATCCCATTTGTGCCATCAACACTATCAGTGCCGTTTGACGCAATAAGGCTGATTTACCTGCCATGTTTGGACCTGTAATCATCATGATTTGCTGTTTTTCGCCATCGAGATAGACATCGTTTGGCACATATGCCTCGTCGATTGGCAACTGCTTTTCGATAACTGGGTGGCGACCTTGGTGGATGTCTATCACGTTTTCGTCGGTGATGACTGGACAGTTGTACTTATTCTCGGCACTTACTCGTGCAAAGCCTAACAAACAGTCGAGCTGCGCCAATTCTACGCAATTGACTTGTATTGCCGAAATATACTCTATGACTGCTTGCACTAGCGAGTTGAACAACTGCGATTCGAGCACTGATATCTTCTCTTCTGCACCTAGTATCTTCTCTTCGTACTCTTTAAGTTCGGCTGTGATATAGCGCTCGGCACTCACTAATGTTTGCTTGCGTATCCACTCGGCTGGCACTTTGTCTTTGTGGGTATTGCGCACTTCGATATAGTAGCCGAAGACGTTGTTGTAGCTTATCTTGAGGCTTGGTATGCCTGTCAGTTCGCTCTCGCGCTGCTGTATCTGCATCAAATAGTCTTTGCCATGGTAGGCTATCTGACGCAATTGGTCTAACTCGGCATTCACTCCTTCGGCAATAACTCCGCCTTTGTTCAACATTGCTGGCGCTGTTTCCGACAATTCGCGTGATATGCGCTCTATCAATCGCTCACACGGATTGAGTCGGTCGGATATGCGCAACATTGGTTCGCAATCTGCAGCTACTGAGCATATTTGCTTCACTTCGGCCACCGATTGTAGTGCTATTTTTAGTTGCAATAGTTCGCGCGGTGTAACACGGCCTACGGCTACTTTGCTCATTATTCGCTCCAAATCGCCTACTCTGCTGAGCGACTCTTCGAGCTTCTCTTTCATCTCGCGATTGCGGAACATTTGTGTGACCACCAACAAGCGATTTTCTATCGGTTGCACCTCTTTGAGGGGGAACATCAACCAGCGCTTCAACAATCGTCCGCCCATGGGTGTGACGGTGCGGTCAATCACTTGACATAGACTGCGACCTGACTGATGCATACCGCCTAAGAGTTCGAGATTGCGCACTGTGAAACCATCCATCCACACGAATCTATCGCCCTCGATACGTGCCAACGATGTGATGTGCCCCACCTGCTCGTGCTTGGTTTGATCGAGATAATAAAGCACTGCCCCTGCTGCTACTATGCCCAACTCCATATCGTCGACACCAAAACCTTTGAGGTTTTTAACCTCGAAATGTTTCAACAACCTGCTACGTGCCGAATCTATCGTGTAGACCCAATCGGGCATCGATTGTAAGAAATATTTTCCGCCCACCATGTCGATCACTTCGCTGCGCATGTCGGCTTCGTATATGATCTCTTTCGGTGCAAACGACCCTATCAATTTCTCGATATAATCGACCTTACCCTCGCCCATCAGAAACTCGCCTGTTGATATGTCGAGCAAACTCAACCCCACACCTTTTTTGGTCATATAGACCGATGCCAAAAAGTTGTTCTCCTTCACATCCAATATGTTATCGTTGACACTCACACCTGGTGTAACCAACTCGGTTATGCCACGTTTTACTAGCCCTTTGCATGTTTTGGGGTCTTCCAATTGGTCGCAAATTGCCACACGCAAACCATGGCGCACCAATTTGGGCAAATAGGTGTCCAACGCATGATGAGGGAAGCCTGCCAACTCGACATACTGCGCTGCTCCATTGGCTCGACGCGTTAGCGTGATACCCTATATCTCGCCACTGCGTATAGCATCCTCCGAAAAGGTTTCATAAAAATCGCCCACACGAAACAAAAGCACTGCATCGGGATACTGTGCCTTTATCTCGTTATACTGTTTCATCAACGGCGTTTCTACAACTTTTGCCATATTTCAATTAAGAATTAAAAATTAAGAATTATTATTCGCTTCGCTCATGTTTTTTTTGCTATGCTACTCCTTACGCCCTACTCCCTATTCAAAAAAACAATTTCTTTATTACGTTTTTCACTTTCTGCACCACCAATTCTCTCATCCATTCCCACAAACTATCTGTCCACCTCTGCGGATGCGTGGTCATCATCGCACAATTAGGAAAACTACCCTCTCGCAATGCTCGTATCACATCGTCGGTATTTTCATACACCCAACCTTTAGCCTTCCATGCTAAAACTCTCTCTGCTACTTTATCTCGACGACTCACCCCATTCCAACTGCGCCCTGTGTCGGTCAAATAGAACATCTCACTCCAATCTACATCAAACTGTGGCTCGCCTATCAACCCTAATTTCTTATAATCATACACTTGCCACATATGCTTTGAATCAAACCTACTCGTTGGCGACCCATGCATCGTGGTGGTTCGTACATCGACAAATTGCCTCAACTCTGCCACATTGCGCACGAAACTTGCATAGGCTTTATCTACATCTCCCCGCTCTGTTACCAACGCCTCATAATGATAGCCTACTTCATGCCCTAAACTCTCTATATGTTGGATGTCGGCACTATTATCTGCAATAAATTTCTCTCTAAAATAATACGATGCTCTCACCCCCATTTCATTCTCCACTTCAGCCAATCGCCTCGCTCTCTCTACCTGTCTATCCACATCATGCCGCATCACCACTAATTTATCTGCCCTAAGCCCCTCGGCATACTCGGCATAAGTCACGAACTCATACCCAGCATCTTTCAATGCCGAAACCAACTTTCTATATTTGTTTATAGTGAAATCCATAAAATTTAGAGTATAGAGTTTAGAGTATAGAATATAATCACATTATCTATCAACTGTCAACTGTTGACTGTTGACTGTTGACTGTCGACTGTTGACCTTTAACTATTGATTTGCAAAGTTACAAAAAAAACTTGACAATTTAGTTGTACATCTCAAATTAAATTCGTAATTTTGCAGTTATTAATGCCTTGATGGCTCTCTAAGCTCTAATCACTAAACTTTAAACATTTATGCATAGCGATTCAGTAGTAATTATTCCTACTTACAACGAAAAAGAAAACATCGAGAAAATCATCCGTGCTATATTCGCACTCCCTAAGTGTTTTCACATCCTCGTCATCGACGATGGTTCGCCCGATGGCACTGCTGCTATAGTGAAAAATCTTCAAAAAGAATTTACAGAAGAACTTCATATTGTTGAGCGAACAGGTAAACTTGGTCTCGGAACAGCCTACATCGCAGGATTTAAATGGGTGCTCGATCACGACTATGAATATGCCTTCGAAATGGATGCCGACTTCTCTCACCCTGTGCCAAAACTACTTGAACTCTACGATGCTTGTGCTAATCAAGGTGCCGATGTGGCTGTTGGTTCGCGCTATGTGGGCAACGTAGTTAACGTGGTGAATTGGCCTATGGGGCGCGTACTTATGAGCTACTATGCCTCTAAATATGTGCGCTGCGTGACTGGCCTCCCTGTTGCCGACACTACTGCTGGTTTCAAATGCTATCGCCGCCAAGTGCTCCAAACTATCGAATTCGATAAAATACGTTTCAAAGGCTACGCTTTCCAAATCGAAATGAAATTTACTGCCTACAAATGTGGTTTCACCATCAAAGAGGTACCTATTGTATTCGTCAACCGCGTGGAAGGTACATCGAAAATGTCGGGCGGCATATTCTCTGAAGCTCTATTTGGCGTAGTAAAACTAAAAATCTCTAGCTGGTTCCGAAAATACCCACAAAAAAGTTGAAAATCAATAAAAAACTTTCAAATTTCAACTTTCAAATTTTAACTACTAAAATATGATTACTACCGATCAAATAAAAGCTGCTATCGACCGAGTTGAAGCTCTATATAAATACCTTAACATTGAAGAAAAGAAAATTCAACTCGAAGAAGAAGAACTAAAAACTCAAGCCCCAGAGTTTTGGCAAGACCAAAAACGCGCCGAAGCGCAAATGAAACTCGTTAAAGGTCTGAAATTTTGGATTGAAGGTTACAATACCGTTAACGCTGCTGTGAACGAAGTGCAAATAGCCTACGATTTCTACAAGGAAGAGGCTATGACCGAAGACGAAGTTGACGAGGCATACAACCACGCTATTGCTCTCATCGAAGACCTCGAAATGCGCAATATGCTCCGTCGCGAAGAGGACAAACTCGGCGCTGTTATCAAAATCGTTGCTGGCGCTGGTGGCACTGAGGCTCAGGATTGGGGACAAATGCTTATGCGTATGTACCTCCGTTGGTGCGAAAAGCAAGGCTACAAAGCCGAAATCACCAATATGCTCGAAGGCGATGAGGCTGGTATCAAATCGGTTACTATCCAAGTGGATGGCGACTATGCCTACGGCTACCTTAAGTCTGAGAATGGTGTGCACCGCCTCGTGCGCGTATCGCCATACAACGCTCAGGGCAAACGTATGACTTCGTTTACTTCTGTATTCGTTGTGCCTCTCGTCGACGATACTATCGAAATCGAAATCAACCCTGCTGGTATCTCGTGGGATACTTTCCGCTCGTCGGGTGCTGGCGGTCAGAACGTCAATAAAGTGGAAACTGGTGTGCGCCTACACTATGTATTCAAAAACCCTGTAACTGGCGAACAAGACGAAATCGTAATCGAAAACACCGAGAGCCGCTCGCAGCTCGACAACCGCGAGAATGCTATGCGACTACTCCGCTCTCAACTCTACGAACTTGAACTCCAAAAACGCAGAGAAGAGACTGCTAAAATCGAAGCTGGCAAAAAGAAAATCGAATGGGGATCGCAAATCCGCTCATACGTGTTCGATGACCGCCGCGTGAAAGACCACCGCACCGACTATCAAACTTCGAATGTCAACGCCGTAATGGATGGCGACATTGATATGTTTATCAAAACATACCTTATGGAGTTTGGAGGCGAAGAATAAAAGTAACAAAAAAAATACTAAACCAAAAAGATGACTTACCAAGTAGGATAAGTCGTCTTTTTTTTATAATAAATACTCAAAAATCAATACAAAAATAAACCCCAAAAAAGAATAAAATAAGAAAATTTATTAGTATCTTTGCACATAAAAACTAAAATACTTCAACCATGAAAATTATCACTACAAGCGACTGGCATATCGGAAATATGTTTCACGGAAACGATAGAATCGATGAACACAAACATTTTTTTAATTGGCTACTAAAAACCATCGATGAACAACAACCCGATGCACTATTGGTTGCAGGCGACATATTCGACAATGGCAACCCATCAAATGCTGCACAAGCTGTATACTACAATTTCTTGGCTAAAGCATATCTTAAATCTCCTGATCTGCAAATTATTATCACCGCAGGAAACCACGACTCTCCAAGCAAACTAGAATCACCACGAGATCTATTGTCAATAATGAATATGCACGTAAGAGGCAACATAAAACGCTTTTGGACCATAGATAAAGATAACCACGAAAAACGTATTATTGACTACAATGACCTTATCATACCTATCAAAAACAAAAAAAATGAAGAGGTCGTGATACTTGCTGTGCCATACCTACGCAATGACATCACACAAAGTGAAAACTACTCGAGCGGTGTGAATAAATTCCTTCGCGAACTCAACGACCAAGCTCGCAAACTACACCCTAATAAACCTATAATAATGATGGCGCATATGTATGCCAAAGGTGCCGATATTGCCACTCAAGATGCAAGCGAAAAAATCGTAATCGGAGGCCTCGAAGAGGTAGATATGTCAAATTGGGAAAATCACCCCGATTACCTAACTTGCGGACACATACACAAACGCCAACATATATGGGGTACTAAATGGGCAAGATATACCGGAAGCATACTGCCTATGTCGTTTGCCGAAGAAAACTACTCTCATGGTGTGGATTGCATTACTATAAACAACAACTCCATTGTCAGCACAGAAAATATAACATACCAACCTCAACACAAACTACGCATATTGCCCAAAAATGACGAAGAGCTATCTTTTAAAGAACTTGAAAAACTTATCAACTCTGAACTAAAACCACGAGACGAGGAACATTTTCACGACACATTCGACTATATTACCATAAAAATAAGAACCGACATAGTCAACAAAAATGAAATAAAAAAACTTGAAGACCTAATAAAAACAAAAAATGCAATCCTTTGTAAAATACAAAAAATAAACCCAACTATCAACCTCGCAACAATAAGAGATAACATACAAATTAAGAGCATCGACGATATCATAAATCGCAACCCTCTCGAAACCCTAAAGGAAGCATATTTAATAAAACACAAAACTGAAATGAACGAACAACAAATCGATATGCTCCAAAACATTATTAATAGCATAAACATAAACGAAAACGAAAACTAACCCCATATAAATCGCCATATGAAACTAATAAAACTCGAAATACTAAACCTTGCTTCTCTAGATAATCCCAATGGTGAAACTATAAATTTCGAAGAAGGTGCTCTAAAAGATTCTACTATATTCAGTATAGTGGGACCAACTGGTAGCGGAAAATCGACAATCCTCGATGCAATATGCCTTGCCCTATACAACCGAACACCTCGATATCCTCACCAAAAAAGAGGAAGAGACGGAAAAATCGAAATATATGGAGAGCCGGATAAAAATCAAAGATTAGTAACAACCGACTGCCGAAATATCCTCACTCTAGGTCGAAAAAACGGTTATAGCAAACTTACATTCATCGCAAACGATAAACAAATATATAGAGCCGAATGGCATGTGAGATTCAAACAAGTTGAGTACGAAGATTCTAAAACAAATCTATACAGATGCAAACAACTAAACGATCAATATATTGAAGAGAAAATAGATTGGGACTCTATACCACAAATTATTGGTCTCGACTACGAACAATTCTTGCGCACCGTACTACTTGCTCAAGGTTCTTTTGCCAACTTCCTTACTGCCAATGAAAACGAACGATATGAACTGCTCGAAAAACTCGTTGGCTGCGAAGAACTATACACCAATATTTCAAAAGCAATCAAAGCAAACTTCGACGTAGCTAAAAACAACTACACCGCACTTGAGTCATCTTGCAAAGAGATAGAAATAGACCTCCTCAAAGATAATGACCTAAAAAATCTTATCGCCGAAATAGATCGTCTAGAAAAAACTCAACAAACAATACAAGACAACCTAAAACAAATTGAAAAAGACCTAAATTGGTATGACATTGAAGCAGAAAAAATCGACACAATCGCAAAACAAAAAAAAGAATACGAAGAAGCTGATATCGAACTTAAAAAAAACGAGAACGACATCAAACAATTAACCCTACACGACTCTATACTCCCTGCTATAGATTTATTCCGAAGCATCCAAAAACTAAAAGATGACAAAAATAAAAACAGAAAAGAAATTGAATTAAAAAGAAACAACGAAAATAGCCTAAAAACAAGCAAACAAGAAGAAGAAAAAGAACTCAATATTCTAAAAAACAATGAACTAAAAGCTATAAATCAACAAAACGAATTTAGCCCTATAATTGCAAAGGCTCGTACTATAAAAGGTCGAATCACCGAATCAGAAAAAAACTTAAACAAAACAAAAGAGAGTTATCAAGAGGCCAATAAAAAAAAAAATGACGCCAACAAAAAACTTAATGAAAATAAAAAAGATATAGAAAAAAACAAAGAAGAAATAACTAAAACCAATTCTGAAAATGAAACAATTGAAAATGAAATAAAACTAGAACTCGAACAACTAAACAAAAATAAAGAGAAGATTGAAGAAAAACTAAATATACAACGCGACAAAAACAAAAACATCGATGCCAATATTCTACAACAAAACAAAAATATTGCCGATAAAAAACTGAAAAACATAAATATTGCAAAAGACCTTAGTTCACAATATATATCAAAAAATAAAGAAAAAAAAGATAACCAACTAGAAAAAAAACAACTAGAAGATAGGAACATAACGCTCACAAACCAGCTCGGTCAACTAACAATAGATGAACTTCAAAAACAATACAACACCTCTCGCGATGCATATACACTCATAACAAGCACTAATTGGCAAGATCATCGCTCAAAACTCAAACATAATGAACCATGCCCTCTATGCGGCGCAACTAACCATCCTTACTGCGACGATACAACAAAAGTAACAACACTATCTAGCAAACTAAAAGAACAATATACCTCCATCGAACAAAAACTCAAACAACAAAAAGAAAACCAAAAAAATTGGCAAGGCGAAAAAAACTCTAACGAAGGTAAAATATCAATACTACAAAATCAACTAAATACAATTGATACCGAACTAAACAACATCAACCAAAAATGGAACAAACTTCACTCTGAATTCACAGAAATACAAAACATCGACATCTTCGACATTAAAACAATTGAATCAATTATACCTCTTTTCGAAAATGAACAAAAAGAGATAGAAAATTCTCTCACTACATACAACAATACACAAAATGAGATTAATCGCCTACAAGACCAAAAAAATCAAGCCGACAACAACCTATCTGAATATCAACAAAAATCGACAAAACTGCTAAATGACGCCAAAACCAAAATAGATAAACTAAAAGAAAAAGAGATTCAACTCACATCCGCAACTCCAATACTCACCAACCAACTACAACAAGAAACCGACACCCTAGAAACTATAACAAAAGAACTAAACTTACAACAAGACAACCTAAACTCACAAAAACAACAACTTAAAGAATTACTACAAGACAAGGACCCCGACACATTAGAAGATGAACTCAAAACTAAAGTCAAACAAACCCAAGATGCAACAAAAACAAAAGAAAATGAGATCCAGGAAATAAATAACTCACTAAAAAAAATCGAAGGCGAACTAGATACTCTACAAAAAAATTTGAATCAAAACGAAAACGATATCGACCAAAAAAACAACCAACTCAACGACTGGATCTCCAACTACAACTCCAAAAATTCACATATTTCAATCGATGACATATCTGCGATATACAACTCAAACTGCGATTGGGACAACATTCGCAATAAAAAAGAGATACTACAAAATAAAAAAACATCAACATCAACACTACTCACTAATGCACAAAACAAATACGAAGAACACCTCAAAACAAAACCTCAAAACACAAAAAACGAACTGCTAGAAGAACATAAAAAACTAAAACAACAAAACAACAACGACCTACTAATCGAAGCCAAAACTAGGAAAAGAAAACATGACGACGCAATAGAAAAAATAGGAGAAAAAAAACAAAAACTAGAACAAACAAAAAAAGACACAGAAAACTGGAAGGCTATAAACGATGCCATCGGTGGCGACGGAAAAACATTGCGCAAAATAGCACAATGCTACACTCTAGGTTTCCTCGTTGAATATGCTAACGCCGAAATACGCCGATTCAACACTAGATTCGAACTCATCCACGTCAAAAACTCATTAGGTATTAGAGTCATCGACCACGAAAGAGCCGACGACATTCGCGAAACTACCTCACTATCTGGTGGCGAAACTTTCATCATCAGCCTAGGTCTCGCTCTAGGTCTATCGTCGATATCGTCACGCAACATATCACTAGACAACCTATTCATCGACGAAGGTTTCGGTACTCTCGACCCCGAATCTCTCGCCACTGTAATCGACTCGCTTGCTATGCTACAATCATCAAATGGAAAAAAAGTATGCGTCATCAGCCACACCGACACAATGAGCGAACGTATCACTACACAAATACGAGTAATCAAAAACGGAAACACTGGAAGTAGCCACATAGAAATACATTCATAAACTAATATAAAAAATTTAATCATGAAAACAATTATCAACTCTAAAAATGCTCTAAGTGCATTATTTCTAATTCCAATATTGAGATCATCTATTGCTATGGCTATGCCACAAGATGGTAATCTTATTATAATTGGATTAATCAACATGACTTGTTATCTATTGGTAGGTTTAGCTTGCTTTTATTTGGCAAAAACTGATAATGAGTATATTACAAACAAAAGCCAACGAATAGGTATGTACATATTGTCGGCATACAGTATTATTTTGGAGGTAATAGCTTGGCGTTTGTTGGTGTTGATAAATGAGGATTGGAACTTAATAAATTTCTTAGTTCAACTATGTGGCAATATGCCTATAGGTGTAACAATAGGTAGCATAATATATGTCATATTTGATTTGACATATATTGTTGCTTTCTTGATGTTTATTTGGGGTATTCCTGCCTCAAAATCGTATAAAACACTAATTACAATAGTATTTTTTGCACCTCTAATTTTTGATATAGTGTTGCAGACAACAACAGCTGAAAATATAGCGGACTATAAAGATTTAATAGTTAGAACTTTCAACATTGCTAGCGATGGATTGATGTTTTATTTAGTCTTCAAAGCTTACAAAAGAAAAAACGAAATAGAATAAAAATAGAATAAGTGATTAGAGGCGCAAAATATTGCGTCTCTATTTTTTTGCTATATAAATATTTTTTTGTACCTTTGCACGTTATTATGCAGATACTATATTAAGTCTATAATACTAATCAAAAAATCTATAAAAAACAATGACTCAAAAAATTCAACAATTCATCAACGACTCTTTCATTGCTCGTTGGTCGGCATTGATTCTCATTGCTTTGATGATGTTCTTTGCCTACATGTTTGTGGACATGCTCTCTCCACTTAAAGAACTTCTCGACACTACTCTCGGCTGGGATAGTAGTACTTTCGGTACATACGCTGCATCGGAATACTTCCTCAATGTATTCTGTTTCTTCCTTATCTTTGCTGGTATCATCCTCGACAAAATGGGTATCCGCTTCACTGGTCTTCTCTCTGCATCGTTGATGGTTATCGGTGCTTGTATCAAATTCTACGCTATGAGCGAATATTTCGTTGGCACTGGTCTCGAATCATGGCTCGGCTCTTGGTGGGTTGCATTGCCTGCATCGGCTAAACTCTCATGCCTTGGTTTCATGATTTTTGGTTGCGGTTGCGAAATGGCTGGTACTACTGTATCTAAAGCTATCGCTAAATGGTTCAAAGGCAAAGAGATGGCTATGGCTATGGGCTTGGAAATGTCTATCGCTCGTCTTGGTGTGTTCGCTGCTATGTGGCTCGCTCCTATGGTGTCAAATAGCTTTAGCAAATCGGTATCGGCTCCTGTATTGTTCGGTGCTGTATTGCTTATGATTGGTCTTATCTTCTACTTCGTATTCGTTGTTATGGACCGCAAATTCGACAAACAACTCAAAGCTGCTGGCGAACCCAAAGAAGAGGCTTCGGAAGAAGAATTCAAATTCAGCGACCTTGGCAAAATCTTCACTAGCAAAATGTTCTGGTTGGTTGCTCTCCTTTGCGTGCTCTACTACTCTGCTATCTTCCCATTCCAACGCTATGCTACTGACTT
>JAZRCE010000075.1:0-22891 GCA_045635445.1 Candidatus Aphodosoma sp.
CCCTTACCCTACATCAATGCACAATGCATAATGCATAATGCACAATAAGGCGGTTATTTTCTGTTACATTGACTTGAACCTCACGGCCCACTTCCCGTTAAGAAGTATGGTGCTCTGTGTTGCCCGGACTTTCCTCTTCAGTCTCGAGGACTGCAGCGACAAGCTGTCCTACTATTATTGTATTAGATATTTAGTAATGAGTAACGAGTAGCAAGAGATTTACTTATTTCACTCGTCGAGAACGCATCATTCTACGTTCCTACACTTATTGATTTTGAAGTTTTTTCAAGATTGAGTATGCTTTGTATATGCCCAATTCTCCAGCTTTCGATAGGTCAAAGATAGCTTTATTTTGTTGTTTAAGTAGCATATATACAAGAGCGCGATTAAAATAAGCTTCAGCGAAATCGTTTTCGAGTACTATAGCCTGATTATATGCCGATAATGCAGCATGATAATCTTTTTGATATGCGAGCAAATTAGCTTTATTATACCACGCAAAAGCAAAGTCGGGAGCCAATTCTATCACCTTATCATAGTCGCGCATAATCATTTCATATTCATATCGATATGTGTCGGAATTATTAGTTTTCTCATCGTTGGAATTGTTATTTATTCGATATTCCAATTGTTTATATCTTATATTAGCACGAGAGAAATAAGCCAAAGCATTTTGCCCATTGATATATATAACTTTGGAGAAGTCGTCGATTGACGAGTCGAAATCCTGCACCAAAGCATAGTCGTATGCTCTCATAAGGTATAGATTTTCCTCATTCATTCGACCAACGATGACCGAAGAAAGTTCGTCAATTGATGCGAAATGGTATGCAATCATACTTTCCGATAGTTTTATCTCGTCGCAAACGAGATGAATTGGAATTCGCAAAGATTTCGAAGCATTTAGTTGTTGCAAAAGGTCTGGATTATATTCATCTATAGGCAAGTCGTTGTTTGTTCTTCTATAGTAAGATAAGACAATATTTGGGATATTTACGAGCGGCACATTTTGGTTTTGCACATATCCACGAATACCATCTTTGCTATTAGCCTCTTCTGCTTCTGAGTTGAAAAGGTAAGCTATGTTTTTGATAACCGAATTGTCGTCGACCGCCATTTTGACAGAAGTATCGATTTGCTTCTCATTGTCTTGCGAATTAGTATGCTTTTTTTTGATATCATACGCATTATTACGATCAACAAAGGCATTTTTAGCATCACCAAGGCGGTCATATATTTCAGCGCGAGCATATAGAGCAGGTATAAAATTCGGGTGACGTTCGATTATCAATGTAAAGTCACTAATAGCCTCACGATTATTGCCAATATGGGCATTGATTATAGCACGTTGATATATAGCTTCCGATAGCGAAGGGTCAATTTTAATTATTTTGTCGAGGTCGGTAATAGCATTATTATACTCCCCCACCTCGTTGCGCAACAAAGCTCTATTAAACAATGCACTCAAATTTGTAGAATCGAGTTCAATAGCCTTATCATAGTCGGCAAGAGCCTGACGATATTTATGTTTTTCGTAATTAAGAATACCGCGATTAATGTAGGCATTAGGGTTGCGTGTTTTCAATTTAATAGATTGATTATAATCTTCCAGAGCCTCATCACGATTGTTCATAATTATATTTATTAACGCACGAGCCCCCCATGCTTCTGGGTTAGTTTTATCTATATCAATCAAGTGGTCGAACGTATTGTATGCAGCAAGAGTGTCCTTATTCATTAGTTGCAACCGACCTTTTTCGAATTGCAATTCAGCAGTTTTAGGCGAACGACGCACCAAAAAATCTATGTCGGCCAAAGCCTCTTCATATCGTTCCAACTCGTCATATGCCTCAATCCTATTGATGATATACACCGTATTGTCGGGTGCATGCACAAGGGCATTGTCAAAGTCGGCAATAGCCTCTTCCCATTTTCCCAAACGCTTTTTGGCAAATCCACGTGCATAATAAGCCATATGGATAAATGGGTTGCGTTCGATTACAATGTCAAGGTCGGCTTCAGCACCCACATAGTCCTCCAACTGAATTTTGGCAATAGCGCGAAAATAATATGGATCAATCAAATAAGGTTTTGCTTTAATTACTTGGTTGAAATACTGAATCGACAACACATAATCCTCGAAATACAACGCATTACGGCCGATAGAGATCAATCGGTCGGTGTTGAGTTGCGCATTCAGCGAGAAACTCAATATGCACAATATTGCGATTAGTATTCTACGCATCAAATCTGTAATCTGTACTATGTTATCTAACTAAGTGTTTTCAGCACGTCTTGTATTTTCTCCATTGTTGTGGTTTTTGTTGGCACAAGAGGAAGACGCAAGATGTTGTTTATCAAACCCATGCACGACAATACGCTCTTCACTCCAGCAGGGTTGCCATCGACAAAGAGAAGTTCGATCATCTCGACAAAGCTGTAATGTATGCGACGTGCGCCTTCGAGGTCGCCACGTAGTGCTAAGCGCACCATACGCGAGAACTCTTTAGGAAAGGCATTGCCCACCACCGAGATAACTCCTACGGCTCCAAGTGTAATAAGTGGAAACGTGATGCCATCGTCGCCCGAGATAACCATAAAGTTGGCAGGTTTGTTTTTGATGATATCGTCTATTTGTTTGAAGTTGCCCGACGCCTCTTTGATAGCCACAATGTTTTGGAAGTCGTTAGCAAGTCGCAACGTAGTTTCGGCTGAGATATTAGCCCCTGTTCGTCCTGGTACATTATATATAATGATAGGCATATAGGTGCTTTCGGCAATAGTCTTATAGTGTTGATACAAGCCCTCTTGCGAAGGTTTGTTGTAGTAAGGCGACACACTGAGTATAGCATCAATGTTCGAAAAATCGGTTTTGCGTATCTGCTCTACCACACCCATAGTGTTGTTGCCGCCAATGCCAAGCACGATAGGCACACGACCAGCATTCACGCGCACCACAGTGTCGACAATCGCTTGACGCTCCGAGTCGGTCAAAGTAGGAGTTTCGCCTGTTGTACCGAGCACAACGAGGTAGTCGGTACCATTGCGCAACTGAAACTCCACCAATCGTTCAAGTGCTTCGTAATCCACACTCATATCCTCTTTGAATGGTGTGACCAATGCCACACCCATTCCTACTAGTTTGTTCGTAAAATTCATTGTTTTTATTTCTTATAATCTACAGTCCACAATATATTTTTGGTCAATCAGACCGTTGACTGTTTTGATGTTTATTTAACTGCTTTTACTTTGTAGCCTGCTTTACGAAGGAGATTTATCAATCCGTCATTGCCAGGCAAATGCAACGCCCCCACAACAATGAAGCATGCCTTCTTTTTGATATGATCCACTATTGTATGTAACCAATCAATATTACGTTCATCCACCAACAAAAATTTCTCTGCTTCTGTCATATTTTCATCTTCAACAAGAATCCGATGCAATGTATCAATATCACCTTTGGCATAAGCATCCTCAATTTCTAGAATTATCTTCTTGGTCTCTTCCTTCATGCGAATAGTAGCTACTAAATTTTTGGTTTGCTGTTCGAGTGTTGTCGAGCGCAATAGCATATCAAGTTGTTGTTCGAGAGTTTCGAGTCCATAAACACTTTTGCCCAATTCGGCAGCAGCCACTTGAAAATAAGTATCAATCGACATATCGTCAGCCTTTTGCCCCACCAATTGTTCGCGCATAGTCAACTCATATATCATCGCTATCACATTAGGTCGCATATATTCCACATTAGCAATCGAGATACCAAGTTCAGCCTTCAAAGCCGAGTCGACCAACGCTTCCTCGTCATCGTCAAGCAAGTCGAACAAACTCACATCCATTCTCGATGCCATCAGTATTTGATGTTGCACTTCATCCATATTCTCTTCAACCACCTCACAAATCACCGCATCACAATCGTTGAAAGCACGAAACACCCCTGGCATATCCACAATTTTGCTCACAGCTACTGCATGATGCGTACCTAGCAAGTAGCTCGGTTTGTCGAGTCCATTGCCCGACACCTCGTACAACAATTGGGCACTCAAAGCAAAACATGCTACAAGCAACATATATATCAACGCCAAACGTTTCATAATATTAGCTATTAATCATCTTCAGGTATTTAACAATTTGCGAACTCAGTTCCTTTTCAAAATCATAGTCAAGACGCACCCTATTAGTTTTTGGGTCGATAGGACTTTTAGGCATTTCAATTACAAAGTCGTAGTACAAATTATTTTTCTCGCCACGATTTTTTCCGCATCTAAAGTCGCTATTAGCCCATATTAGCACATATTTCAGAGGTATCACATCATTGTCAGTCAAATCTATCACAACGTCGAATTTACTTTTAACGCGCTCCTTCACATTCAGTGGTTTTTGCAACCAATCCACCTTGCTACGGTCAAGCACTACATAGTTGTCAAGCGAAGCCGATTCAGCATTTTTTTTGTCGACAAAACAACACGCCACCACCTTTTTGCCCTCAGCAACACACCATTTAATCAGTGCACGCACAGAGTCGTTTTTCTCTTGAAAGTCGCTCTCAAACAACAACAAAATCGAGTGAATATCGTTCCATGAGCGAAAATTCGATTTCCGTTCGCATTTGCTCAATTCGCGATTAAAAAAATATTGTCTTATTCTCTTTAGCATAACTTCACTTATAGATATAAACGCAAATTTTCGTTGTAAAAATTTATGTCTAATTTACGAAAACTTATGTTCAATGAAATATTTATGTTATTCTATTATTTTGTTTTGTTTTTTAAACATTCACCATTTCCAAAAATTCCGCTTCTGACACAATCTTCACGCCCAACTTCTCAGCCTTCTCCAATTTGGCAGGACCCATATTTACACCAGCCAGTAGTAACGATGTTTTCGACGTCACACCGCTACCGTTCTTACCTCCATGCGCCTCAATTATAGCCTTATACTCGTCGCGCGAGTGCATCTCGAATGTGCCACTAATCACTACCGTCATTCCCTCCAACTTGTTCGACACCTGTTCGCCCCTTGCGCCTCCTTCCATTTTGACTCCCGATTGGCGCAAACGTTCAATCAACTGCAAATTATTCATGTCGTCGAAATATTTAATCACGCTTTCAGCAATGCGTTCGCCAATCTCATCCACAGCCAACAACTGCTCCAATCGTGCCTCTGCTAGAGCCGACATCGAGCCAAATGCCGCAGCCAATTTCTTAGCCACTGTTTCACCCACATATCGTATGCCGAGTGCAAACAACACACGCTCAAATGGCACCTCGGTTGATTTCTTCACCGCCTCTACAATGTTCTGTGCCGACTTTTCGCCCAACCTCTCCATACCAGCCAATTTGCCCACCGTTAGTTCATATATATCAGCCACATTGCGCAACAATCCGCGGTCGTATAGCATCGCAATAGTCTCCTCTCCAAGACCCTCAATATTCATTGCTTTGCGACTCACAAAGTGCTCAATTTTGCCCTTTTGTTGAGGCGGACATCCCGCTTCGTTCGGACAATAATGCGCCGCTTCACCATCTATGCGCACAAGCTCTGCACCGCATTCAGGACATCGGTCTATAAACACCACGCGCTCAGCATCATCTTTGCGACTATCCATTTCCACACCAGTTATTTTTGGAATAATCTCGCCCCCTTTTTCCACATACACCATGTCGCCAATGTGAAGGTCCAACCCAGCAATAATATCGGCATTGTGTAGCGACGCACGCTTCACCACTGTGCCCGACAGCTGCACCGCCTCCAAGTTAGCCACAGGAGTCACAGCTCCCGTTCGGCCCACCTGATAGGTCACACTTTCCAATCGAGTCAACGCCCTCTCGGCCTGAAATTTATATGCAATAGCCCAACGAGGCGATTTTGCCGTAAAACCCAATTCGCGTTGCAATTCAATATCGTTCACCTTTAGCACGATTCCATCCGTAGCCACAGGCAAATTCTTTCGTTCTTCATCCCAGTAGGCAATAAACTCCATCACCTCATCAATCGATTTACACACGCGAGTAGTATCGCTCACAGGCATACCCAACTGCTTCGCCCATTGCAACGCATCATAATGTGTGTTTAATGAAATACCTTTGATATTACTATTTTCCATCTGCGAAGTAATGGCATTTCCGTGTATTCCGTAAACCAATGGTATTCGTGCCTCTAGCGCAAAAATTACAGGTGAAACACTATTTTCTGAGAGAATATCTTGTGCACTATCAAGTTGAACATTATAAATCTGCGCAATCAAATTTCGTTTTGCCACCGTGCGTGAATTTTGCAACTTCAGCGTACCCGAAGCCGCATTACGCGGATTAGCAAATAGAGGTTCGCCATTACTTTCGCGCTCAGCATTCAATCGTTCAAACTCCTTCCAAGGCAACAAAATCTCCCCACGAAACTCCACAATATCACTATCAAGCAACAAATATCTAATTCCCAATTTCAACGGTACATTCCTGATCGTACGCACATTGCGCGTCACATCATCGCCTCGTTTACCATCGCCACGCGTCACCGCTCTCACCAATTCACCTTTCTCATACCACAGCGAGATGCTTGTACCATCAAATTTCAATTCACACACCACCTCAACATCTTCTCTGCCCAACCCTTTCGACACACGACCATACCACTCTCTCACCTCCCCTTCCGAGTAGGTATTTCCAAGCGAGAGCATCGGCGAGCGATGTTCCACCTGTTCAAACCCACCTTGAGCTAAGTCGCTACCCACGCGCTGCGTAGGGCTATTCGGGTCAAAAAACTGAGGGTATTCGCATTCTAATGCCTCAAGTCTATACATCAACTGGTCAAACTCCTGGTCGCCAATCACCGGAGCATTCAATACATAATATCTATATTCATGTTCGCAAATCTCATTGCGCAAACGCTCAATTACCTGTTTCATATTATAATAAGTATAAAAACCACATTTCGTTCCACACCACATCATTTAACTTGCAAAGATAACATAAATTTCTCAAATCACAAAACATCACATAAAAAAAAGCCACACAATCCACACACGACTGAGGGGTATCTGTAGTCTGTAATCTGTTATCTGTAACGGTTAAATCAAAAATCCACTCACTATGAAAATATGTGGGTGGACTTTTTTTTGACTATACCACTTGAATAATTCACAAAAAAATTGTAACTTTGCAATTTGTTAATGAACGATTAATAATGAACTAAAAGAACCGAAGACCTTTTGAGCCTTCTCTATAAAATTAACTATTAACTACTCATCAAATAATATGCTTCACTCAATGACTGGCTATGGCAAAGCCTCTTGCGAATACAATAACAAGAAAATTGTCATCGAAATCAAATCTCTAAATTCTAAACAGTTAGATGTGTCTACTCGCATCGCTGCTCTCTATCGCGAAAAAGATATCGAACTACGCAATGCTATTGCTACTCGACTTGAACGTGGCAAAATTGACCTCTCTCTCTACATCGAAGATGCTGGCTCGACAGCTGCCACTCGCATCAATCAGGCTGTTGTGGAGAACTATCGTCAACAAATAACCGACACTTGTACGTCGCTCGGCATACCTATGCCTGACAATATGATGGAGATAATCCTTCGCATGCCCGAAACACTGAAAACCGAAGTATCGGTGCTCGACGAAAACGAATGGCACGTGATCCTCGGATTGCTTGACGAAGCTTTTGCCCAAATCGAGGCTTTCCGAATCCAAGAGGGGCAATCGCTCTACAACATGTTTGTGGACAAAATCGATGCTATTGGCACACTACTTGCAGAGGTAGAACCATACGAGGGCGAACGCATTGCGAAAATCAAATCGCGCATCGAAGAGGGCCTCAAAACTCTCGAAGAGAAAATATCGGTGGACCGCAATCGCCTCGAACAAGAGATGATATTCTACATTGAGAAGTTAGATATAAACGAAGAAAAGGTGCGCCTTCGCAACCACCTCCGCTACTTTATCGAAACTATGGACAACGAAAAAGCTCCTGGCAAAAAACTTGGTTTTATTGCTCAAGAGATGGGGCGAGAAATCAACACTCTCGGCTCAAAATCGAACCACAGCGAGATGCAAATAATTGTGGTGAAAATGAAAGACGAACTCGAACAAATCAAAGAACAAGTGCTCAACGTACTATAAAATGTGAAATTTGAAATTTAATATTACTCATTCAATTCAACTTTTTATAGCTAAAAACTCAAAGACCTTTGGTTCAACTTTTAACTTTAAACTTATTATGATACTCCCAATTTACTTACTCGGACAACCTGTGCTCCGCAAAGAGACTGAAGAAATAACAGCCGACTACCCTAACCTTGCCGAACTCATCGACAATATGTTCCAAACTATGTACAACTCCGACGGTGTAGGTCTTGCTGCTCCACAAATCGGACTTGACATTCGCCTATTCGTTATCGATGCTAGTCCAATGAAAGAGGATTTTCCTGGCATTGACTCAACTAAACGCGTTTTTATCAATCCTGAGATAATAGAAACTAGCGAAGAAACTATTGCCTATGAAGAGGGTTGCCTCAGCGTGCCTGGCATCCACGAAAAGGTTACTCGCCCTACTGCAATTACTATCAACTACTTCGACGAAAACTTTGTTGAGCACACCGACACCTACGATGGTTTCTTTGCTCGCATCGTGCAACACGAATATGACCACCTTGAGGGTCATGTATTCACCGACCGCGTATCGCCTATGCGTCGTCAGATGATTGGAGGCAAACTCCAAAATATTCAGAAAGGCAAAGTACGCTGCTCATACAAAACCAAATGAATATTTCTAGACAGGAAGACACGATGACACGAAAATAAATTCTGTTCTCTTGTCTTCATGTCTAAATAAAAAACAAAATCTATTATTACTTAGCGACACAGAGAGTCTCGTTACTCGCTACTAGCTACTAAAATCTATTATTACTATGAAAACCAAAGCAATCGTTCCAATCCTAATTGGAACTCTCGTAGGCGTACTATGCCCTGAAAGCAACGCCTGCACTGGCATCACCCTAACTAGTGTTGACAACACTACCATCGTGGCACGCACCATAGAATGGGGAGGTGCCAACCTCAATAGTATGTATGTCGTTGTGCCTCGCGGTCATACATCACAATCCTACACCCCTACTGGCACCGACGGTATGATGTTCACTGCCCGATATGGTTATGTAGGCTTCGCTGTCGAGCAACAAGAATTCGTCACCGAAGGTCTCAACGAATGTGGTTTATCAGCGGGATTGTTCTATTTCCCTCATTTCGGAGAATATGTGCCTTATAATCCTAACAACAAGCACAACACCATCTCTGATTTCCAACTCGTATCATACATTTTAGGCGAATGTACCACTATCAACGAGGTGAAAGTTGCAGTCGCACGTATAGACATCGTCAACATCGACCCTCGTTCATCAACGGTGCATTGGCGATTTGTCGACTCAACAGGACATCAGGTTGTGATGGAAATTGTTGACCGTCAAGTGCATTTCTACGACAATCCGCTCGGTGTATTCACCAATTCGCCTGGCTTTGAGTGGCAGATGACCAATCTCAACAACTATGTCAACCTCTATCCTGGTTCTGCTCCTGCTCAAAACTTACACGGAATGCGTCTCGCCCCATTTAGTTATGGCAGTGGCATGCTCGGACTCCCTGGCGACTTCACTCCCCCTTCTCGATTCGTGCGTGCAGCTTTTTTTCAAAGCACAGCTCCACAACAACCCACAGCCGAAGCCACTGTGCGCCAATGTTTCCAAATTCTCAATGCATTCGACATACCTATTGGTGTAGAATTTTATCTGGATGAAGTGCCTATCGATGATATGTTCACTGCCACCCAATGGACTTCGGCCACCGACATGAAGCATCGCAAAATATATTTCCGCACCATGTATAACCCCACTATTCGCTGTATCGACCTCAACACCATTGACTTTAACAAAGCAAAATATCATGCCAAACACTTCGATATAGTAAAAAAACAAGAAATCCAAGAACTGAAACTCTAACTCTAACTCTATAAAAAAAATAAGGAGTAGATATTCCCTACTCCTTATTTTTTTATATTTATCAAACGATTACGCTTTTTTCACGCGCATTGTTGCAAAGATGAGATAAATGATAATTGCAATGTACATCACAAGACCGAGAATTTGTGAACCTGTTGTTGCATACCAATCTGTTTGGAAGAAATCGAGACCACCAAATTTCATAGCTGCCGAAACTACACCCATCAAAGCACCACCTGCAATGAAACCAGATGCGAGCAATGTGCCACGTTCCATGCGAGCATTGTTGAGAGCTGCATCTTTTGAACGTGTAGATACATACCAACTAACCAAACCACCAATGATAAGTGGAGTGTTCAAATACAATGGAATGAACATACCTAATGCGAATGGCAATACAGGCACACCAAGCAAGTTGAGCAACAAAGCAAGAATTGCACCTGCACCATAGAGCATCCATGGAGCACCCTGTCCCATCATCAATGGCTCGATAACAGCTGCCATTGCATTGGCTTGTGGCGCAGCAAGTGCGTTGTCGCCAGTGAAACCATAAACCTCTTTGAGTACGATCATTACACCACCTACTGTGGCTGCTGACACCAATGTGCCGAGGAACTTCCATGTCTCTTGTTTGGCTGGTGTAACACCAATCCAATAACCAATCTTTAAGTCGGTGATGAACCCACCTGCCATAGACAATGCTGTACATACAACACCACCAATAACCATAGATGCTACCATACCAGATGTACCTTCAAGACCTACGCTAACCAACACCATAGAGGCTACGATGAGGGTCATCAATGTCATACCCGACACTGGGTTTGAACCTACGATAGCAATAGCATTTGCCGCTACTGTAGTGAACAAGAACGAGATAACCAACACCACCAAGAAGGCAACAACAGTTTGCATCAAGTTGTTAATTACACCAAAATAGAAAAATACGAATACGATGATGAGTGCTGCGAGAATAGAAATCAAGATGAGTTTCATAGAAAGGTCGCGCTCGGTGCGTGGAAGTGCCTCTGCTACGGCTTTGCCTTTGCCACCAAGTTCTTTTGCTGCCAAACCTGCAGCACCTTTGATTACACCCCATGATTTGATGATACCGATAACACCTGCCATCGCAATAGCACCCACACCAATGAAACGTCCGTAGTTGAGGAAGATTTCGTTGGTTGTCATGCTTGCAATCTCAGGATTGCCATACGCACCAAACAATGGTACTACGAAGAACCAAATGAAGAATGAACCTGCACAGATAATCAAGCTATATTTAAGACCAATGATATAACCCAAACCTAATACTGCAGCTGATGTGTTGACTGAGAGTTCCATTTTGAGTTTTTGTGAAATCTCTGCTCCCCAACCCATCATTGTAGTTGAAAGACGGTCGCTCCATGCACCAAATGTTGATACTGCAAAGTCGTAGAGACCACCAATAAGACCTGCGATGAGTAATGGTTTTGCTTGACTACCACCCTTTTCGCCCGACACCAACACTTGTGTTGTTGCTGTTGCTTCTGGGAAAGGATATTTGCCGTGCATGTCGCTTACGAAGTATTTACGGAAAGGTATCAAAAACAAGATACCAAGAATACCACCAAGCAATGAGCTCAAGAATACTTGCATGAACGACACTGACAACTCTGGATATTTAGCCTCGAGAATGTAGAGAGCTGGCAATGTGAAAATTGCACCTGCTACAATTACACCCGAAGCCGAACCAATAGACTGAATGATTACGTTTTCGCCAAGAGCATTTTTACGTCCTGTGGCACTTGCAAGACCTACTGCGATGATTGCAATCGGAATTGCGGCTTCGAATACTTGTCCCACTTTCAATCCAAGATAGGCAGCTGCTGCCGAGAACAACACAGCCATCACCAAACCAAGTGTCACAGAATAGCCATTAGCCTCTGGAACTACCTTGTTAGGTGGAAGAATAGGAACATACTTCTCTCCCGGTTTCAACTCGCGAGTAGCATTCTCCGGAAGACCAATTTGTTGTTTTTCTTCTGACATAATTTTTTTTTTTAATTAATGATTAGTATTTTAATTAGTATATAGTTCTTAAAATTTAGTATTTAGAGTATTGTTCTCAACTCTCAGTTTTACCGCCAAAGGCTCAAAGACTTTTTCGGTTCTCAATTCTAATATGGTACCCCATCATCACCACCCATCGGAGGCAATATATAATCAGGCATATTATAGGTTGGATCGTCCATTATTGGAGGAGGTGGAGGCATACTGCCATAACCACTACCAAAATTACTCGTCATAGGAGCACTATCAACTACGATATTATTAACTCGTGATGAAATATAACCTCCATTATAGACATTATCACCACTATTGTCGTCTTCTATATTAATGAATTGCGTATATTCTCCACGGAACTTCAAATCGATATCGCCAGTACCACCACTACGGTGTTTTGCAACGATAATTTGAGCTATACCACGTAAGTCTTTAGGCGGATTGGTTGATGGATCTTCGTAAACCTTATAATACTCAGGACGGTGGATGAAACAAACCATGTCGGCATCTTGCTCAATAGCTCCCGACTCACGCAAGTCGCTAAGTTGCGGTTTCTTGCCCTCTACGGCATTTGTTGCACCACGATTCTCTACGCCACGATTCAACTGCGACAAAGCTATAATCGGAATATCCAACTCCTTAGCCAAACCTTTAAGCGAACGTGATATCAAACTCACCTCTTGCTCGCGCGAGAAAAAATTCATACCCTGAGCATTCATAAGCTGTAAGTAGTCGATAATTATCAACTGTATATCATGATCTTTCTTCAAACGACGCGCCTTGGTACGCAACTCCAAGATTGACAATGATGGTGTGTCGTCGACAAATAATGGTGCCTTCTGCAATTTTGCAATAGCCAAATCAAGACGTTTCCATTCATCGGTCTCGAGCTGACCATTCTTGATTTTCTTAGAATCGACTTGTGCTACGTTAGAAATCAAACGGTTGACTAACTCGACATTACTCATTTCGAGCGAGAACATCGCACACGCTTTACCTTGATCAACAGCTACATTTTTTGCCATCGATAACACAAACGCCGTTTTACCCATAGCAGGACGCGCAGCAATAACCACAAGCGTACTCTTTTGCCAACCTGATGTGATATTGTCCAATTTATGAAAACCCGAAGGCAAACCACTCATACCACCAGCCATCTGGGCGGCACTAGTAATACGATTCATTGCCTCACGCAACACATCGCCCACAGGCACTACATCACGTTTTGTATTTCTTTGCGACACCTCGAATATCGACCCTTCGGCATCTTGCAATTGATCGTCAACATCTATCTTTTCATCGAAAGCCTTAGTCTGTATATCGGTAGCCACACGAATCAATTCGCGAGCTAAATATTTTTGCGATAAAACCTTAGCATGATGATGCAAGTGAGCCGACGATGCCAAATTAGTTGTCAAACTACTAACATATGCTGGTCCACCTACCTCCTCAAGTGTGCCATCTTTTTGCAATTGCTCGATAACTGTGAGCATATCAATTGGTTCATCTTTAGTCGATAACGCAACAATAGCACGATATATCTTTTCGTGTGATTCTTTGTAGAAACACTCTGGGCGTAATATTTCCGACACAATATTATAGGCATCTCGTTCAAGCATCAATGCTCCGAGTACACTCGCCTCCATATCAACTGCCTGAGGTGGCACACGTCCAAAATCTATCTGACGCACATCTGTCTTTTCTTGTCTCTTCTTAGCCACGATTATATAATTATATTTAAAAATAAAAAATTAGATTGCAAAGATACTACTTTTTCTGCACATTCCCAACAACATCAAACTTACAATTTTACACAAAACACTAACAATTGTTTAATTAATTCATTATGAACTGAAAATCATAAATTAACTAAACTCTACCAATGAATAAATTTTGCCATCATCACGTCGCATCACTATAATATAGCTACCGTCTATAGCATAACGCTCAATACGCATAACTTCATCAACCCTAGCTTGCAAAAGATACTCAATTCTCACACGCGAAAATTCCCACTCGCGAGGCAAATATTCCTCACCTATAGCTACATACCACGCATTGTTCATATGCTTGTTGCCATCGATATGATATTCACGCACACAATATTTATCTATAAACTCTGGCTCTACATCTTTAGGTAAACGTATCTTGCGTGGACGATATTCCATAGCATGACGCTCATGCACCTTCATTGTATCTAACACTTCGCGTGGCATACGCAATAATTGACCTGTGTCGTACTTCACAAACACACCCAACGCACTTGACTCGACACACACATTGCCATCTTCATCATACATATTGTTGTTACGATATCCATATGATGGATTTGCTTCATATACCCAAGTCTTCACTTTTACTCGTTCACCATAACGTGGCATACGCACAATATGTATGTCGCGTTGCGAAAGAAACATACCTCCATTAACATGCTTAAAATATGCATCTAATTCCGGCTCGGTATCCAACTGAAATATACTACAATCTTGCAAATAATCTATAAGCGAACGTAGTTTTAAACAACCCTTACGACCCAAATCGCTAGTTGCAACCACGCATTCCATTTCGTATTTACCATCCATATATTTAAATTAATAATTAATAATTCCTCATTACTCCCTTCAGTCGTGATTTTTGTTTCGCTCGGCATAGTTCAAGCGAGCATGACTCTGCTCTCGCTTTTTTCGCTAAAGCTTAAGACCGCTGGTTCGCAAAAATTACTCATTATTTAGTTTCTTCCAATAATGACGAAGCTAACCCATCGGCCGCTTGAAGCACATTTAACAACGGACATTGCTCTTTCGCCGCATTTAGATTCGACTTAGCCTCTGCGCTCTGAAATGCCAGCTCCCATGCCGTCATGTGCCAACGGATTGCCAACATCTCATCTTTTGTAAGCGGAAAACCAAGCGATAATAGCATAATAACCGACTTCTCGCCATGCCCTAGTGGAAATTTGGAATAGTCGACCCCATAGGCATCTGTTTCTACCCACACACCATTGATTTTGCGATTCTTCTTCTCGACCTTATACGTATTGGTTTTGCAGATGTCATGCAACAAAGTAACAATAGCAATGCTTTCATCCGAAATAATATTTGCCAATTCTGGTTTGATATCAACCATAGCATCTTTCACTTTCATAGCAACGTTATAAACATTGAGTGAATGCTCGGCCAAGCCTCCAGGATAATTGCCGTGAAATGTAGTTGACGCTGGGGCTGTAAAATAATCCGATTGATGCTCCAAATAATAAATAACCCTATCTATACCCTCTTTTTGCGTGGCTTTCAATATTTCAATAATCTTACTTTTCATATCATATAATTTTTAATAATTCAAATTATCCGCAAAGATACAATTTTTTTGCACGAAAACCAAATTTTAAAACTACATAAAATTATTATTTTATATTCTAAAAAATCATCATAAAAAAAGACGCAATCCACAATATAGCGAATCACGTCTTTTTTTTTATAAAATATACCTATTTATTACCAAATAGAAACTCGTTTTTCAGGAGCGAGGTAAAGAGCATCTTCTTCTGTAATACCAAATGCTTCATACCAAGCAGCGATGTGAGGAAGCGCACCATTTACACGCCATTTACCGAGTGAGTGAACATCAGTAAGTGTACGTTTAACGATTTCTTCGTTAGTAATATTGCCTGCCCATACATTTGAATAAGCAAGGAAGAAGCGTTGCTCTGGAGTGAAACCTTCTTTCACTGGAAGTGGATTTTCTTTTGTTGCATTTTGAAATGCGTGGAATGCTACTTGAAGACCACCGTGGTCGGCAATGTTTTCACCAAGCGACATTTTGCCGTTAGCGTAAGTTGTATCCTTGTCTGACACCAAGACAATGATGTTATTAAAGTATTCTTCCATCACTTTTGTACGTTCGTTGAAACGAGCTTTATCTTCGTCTGTCCACCAATTTGCATAATTGCCATCTTTGTCGAAGTTAGAACCCATATCGTCGAAACCGTGAGTTACTTCGTGAGCAATAACAACACCGATTGCACCATAGTTGAATGCATCGTCAGCTTCCATATCGAAGAATGGATATTGAAGGATACCTGCAGGGAAACAGATTTCGTTAGTTGTTGGGTTATAGTATGCATTCACTGTTTGTGGGTTCATATACCACTCGTCTTTATCAACTGGTTTAGAAAGTTTAGCAATTGTGCGAGCTGTATTGAATTTAGATACGCGTTTCACCAATGTCCAATAAGATTCTTTAGCATCGATTTCTAGAGCTGTATAATCTTCCCATTTGTTAGGATAACCTACTTTAACATAGAATGTTGAAAGTTTTTCGTGTGCTTTAGCTTTTGTTTCGTCACTCATCCATTCGAGGTTATCGATACGTTCGCCATAAGCTTTAAGGAGGTTAGCGCAAAGTGTTTCCATACGAGTTTTAGCTTCTTCAGGGAAATATTTTTCGCAATAGAGTTTACCTACAGCCATACCGAGCGAACCATCAACCATCGATACAGCACGTTTCCAACGTGGAGTTTCTTCTGTACGACCTGACATAACACGACCGAAGAAGTTGAATTTTTCAGTTGTAAATGCGTCGCTCATATAAGAAGAAGCTGCGCTGAGCACACGCCATTGCATATAGTAGCGTAGGTCTTCGATGCGAGCTGTGTTCATAATCTCGATTGATTTGCGAATAGGTTCTTCTTGCGAAACGCTAAGCTCTTTCACGTCAGCACAACCAAGTGTTGCGAAATATGTATCCCAACAGAAACCAGGGAATGATGCTTTGAGCGAATCTGTTGTGTAGAGGTGATAGTTAGCATAAGAGTCACGAAGTTTTTCTTGTGAGAAATGAGCAAGAGCCAATTGACGCTCAATCATCATAACTGCTTGTGATGCTTCGCTTGCTTGAACAGTTGTGAAACCTGCAAGTTCGAACATTTTTTGAATATGATTGATATATTCTGCTTGAATTTCAATCATTTTATCGCTTGACTCAAAGTAGTAATCGCGGTTGCCCATACCAATACCTGCTTGGTAAGTTTGCATAAGATTACGTTTTGCATCCATAATGTCTGCATCAACATACACTTGGAAGAAGATATCATAAAGATCTTCACCCATAAGAGCCGCAATACCTTTTACGTCTGAAATTTCGGCTACTCGTTGAAGTTCTGCTTTTACTGGTTCATAACCTTCGGCATTAAGACGGTCTGCGTCCATTGCTACGTTGTAGAAGTCAGCAATTTTTTGAGCTTCAGTACCTACTTCATGTGTACCTGCAGCAATCTCTGCAATAAGGTCGTTAAGACGAGCAATGTTGTCTTGACCTAGTTTGTCAAACGAACCAAAACGAGAATACTCACCTGTCAATGGATTGAGTTTCATCCAACCACCACAAGCATATTGATAAAAGTCAGAACCTTTATCTGCTGTAGTATCAAGGTTTTCTGTGCGAATACCCGCCGACAACTCTTTAGGCGATTTAGCGTAACCTGCAGCTAAAAATGCAGCAGCAAGCATAGAAAAAAAGATTTTTTTCATATTAATATAATTTATAAAAGTGAAATACTTAATAAGTACAATTGTCATTACTCCTCACACAATCAATATCATATATTACAAGACGCAAAGTTACAACAAAAAAACAAAACGACCAAACTTTTTTTATCGTTTTTCGATAAAATAATTAATTATTTATAATTTTAATGCTAAATTCATGCTTTGTATAAAGCAAACAGCTATCTTAACTTAGCTTTGTATATGCATAATATGAATAAAAAAAACACCTATTGGGTGTTTTTTTACTCTTCTAATTCTACTATTTCCTCTTCGAATGAAACAAAATCGAGTTTATCAAATCTATCGCGTACACGCTCTATGTCACCTAATCGAATGCGGAAATATAGAGTACAATCCATCTCTTGTATCTGATTGATTATTGTTAAATCAAAATCTTTCATTATGCGCATTACAGCATTGAGATCTTGATAACCAAACTTTGATACAAATGTTTTCTCAACAATGCGCTCCTCTATTGTGGCAGTCGATATTGCCTCTGCTGCAGAAGTTTTGTAGGCTTGTATAAGTCCGCTCGTGCCTAACAGTGTACCTCCAAAATAGCGTACTACGACAATAAGTATGTCGGTGAGGTTACTGCTATTTATTTGTCCTAAGATTGGACGACCGGCCGTGCCTGAAGGTTCACCATCGTCATTCGCGCGAAATTGGTTGCGTTCATAACCTAACATATAGGCATAGCAAACATGTCGAGCGTCGTAATACTCTTTGCGCTTTTCGGCAAGGATTTCTTTGATTTGTTCAACTGTCTGCACTGGATAGGCAAAGGCGTAGAACTTGCTGCCTTTGTCTTTGTACAAAGCCTCAGATGATGATGATATAGTTAAATAAGTATCCAATTTAGTTGAAAGTTGAGAGTTGAGAGTTGAAAATTAATATAGATAAGAATTTTACATTTCAAATCTCAAATTTTTGATTAAAAATTTATTCCCTATAATAAACTCGGCGCACGCGGGATGAGAAACTTGTAAGAACTTCGTATGGTATAGTGCCGAGGATGTTTGCTATTTCAGTAAGACCTTGTTTGTCGTTGAAAAGCACTACCTCATCACCTACTTTGACATTTAAACCAGTAACGTCAATCATAGTGAGGTCCATGCAAATATTACCTATAGTTGGCACTTTATGCCCGTTAACGAAAAATGCTCCTCTTCCATTTCCTAATCGGCGGTCGACTCCATCGGCATAACCAAGAGGGAGAAGTGCAATGAGTGAATCGCACTCAACTATACCACGACGACTATATCCTACTGTTTCGCCTGCTTTTACTTCTTTGATTTGCATAATACGAGTGGAGAATGAACATACGTTGCGCAATTGGTCTTCGTTGCAACAACTGACCCCCCAAAGGCCTATGCCTAAACGCACCATATCGAATTGATACTGAGAAAATCGCTCTATACCAGCCGAGTTGAGTGTGTGACGCAAAATGGCTTTGCCATAAGGCAATGATTGCTTGATATATGTAGAATTATGGTCGAAGAGCTGGATTTGTTGCAGTGTGAATTCGTCCATCTTTGTAGATAACTCATCAGCAGCCGCAAGATGTGAAAATATTGAGTGTACTTCGACATAGTCTTGAGAGTTTAGAATAGAACAAAGTTGCTCTAAGTCATCTGTCTCAAAACCAGCACGGTGCATACCGGTATCCAATTTGATATGGATTGGATAGTGTTTTAATCCATGACGTCGCACCTCTTCTATTAATATATCTAAAAAATCGAATGAACAAACTTCAGGTTCTAATTGATTGTTGAACATGTGATGCAAAGCAGAGACCATTGGGTCAAGCACGAGAATTGGAAGTTTGATGCCTGCTTGTCGGATTTCTACGCCTTCGTTGGCAAAAGCAACCGCAAGATAGTCGCAACCAAAGTGTTGTAGTGCTTGTGCTACTTCGATAGATCCACTACCATATGCCGATGCCTTTACCATGCACATCAGTTTGGTAGTAGGTTTAATTTTGTTACGGAAATGGTTAATGTTGTGGAAAAGTGCATCGAAGTTAATCTCAAACACAGTGTCATGAGCAAGTTGTTGCAAGTGGTTTTGTATGCGCTCGGGATTGAATTGTGGCGCTATTTTCAACAATAAGGCTTCATTGTGAAGATTGCGTACAAATTCACTACGCAAAAACTCGGATGTATCTTTGAAAAATAGTTTGTTTTCAATCTTGAATAACGATGAATGAGCCGCCAAATCAGGACCTATAAACACAATTGCATCAACAGACTGACTACGAATCACTTGACAGATGTTGAGATAGAACATTTCTGTTGCCAGATCGTCGCCATCGATGTCGGAAACAATGAGTGTACGATGGAGATTTTGATTGGCTGACTGCTGTTCGAGAAAACCTAGTGCATGTTTGGTCAATGATGTAAGGTCGGAACTATGTCCATCACGGATAATCAGACAGTTGTTGATGCCTGGTTCGACTTCATATCTTGCTTTAATTTCGGTCATTTTATAAAATATTTTTTGTGCGAATACACACTGTGAGTGTGTATTGAGATATGACGGTTTACTCACTTCCGGTTTATGAACCACCTAATATTCAACAAAATAAATGAAATTTCTTTTATTTCCGCTAAAATGGCGGTTTTCTACGGCATAGGTTGCTTGCACCTTGCTTGAAGTTAAGGTTAGGGAGTACACATTGTGAGTGTGTATTTATTTTTTAAAGAAAGAGACGCAAAATGGTTTGCGTCTCTATTTTGATTATTTCAAAAGCGATTCTGGCGCAAGATTGTCTTTCTCGATGTCGAGGAAGTATTTGTATGTGCCTACGCGCAATTCGTCACAAGCATCGTAATCACAAACGATAATGCCTTTTGGATGCATTTGAAGAGCCGATATTGTCCACATTTGGCAAATGCCCTCTTCTACTGCATGACGCAAAGCGCGTGCTTTGCCGTGTCCGTTGACAAGAATCAATACTTCGCGTGCATCAAGCACTGTGCCTACACCTACAGTTAATGCTGTTTTTGGCACTTTATTGATGTCGTTGTCGAAGAAACGCGAATTAGCAATAATGGTATCTGTTGTAAGATTCTTCTTACGTGTACGAGATGTCAATGATGAGCCTGGCTCGTTGAATGCGATGTGACCATCAGGACCTATACCTCCGAGGAAAAGATCAATACCACCTACTTCTTTGATTTTATCTTCATAGCGTTGGCATTCTGCGTCAATATCTTCAGCATTGCCATTGAGGATATTTACATTCTCCTTCTTAATATCGATATGTGAAAAGAAATTGTTCCACATAAAAGAGTAATAACTCTCTGGATGAGATTTAGGTAATCCTATATATTCATCCATATTAAACGTGATGATATTCTCAAACGAGATAACACCGCGCTTGTTGAGTTCAATAAGTTCGCGATACATACCAAGAGGCGAAGAGCCTGTTGGCAAACCTAAAACGAATGGTTTCTCAGCAGTTGGATTAGCTGCGATGATTTTTTTAGCCACATAATTAGCTGCCCATTTAGACATCTTGGCATAATCTGGTTCAATGATTAGACGCATAATTAAAAAGAATATAGTCAACAGTTGATAATCAACAGTCAACAATAATTATTAATTGTTTATTATTAATTATTAATTGTTTTGAGTGCTACTGCGCGACCAAGTTCGTAGAGAGCTTCGGCTTGTTCGGCTGTCATTGCTTGTTTTACTTCGACATAGCCCATAATTTCCCATTTCATTGCTTCGGCAAAAGCCTCGAATGGTTTAGCTGTGGCATTTGCCCAAGTGAATGAACCGAAACATCCGAATTCGTGATTTTTCACGCCACGAGTTTTGATTTTGGCAAGTAGAGAGGCTGTATTTGGATAGAGTTCGCCACAATAAGTTGGCGAGCCACAAATAAAACCTTTGTAACGGAAAATATCGGCAAGTATATATGAATGGTCCGAACGAGAAACATCGTGTAAGACAACGTTTTTAGTTACCGAAGCTGCACCTCGAGCTACCATCTCTGCCATCTCTTCGGTATGACCATACATGCTTCCGTATGCAATTACTACACCAGGCTCGGTTTCGTATTTGCTCAAACGATCGTAAATACCAATCACTTCGCCGATGTGGTCAGTCCATACTGGTCCGTGAGTTGAACATATCATTTTAATGTCTAAACCGCCCAATTTTTTCAAGGCTGTTTGCACTGGTGCTCCATATTTGCCTACGATGCAAGCATAGTAGCGCACCATTTCGGTGTAGTATTTGTCGAGATTTAGTTCTGTATCGAGCACTGCTCCATCCAATGTGCCAAAGCAACCAAATGCATCGGCAGAAAACAAGAGTTTGTCTTCAACAGAATATGTAACCATAACCTCTGGCCAGTGTACCATCGGTGCAAAGTGGAATTGAAGTGTACGGCTACCAATGTTGAGCGAGTCACCATCTTTCACTGTATGGAATCCATCTTTAATACCATAATAACCACCGAGCATATCAATAGTTTTAGCATTGGCAATGATTTGCATATTTGGATAGATGGCTTGCAATGTTTTGATACCTGATGAGTGGTCAGGCTCCATGTGGTTGACAATGAGATAATCTAACTGGCGACCTGCCAACAACTCTTGTACTTGAGCCAATAATTGCTCTGCAAATGGTTGTTCTACTGTATCAACCAAGACAGTTTTCTCATCATCAATGAAATATGCGTTGTAGCTCACACCATAAGGAAGTGGGAGCATATTTTCAAACAACGTCTTTTGGCGGTCATTCACGCCAACGTAATAGATTTTGTTTAATAATTCACGTTTCATGTTTTTCTTATATTTAATTTAAACAGAAGTACATATTCTAACAAAATTTTTGTACTTATGTAAAAAAAACAATTAATTTTCAATCACTGCCTCAGGAGCGATTTTCTTAATCAAGCCTTGGAGCACTGTACCAGGACCTAATTCGCGGAACGATGTTGCGCCATCAGCCACCATATTTTGCACAGTTTGTGTCCAACGTACTGGACCTGTAAGTTGTGCAATCGAATTGCGTTTCAACTCTTCTGGGTTAGTATATGGTTTAGCGTCAACGTTTTGATATACTGGGCAGATTGGTTTGTTGTATGTAGTTGCACGAATAGCAGCTTCCAATTCAACGCGAGCTGGCTCCATAAGTGGCGAGTGGAACGCACCACCCACAGGCAATTTCATTGCACGTTTAGCGCCTGCTTCTTTCATTTTTTCGCAAGCAGCATCAATTGCTTCGTTAGCACCAGAGATAACCAACTGACCTGGGCAGTTATAGTTAGCAGGCACAACTACGCCAT
>JAZRCE010000076.1:0-1986 GCA_045635445.1 Candidatus Aphodosoma sp.
GGACCACACCACGAAGCATAAAAATCAATCAAAGCAGGTCTATCACCCAAAAATTTCCATTCACCAGTCGGATTATTTTCATAATCCATCACTCTGCGGAGAAATCCGCCTTTAGTTAAATTTATTGCAGACATAATAGTAGAGTGTTTTTCATTTATATTTTAGTTGTCAACAATTACACCACAAATATAGTGCAAAATTATCATTCTGCCAAATTTACAATTACGAAAATGTCATTTAGGCATATTTTCTTAACAAAGAGTAATTATCCGATTGTAAATTCACATTTTTTTAGTAACTTTGCCAAATATAAAACATTAAAACATGATAGTATTCAACACCACATTTTCCATTCACGAATCGGTAACAGACCGATGCTTAAAATATATTCAAACTCAGTATATTCCCAACATGATAGACGACGGATTCGCTAATCCCCTACTGCTAAAAATACATAGCGAATCAACCGATGGATACCACAACTATGCGGTGCAATTCTATGCATCGACATTGGATTTTGTGATAAATTGGAAAAAAGAGATGGAGAAGGAATATGTGGATGAAGTGCGCTCTATTTTTGGAGAAAAAGCACTAACATTCAGCACTATAATGGAAAGTATATAAAATGGGGAATGAGGAATTGGGAATTGAAAATTGGGAATTTTTGCGGCAAGCAAAAGATCTAGAAACTTAATTATACTCTCTTATCGAAAAAATTGAGAATGAATAATACAACACCAAAAATAACACCAGAGAGAATAATCTTGGGGATTGACCCGGGCACTACGGTGATGGGTTATGGGGTGATACGCATTGTGGGCAAAAAGGCAGAACTCGTAACTCTAGGAGCTGTGGATTTGCACAAATTGAAGGATCATTATCTCACACTGAAAGAAGTATTTAATGCCGTCACTGCACTGATTGAGAAATACTTGCCCGATGAGATGGCAATTGAAGCCCCGTTTTTCGGAAAGAACGTGCAGTCGATGCTTAAACTAGGTCGCGCACAAGGAGTTGCCATCACCGCCGCATTGCTACGCGACATACCTATTACGGAATATGCCCCATTGAAAATAAAGATGGCTATCACGGGCAATGGCGGGGCAAGTAAGGAGCAAGTGGCAAGTATGCTTGAGCGTATGCTGCATATACCTAAAGAGATGATGCCTAAACACTTAGATGCAACAGACGGATTGGCAGCAGCCTATTGTCATTTCTTGCAATCGGGCCGACCTGAGACAACAAAGAAATATTCGAATTGGAAAGACTTCATTGCAAAAAATCCCGATAAGATTGGGTAATGACAAAAAAAAGAGTTCAAGACAAAAAAACAAGAATATATCAAAATAGAATATACACAATAAAAAAAACAGCTTCGAAGCAATCTTCGAGGCTGTTTGTATATCTACAATATAAATAGATTTATTCAGTAAATTCGATGATAGTACCTGTTACCACCGCTGTGCGTTGACAATAAATACCCCAAACGATGTGTTTTGTAGAAACTGCAGATGTAACATTAATAATAGTTTGACTACCTGTAAGATTAGCTTTTTCGTACATATCAGAGATAGCATTATTCATCAAAGATTTTTGAGAAAAACCACCAATACCTAATACATAAGTTGCTGACCATTCGCCTTTTGCAAGACCTACTACTTTAAAGTTATTCTCCAACAAACGAACTTCTGTATGAGTAGGTACATAACTTGGATATTGTGTCATATTCAAACCTGTTGCAACACCGCAACTTGAGAATAAAACAACTGACAAACAGCAGAAAAGAAAATATTTGAGTTTTTTCATGATAAGGTCCCTAATACGTGTCGGGCACAACTTTTATAGAAATGTATTAATTAAGTAGATACAAAAAAGCGAGAACTTAACTTTCTCGCTAGTAGTAGGTATTTGGCGTGACCTTGAAAGTACGAATAAGTTAAGCCCACGCATTATACGCAATGGGCATTCTTGAACTTATTCCTTCAC
>JAZRCE010000077.1:0-1937 GCA_045635445.1 Candidatus Aphodosoma sp.
ATCTGTCATTTGTGAGCCACCGTTGAGTTGCTTCATAGTTTCGTAGTTGAACTTATGAGGCTTCTTTTCATGTTTGCGTGCCCAAATTACTAGTTCTGTAGAGAAGTTGAAATATCGGCAAGAGAGGTTAGGTGGTGGGTCAGATTTTTGCCATGTGATGACATTTAGTATTTTATATCCCAATTCCTGCAAACAACGCTGAACGACAAATATGTTATGGTGAGTGCCTGAAATCCATATAGTGCCATTGTCTTTTAGTTTTGAACGACAGAGCGACAACCATTGTTTATTGAATTGATAGATGTATTCGGGAGTTCCGCCTTTATCCCAATCACCTTTATCTACGCAAACTTGTTTTCCACTTTGCACACTGATACCTCCATTACTCAAAAAGTATGGTGGGTCGGCAAATATGGCATCAATGGAGTTATCGGGTAATTGTCCGATTAGTTCCATGCAATCGCCATGGTGGAGGGTAAATGAGATATGGGACTTATCTGTTTGTGGCATTACTTTATTTTAGCAATAAATTCTTGAATTGTAGTTAGATTATAGATACTTGGAATAGTAGCAAAGGCTTCTTCTAATTTGTTTTTTGCAGAAGCCCATCCTTCTCCATCTGTAATCCACACAAATTCATATCCAGGCACACTATTAACTTTTGGAGCAACGTCAGTATAAGAGCGCGCCACTTCGTTTAGTTTTGAACCTCCTCCTGAATAAAAATTTACTTCTATCAGATATATTTTTTCTTTAGTGTTAATAGCGAAATCAAATACTTTTTGATCTGCACCTAATACTTGTGATATTTCGGGAAATTCTTTTGAAGAAACTTGCTTGTCGTATGGGATATTAGCATTATCAAATATGCGTGCAACAAGTGTCTCGGTAATATCGCCACTACGATTTTTGCGTGCATTAGTATCTAATCCAGTTTCTACGCCGAAAACATAATCAACGAGGTCTTTAATTTCTTTATTTTTTAATACTTTATCAAGACCTGTTCCCTCTAAAAATTTCATGACTCCATCTACAGAATCAAATAAAGAGTGAATAGAGTGCATCGATCCGTTATTGTCAATGTATTTTTTATTATCTTTTTTGCGTGTAGCAATAAGAATATCCATTATATCAAATACTCTTTTATCTCTATTCCAAAGAGCTTCTACAGCTGTGCGTAAATCATCTTTTCCGATAAGATAATTAAGTGTATTAAGGCTAATTTCAATATCTGCAACATTTTTAGCAATTTTGGGAAAATCACAATAGAAATCAAGAGTTGCATTTGTTTCACGTAATTGTGACATGAAAAGTTCAAATTGTTCTTTTGTGTGAGCTGCCATAATGTGTGGTTATTCGTAATTTCTAATTAATAATTCGGTTAATTTTCCTCTTTTTTCGGGGTTGGCATTGATGCTTCTAGAGGCAAAAACTCGTTCTATTTGATATTGCATATATAAGTCGTCAAAAAATCTATCTTGACAATCTGAATTGCTTAGCATAAATCGATGTCCTGCGACTTGAATTTGGTCGCAGAAATCTTTTAAGCGTCTTTGCGCCATATCGTTAAATGATTCTTTTGTGTAGTCGTTGAAACTGCTTGTTGCATTTAATGGACGATATGGAGGATCGAAATAAAAGAATGAATTACCTGTTGCGTGATTGAGAGTTTGAGTGTAATCGCCAGTTAAGATTTCAACTTTTTGCAGTAACTCGCTATCGGCAAAAATTGTATTTGCATCACAAATGGTGGGGGTGGTATAACGACCGAATGGGACATTGAAGAGTCCTGATTTATTTACTCGGTATAGACCATTGAAACAGGTGCGATTGAGGAAAAAGAAAAGTGTGGTATTACGAATTGAATCTAGAGTTTTGGTGTTAAACTCTGAGCGCATAAGCATAAAAAATTCTTTTCGTGCTTCTTCAGATTGTAA
>JAZRCE010000078.1:0-1691 GCA_045635445.1 Candidatus Aphodosoma sp.
CGTTTCAAATCAAGAAAACGAAATAAAACAAACTGCCGAAAATATCGAAAAAGACTTCTCTGTCAAAGCGCATCCTATCTTTATGGATCTCACCGATGATATGGCAGCCGAAAAACTCTTGCAATACTGCAAAGATAATAACATCGAAATCGAAGTGCTTATCAACAACGCAGGTGTCTTCTTCTTTAACCCTATTATCAAGACAGCCAAAAAACGCGTTGACGTGATGCTCGACCTACATGTCAAAACTGTCGCTCATATGTGCCAAGTCTTTGGTGCCGATATGGCTGAGCGTGGTCACGGTTACATTCTCAATATGAGTTCTATGTCGGCTTGGATGACTATGCCTGGTATCAATGTCTATAACTCTACCAAATCGTTTATTCTCAATTTCTCACGTTCGTTGTGGTACGAGCTTAAACCGCTTGGCGTTACCGTAACGGCTATCTGCCCTGGTGCTGTCGACACTGGTCTTTATGGCTTGAGTGACTATTGGCGTAAAGTCGCAGTGGGTATTGGCGTAAGTCTTCGTCCTGAAAAATTGGTTAAGAAAGCCCTCAAAGCAATGTTCAAAGGCAAAAAACAATGTATGCCTGGTCTTATCAACCACCTCTTTGTGCCAATTATCAAGCACTTGCCTGACTGGTTCGTATTCGCCGTAATCAAACGTCTCGAGTGTTTCCAAAAATAATTTATAAAGTGACATAATAACAAAAGAACAAAATCTTTATGTTATTATGTCACTTTGATATAAAACGCCGGAGGGTAATCTGTGTCATCCGTAGAGCGATTTTGACGTAGTCAAAGAGCGAATCGTTTTATTCGTATGGTCAAAATCTAAAAAATCTGAGTTATCTGTGAGAGATAAATAATAAAATTCCGTGTTTTCCGTGCATTCTGTGTGGGATAAATTTATATAGAATTCACGTTAATTTATGGTTTATTAATGATAATTTGCGTTAAAAATAAAAAATCTTGTACTCCTGTCTTCCTGTCTAAAAAAATAATAATATCATGAAAAAATTATTCACTTTAATTGCAACAATTGCACTTCTTTTCACTGCATGTTGCAACGTTGAAAAAAACACAACCGACACTATGTCATCATTGAAACAAACCGACATCGATGCTGCAATCAAAGCCATCTGGGCTAAAGATTCGCAAGTCAATTCCGATTTAGTCGAACGTGGCGTGAATTGTGCCGCTAAACTTTGGACTGCCCAAGATGGCACTGCCGAAGAGTTCATCGCTTTCTGTGCCGAAAACTTCAAAACTCGCGAGGCTGAACGCAACGAGTTGTTCCAAACCATTCAACGCAATGTCGAGACTATCTATGGTCGCTACAACCAAATCAGCATCAACCTCAAAATGCCTCTTCACGTAGTTGGCGACAAACCTTATACTACTATCGATGAGATGTTTGGTGCTATCGACCCATTTGCTCATTTCTCTGACGATATGTTTGCCTCTAAAATTGCCTTCATCGTGGTTCTCAATTTCCCAAGCTATACCCTCGACGAGAAAAACGAATTAGGTAAAACATGGACTCGTACCGAGTGGGCTTATGCTCGTCTTGGCGATTTGTTTGGCTCTCGTATCTCTGGTGATGCCAACCAAGCCTTTGCCGACCAACTCTCTACTGCCGACAACTATATCTCTAACTACAATATCATGATGGGCCGCCTTCGCAA
>JAZRCE010000079.1:0-3748 GCA_045635445.1 Candidatus Aphodosoma sp.
TTTTATCGAAACTACCAAATATTTTCGCAATTATTTTTTCTCCACCCTACGACATTTACCCATGTCATTAATTAACAGCTTCTTATAAGCCTCTTCTGCCTCGTAAAGCTTGTAAATTTTCTCCGCCGGAAGTATTTTTTCAAGCTCTTCAAGGTATTTTGCACGCAATTCTGCTATCTTCAACATCTGAATTCGCACCACTTTCACTGCATTTTTGAAATCTTCCTCTGTCGGCTCTCCATTCATCGCCTTCCTCGACAAACGCATTTCTCTATAACATGCTCCTGTCTCAGTCTCATTTTTATTAAACAACACCTCAAAGGCTACCTTTTCTGTCTCAGTCAAACCCATCGCATCTACCAAAAACACAAATTTCTTAGCTCGCATCTGTGCAAACCACTCTGCCCTATTTTTTTGTTGTCCTTGCTTCGATTTATCACATTGCTCCTGACTCATCATTGGCAACGACACAACCAACATCAAAAATAAAATAATCTTTTTCATAACCTATATTTTTTTATAATAACTACTACTATTATTCTTCATCAACAAATTCTGCATCCGCCAACGCCAATTCAATATGATATATATCCATCATTTCAAGCATCTCATCCTCATATGTCTCTTGAGCTACAATCTCCGCTGCCTGAGTATCCACACTATCTTGTATATTCATCAACGCAATACCACCAAACAACAACCCCGCAAACACTGCTGCCGACGATGCCACCAACGCCGCCAAACGACGAAAATCAATTCTACGACCCTTACTCTCCTCCTTAGGCACCTCAAATTTCATCTCTTCCGCCAAACGTACCTCCATACGAGCCGCAAAATCATCAAAATAATTCTCGGGTACATCAAATGGTTGACGCGACCACTTTTCTTCAAATTTATAATCTTCCATATTCATAACATAAACCTTTTTCATCCAACTTTACACTTATGACTCAAAACTTTTCAAAAAGTTTAATCCTCCTCCTTAATAAACTGCTCAATTTTTTTCACCGCAATATGATACGATGCCTTCAACGCCCCCTCACTCGTACCCGTCACCTTCGCTATCTCCTCATATTTCATATCATCATAATAACGCATATTAAACACAAGTCGCGGTTTCTCAGGCAACGACAATACAGCTCTCTGAAACTTCTTCATCATATCATCTCCCTCATAATACGCATCTGCCTCCATCCTCGATATCATCAACTCCTCATAATCTATCGACGTAGCAACATTCTTCAACCTCTGTTGCGCCAAAAATGTCAACGTCTCATTCGTCGCAATCCTATACAACCATGTATACAAACCACTATCCCCTCTAAACGAATCCATCGACTTCCACGCCTTCAAATATGTATTCTGCAACACATCATCCGCATCCTCATGCACCAACACCATCTTACGTATATGCCAATATAAACGACTCTGCGTGAGTCGAACCATCTGCGAGAAAGCCCTCGAACGACTCTTCTCATCTTGCAACAATGGCACTATTTCTTCTAACTTTTTTTCCGACATTTCGTGTTGTCTATTATAATTTTTTACAACTGCAAAGTTACAAAAAAAATACCAAATACACAAATCAAACAAACCATCACACCTCAAAAAATATACAAAAAAAAAATACAATAACCCCCTCCCTACACTAAATATAGGATAAAGCAACCTTCACCCTACCTTTACCCTACATCCACAACACCCTCTAAAATACAATAAGCCTACCCCTCAAAAAAATAATCCAAAAAACTCAAAATTCCAATTTTTTGTATTATCTTTGCATGTTATTTTATAGATAACAACACTTATCAATGACCACAGAAAACATCATACTCGCATTCCTTCTCACCCTCATCGCCGGACTATCCACTGGTATTGGCGGACTCATTGCGTTTTTCTCCAAACGCGACAACGTTCACTTTCTAACCCTATCACTTGGTTTCTCCGCTGGCGTCATGATTTTCGTATCTTTCGTCGATATATTTCCCGCTGCTTTAGAAGGCTTTACTCTACAATACTCCAACAACGCCATGCTCGCCACATGCATCGCATTTTTCGCCGGTATGGCTATCATCGCCCTCATCGACTTCCTCATCCCCGAAGGCGAAAACCCCCACGAAATGAATTTCACCGAACATGTCAGCACCGAACACAACATACACGACACACACAAATTCCACCGCATGGGCATCATGCTCGCACTCTCTATTGCTATACACAATTTCCCCGAAGGTCTCGCCACTTTTGCCGTTTCACTCAACAACATCAACATGGCTTTACCTATAGTCCTCGCCATTGCACTGCACAATATCCCCGAAGGCATAGCAGTTGCAGTACCAATATATCAAGCCACAGGCAGTCGTTGGAAAGCTCTGCTACACGCCATCCTTTCTGGACTATCCGAACCACTTGGCGCACTAGCAGGATTCCTCATCCTTATGCCATTCTGGAACTCTACAATCGAATCCGCCATACTCGGCATAACCGCTGGCATCATGGTCTACATCTCACTCGACGAACTCCTACCTACTTCCGAACGCTATGGGCACCACCACCTATCCATCATCGGTGTCGTCGCAGGCATGGCACTAATGGCAATATCACTTATAATTATTGGTTAAAAAACTCTATACACTAAACTCTTAACAAAATATGAACAATTTCGCAAAAGGTAGCATCGAATTCCTCACTGTATCAGTCGAATTCTGCAAATTCATCGAAAACATCCAGTCCGACAAAGCCGATTTCCTAAATAAACTATCAAAACTTCTGCCTTTAATATACCTCAAGGCTGCAATGGTAGAACCTAAATCAGCAATCTACGACGAAGCACCAGAAAAATATGTCGACGAAAACGACTACGAAGCCGTGCGTGGCGACATACAAAATCTACTCGGCAACAAAGACCAATACCTCACTGCCATCCACCCCGACATTGCCCTCAGCGATAGTGTCATAGCTGCATCTATCTCCGAAGACATTGCCGATGTCTACCAATCTCTCAAAGATTTTGTCGAAGTAGCCAAAACTGGCAACGAGGATCTCATGAACGATGCCCTCATCATCTGCATCGACGATTTCCGCGCATTTTGGGGCACTCGCCTTCTAAGTGCCGAACTCGCCATCCACCAAGTCATCATCAATGGCTTCGACGATGAAGAAGAACCCGAAATCAACACCAATCCTCTGCTTTTATAATCATCTCACAACTCACAACTAGTAACTAGTAACTAGTAACTAAAAACAAAATGCTATACCAAAGTAAAATAGAAAAATCCACAATCTCAACCCTTCCACCATGCGACATCATGGGCGAAATCATCGTCATCGACCGCCCCGAAGATGTAGCTGCCGCTGTCGACGACCTCAAACAATGTTCTCTCATCGGTTTCGACACCGAAACTCGCCCCTCTTTCCGCCGCGGTGAGTCAAATACTATATCCCTACTCCAACTCGCTACCGACCGTCGTGCCTATCTCTTCCGCCTCAAAAAAATCGGACAAAACCAACTCCTCAAAGAACTCCTCGAAAGCGAAGACCACATGAAAGTAGGACTATCCGTGCACGACGACTTCCACTCTCTAAACCGCTGGATGCCCTGCCGACCAAAAAATTTCATCGAACTACAAAAATACGTAAAAGCCTTCGGCATCGAAGAGATGAGCCTACAAAAAATCTATGCCATCGTCTTCAACCAAAAAATCAGCAAACGCCAACAACTCTCCAACTGGGAAGCCGACCAACTCAC
>JAZRCE010000080.1:0-6479 GCA_045635445.1 Candidatus Aphodosoma sp.
GACTTTGCTCGTGGCATCGACCTACGCCCTGTCGAGGCAGTATATATCCGCAAATCTGTCGGTTGCGAGCACACTCTCGAGCGCGACGTCTGCCGCACATCGTCTGTCATCATCGAACTCTACCACGTAGCCACCGAACTCATCGCACGCCTCACTCGCCAACAATTCGTTGGCAACACCCTCACACTCAAAATCAAATTCTACGATTTCACTCAAGTCTCGCGTAGCCACACCACCGACACTCCGCTCACCACGCTCAAAACCATACTCCCCCTCGCTAAAGAACTCCTCAAAAAAGTCGAGTACCGCAACCGCCCCATCCGCCTCATCGGTCTCTCAGTCTCTCACTCTACCGACCCATCAGGTAAGGACACGGGATACCGTCTCCGCAACGACCACAACACCCCCGACCCTCAACTATCCCTACCATTCCCCACTCCTTCTGAATCACACCACAAAACGCCAAACAATAAATAAATAAACAACCACTCCTCAACATCCCCCAAAAATACACCTAAAAAACACTCCTATCCAACAAAATTATATATCTACACCTTTCAAATAAAATTATAAATATATATGATTATACACAAAAAACATCACTGATTATAAATACAATACCAAATAAATATATATAATTTTTTAAACATAAATCACCATATCAAAAAACAGTATGAATTATATACACAAAATTTGGAGATAAGAAAACAAACCCTTAACTTTGCAACAACATACAAAAAAAATCATTTTTATTAACCATTAAATTTTTACGACCATGAAACAAATTAAAAACCTTTTACTAACAACTATCATTTTAATTACATTTTCAGCGTGTCAAGACAAATTTGGTGAACAATCATTTGTTATTGTTGTAGAAGCTGAAAACGAAAATGATGCTTATAAAATTGAATACGTCAAACGCTATGTAAATGGCAAAGAAAGACAAACTGCTCAAATCGACACTCTAGGCAAAATATTCTATGATCACATTAACATCAACCATACTTCAATAGGACAAAATCTTGAATATCTTCCCATTACCATAAAAAGAGTAAATGGAAACGGAAGAATAACATTTTCAATCATAGAATTTAACCGTTTTAAATCATTAACTTTTGACGATTTACCTGAAAACCTCAAAAAGAATGGTAATACTTTATCATGGGAAGATTTAAATTGGGTGTATGAAAACGCAGCATATCGTGTGTTTCTTCAACCTACCGAAGATGAAAAAGAGATTTTAGTAAACTCTACCCTTTAAAACATAATTAACTACAAATCTTAAACCCGAATACATACCAATTAAAATATTTTTACTACCTTTGTAAGCAAATCCTACACCACTTTATAATTAACATTCAAAATCTCACTATTATGAAAATAGTATTGAAAATATTAGCATTAGTATTCATCATTGTCTTCACTATATCCTCTTGTGATCCAGGTCCTTTACCTCAAACCGACAAAATAGATATTACTATTGACGACCTACACAAACTACAAAACCAAATACATCCGACAAAACCAATCAAAATACCAGATACTATCAAATCAAAACCAGCACTATCAAACCTATACGAACTACCACAAGACACAACCGCCCAACCAACAGATACCATAAATTAACCTCCTACCAATTATGAAACATTCTAACATCTTAATCCTTACTACTCTAATTGCAACAATAATTATAACATCAATAAATAGTTGTGTAACTATCGACTATGTAAACAAATGCACTTTCAGTTTTAATAACAAAACACCCTTAAACGTCAATATAGAACTAAAATTAGAAACCAAATTCTACCATTATTGTGACCACACAAACGACTCTATCATAATAATACGAGCTCCCTCCGATAGTTGCACACTAATACTAGAAGCGATAAGCATGCCACCTCACACATGGTCAAAAGACATTAATAATTATTTCACAGAATTAACCATTACAACCGAAAATGGCGATACTATCATACACGAAAAACCCACTACAAATAAAAACTGGAGTTATATTGACTCTAATCATGATTTTCCAAACAAAGATTGGACATACACTTTCGATATTGTCCTCCCATAATTAATACAAAATCCAAAAATTTAATACATAAACTATGAAAACAATAAAGAAAAACCTCCATCGTACATGGGGAAAAGTTCTCAAATGGACTCTCGGCTCAATAGGTATAACTTCTATCGCTTTCGTATTCCAAGCTTGTTATGCTCCATACTATGGCGACGACTACGACCGCTGCATCAATGGCGAAGTGCTCTCTGCCACAACCCACAAGCCTATCAAAGGCATTCGTATTACAGGGAATCAACAACCTGGATATGAAGAAACTGATAGCACAGGATCTTTCCATATCCACCTACCCCTTTCACGAGAATACACTCTCCGACTCGAAGACCAATCCGACTCACTCCGCGCCTATCTCCCTAAAGACACCGTAATCCCCGACTCCCTCTACCGTGGCGAGAAAATCATCATCTACCTCGACCAAGAATAATTAAAAAAACAAAATAACAGAATAACAAAATTAACTCCTTATATTATCCCGCCTAAAAAAAACTAACGCCGAAGGGTCTGTCTTTAGTGTCGAGATTTTGCAAAGCAAAAGCAAGACCATTATGTCAAAAAAGAAAATTATGTCCTTATGTCATTCTGTCTAAAAATAATAAATCAAACGCCATGAAAAAACTAATTGCCCTAACGATAATACTTCTTTGCACCCTCACAGCATACGCCGAAACGCCTGAAACACGCAAAGAAAACCCTCACCAAATACGCATCGGTATAGCCGACGACCTCGTACTACGTGAATTTGATGCTCCTACAAATAATAATCTATCACTCCCTACCACACAAGAGGGCTATCGCATAACAGGCTCCGACGAGCACAATTATCGCAGCACTGGCCACCTCTATGTTGAGTATCTCTATCGTATCAACCATTGGCTCGCAGTAGGTGCCAATTTCGACACTCGCACTTCGCTTTGGCAACGAACCAACTACTCTGTCTGCCCACTCGAAAGCATAGTGAACACACAAAACCACAACGCCGTAGGCTTAACACTTATGCCTACCGTACGTTTCACCTATTACGACACCCCTTACGCAAGTCTCTATGCCTCAGTGGGTATAGGCGCACAAATGCAGATGTTCGACAACACAATCGATGCTATATATCCTACACTCGACCTTTGCTATTTCGGCGTCTCGCTCGGCAAAAACCATTGGTTCTGCGACCTCGAACTCGGCGTTGCCCCAGTGCCCTACTTCCTCGACCGCCTCTTCCGCTTCAGCGTTGGCTACCGATTCTAACAACCCACTTAAATACAGACTATTATGAAAACACGCATTATTATTAACATTATATGCCTATTCATAATCGCAACATTTGACTCATGCATAACACACATCGACACTGTATTTATTGAACCTTCAGCACGCTGTATTAGGGGAGAAATCTTTGATCTTGACACCAATTACCCTCTCTCCGACATCGAAATAACCACACCAAAAGGAGATAAAACTACATATAGCGATTCTGTCGGATTTTTCCACATACATTTGGATTTAAATAACGACTACTCTCTCCTTATCAACAATAACGCCAACAACGGCTATTCACAAAAAGATACAATAATAACAAACTCTATCTATAACGGAGAGAAAATAATAATCTATCTTACCAAACAATAATAAAAAACTTAATGCCAAGATATTGATGATTTCGAATTTGCAGAGGGAATGTTTAAAGATGTTACTTTTGCTGTAGTTTCGCAATGTTTGCGTGCACATATAGTTCTTATTCGTGAAATGCCATAGGCGATTTATGATATTATTAACTAAAAAAAATTTTTTTACTATGAAAAAGTATGTTTATTTAGTAGTAATATTGTTAGGTTTGATCTCTTGTGAACAAAAACCTAATGAGACGGATAATACAGATATCCGTTTTGCAGTATCAGAAAATAGTTATGTTGTTTTTTCTAAGGGAAATATTCAGTATCAAGCATCAACTAACACTTGGCGTTTTGCTAATAAACAATATGATGTGATAGGTATAGGTAATGCAAATGTGTCGGAAAACTATGATGGTTGGATAGATTTGTTTGGTTGGGGAACTTCAGGTTATAATAATAGGATGCCTTATATGGTACTAGATAGTGAATTAGCTTATACTGAAACTTTTGCAATTGCAGCTACTAATTATGATTGGGGGGTGTATAATGAAATTAAAAATGATGAAAGTGGTAAGGGCGCTTGGCGTACTCTAACTGCTGATGAGTGGGAATATTTGATTTTGGAGCGTAAAAATGCACAGAAATTAAATGCTTGGGCAGAAATTAATGGTGTTGCGGGTTTGGTTGTTTTGCCAGATGATTGCGTTTTACCAGATGATGTTGTTTTTGAGTTAACTGAAGAGTATGGTGAAGATGTTCAAGTGGAAAATGTATATGATTTAGCGCAATGGCAAAAATTAGAGGCTATTGGTGCAGTATTTTTGCCTGCGGCAGGTCAACGTATTAGTAAACATGTAGGCGGTGTAAATAGAACTTGTTTTTATTGGTCTTCTTCTTTTGGTTCGTTTGATAATAGTGCTAATTATTTCTCTTTTGATACATTTGGACCATATCCATTTGATGATGCAGCATCATCTCCATATTATAATGGTTTTGCTGTTCGCCTAGTTAGAGATGTTCAATAGTTAGATGATTGATATATGAGGTTGTGTCAAAGTATTAATTTTGATTCAACCTCTTTTTGTAATAATAGAATTAAACGCGATTGGGTCAAAATTATTATTTTGCTACGACCTCGTTTTATTGTAAAGATATTGTGTTTTATTTTTTTTGTATTTTGCTTTTTTTGTATCTTTGCAAGATATTTGAGATAATTATCAACACTTTTTGTGAATTAAATTTTTACCATGAAAAAGATAATAGCAATCACAATAATACTCCTTTGCTCCCTCGTGGCATTTGCAGAAACACAAGAAAATCGCAAAGAAAACCCACACGAAATCCGTATTGGTATAGCCGAATACCTTTATGCATGGACTTCACAAACTCCAGGATATTTATCTGATGTCCAATTTGATAAAGGATATGTCCTTACGGAAAATGGTATTTACAGTCATTTCTATACTGGCTTCTTATTCGCGGAATATCAATATCGAGTAAACAAATGGTTTGGCATAGGCGCAAACCTCACTATATTAGGTATGGGAAATACCGAATTCTATAGAGAAAAATGTCAAGTAGAAAACTACTACACAGAAAAAAGAAACTATGGCGCAATGATATATCTAATGCCCGTAGCCCGATTCACAACCTCAACAAAAAGAATATCAGTCTATATGGTTCATTAGGATTTGCCCCTGGTATAGATATATATGAGAACAAATGTAGTTTCACATGGGCTGTTGACTTCACCTATTTTGGCATGAGCATCGGCAAAGGGCATTGGTTTGGCGACATCGAATTAGGTGGTGCTATACCCCTCTTCTTCACAAAAATGCTCAGAGTAGGAGTCGGCTACAGATTTTAAAATAGAGTACAGATAACAGATAACAGAGTACAAAATAATAAAATATAACGACTATGAAAAAGTTAAATCGCTCTATTCTACGCAGAATCAATTACTGCATTGGATTTATACTCTCGCTATTAGGTGTTTCATTTTCTGGATGTATGGCATCTAAATATGGCATTTTAGAGCCATTAGATCCTTTCGAAGATGCATACGGAGTGCCATACGCAGAGTTCCAAATATCTGGTCGTGTTGAAAATTCACAAAAACAAGCTATCAAGGGGATTGAAGTATCTATCAAACAGACCAATAACCCTTATAAACAAACCCCATTAGCAAAAGACACTACTGACGCAGATGGCTCTTTTGAATTTAGTTTCACAGAATTCCCTGTAAATGAATTATTAATCACTACTCACGACATCGACTCAACAGCAGATGGCTCATACCAATCTAACTCTATACAAATTACGCCTGAATATAAAGACGACCCAAACAACACATGGCATAGTAGCACAGAAATAAACGACCTAGTCATCACCCTCGAAGAAAAAGAACAAAATAACAACGAATAAAACTATATCGCTATGAAAAAGATTAAGAAAACCTATTTCAGCATAATCAATAAGATTATCGCAATAATCGCCGCCTTTACGGGCTTACAAGCATGTGGTATATCTATTACCCCTGGATATGCACCTCCTGCCCCACTCCCTCTTGCCGAATTTTCTATTTCAGGTAGAGTAGAAACAAAACTTAATACGCCTATTCCAAATATAGAAATAGAACTTACTACCCCAAGAGAATTAAGTGGCATCAGAGAAGATTTCAATATTTGGCATCGTACTAAAAGCGATAGTTCTGGAAATTTCTTTATAGGCGAATATATAGATGACGAGTCTTATTGGGGAGAAGGAGAATTTACACCTCCTGAAGAAATAGC
>JAZRCE010000081.1:0-5729 GCA_045635445.1 Candidatus Aphodosoma sp.
AAAATTGAAATTTGAAAGTTAATACCAAAATTTCAACTTTCACATTTCAAATTTCAAATTATTTAGCGTTCATCGCCTCAATAGGCTTAATCTTCACTGCATTTCTCGCTGGCATATAGCCCGCTAATACTCCAGCCACTACGAGCACCATTGTTGCTGAGAACACAATACCTAAATCGACTGTCGGATTCGACAAGAATGTTGGTTGCATACTCGACCCACCACCTTCGGAGAAAAACACACACAACACTTCCGACAACCCTATACCCATCATCATACCTATATAACCAAACATCAACGTGATAACTAATGATTCAAGCACCACTAACCCCAATATGCTATTTGGCGTAGCACCCAATGCCTTACGAATACCAAACTCGCGCGTACGCTCCTTCACCGTAATCAACATAATATTACTAACCCCCACAATACCAGCTATCAGCGTGCCGATACCTATCACCCAAATAAACATCGAAATGCCATTAAATATCATCTTCGATTGCTCATAACTCTCTATTCTATTAGCAATCCAAATTGCATTGCGGTCAGCAGGGTCGTAACCATAATATTGCGCCAATTTCTCACGCAATCTTTCTCCATACAATTTTGCCTCTGTAGCAGTCTCTACTCCCTCCAACACATACGACACATCATAAACCCATCCCGACGGATTATATATCACATTTGCTGTCGCAAGCGGAATAAATATCGATGGACGCGAATCTTCATATCCGGCTTCAGTTACACCAACTACCTGAAAATTCACCCCATTAGTCAACTTCACCATCTTACCTACAGCTAATTCAGGAGCACCAAATAACTTACGAGCCGTATTTTCGTCAATCACCACAGCCTTGCGCCTTTCGCGCATATCCATCGCATTGACAAATCGACCATGCTTCACCTCCAACACTCGCAAATCGCGATAAAGTTCATTCACACCTGTTATATTAGCATCGAATTGCAAAGTGCCGTATGTTATTGAACCTGACCACAAATTGAATATTGGAGCCAATGATACACACCCCTCTAAATGCTTCTGCATCCACTCGCAATCGGCCATTGAAAATCGTATTTGTCTGCCCTTTTGCATACCTCCATATGGCATAGACGTGCGACCAGCATAAAGCGAAACTGTGTTCTGCGACATATAGTTGAAATTTGCAAACATCGCATTACTGAACCCATTGCCCACAGCCAACAGAGCCACTAACATAAATATACCCCATGCTATGGCAAACCCCGTCAGAAACGTACGCATACGATTCATCCTCAATGCTACAAAAACTTCATTTATAATATCAAAACTCATATTTTTTTTAGAAGACAGAATAACATAAGAACACAAATATTTTCTTTCGAACATAAATTATCTGTTCTATAAACGCAAATTATTACAAATTAATCATAAATATAGAAAAAATTAATGGCTAATTAATGAAAATTTACGTTCAAAAATATATAAATTTATGTATTTCTGTTCTTCTGTCTTTTTTAGTTTTAAAGAATTTTTCCGTCTTTAATATAAATAACTCGGTCGGTCTGTTCTGCCACCTCTTGAGCATGAGTAACGATAATCATCGTAATACCCTCATTCTTCGATACATCTCGCAACAAATCAATCACCTCCTGCGATGTCCTCGAATCCAACGCGCCAGTAGGCTCATCGGCAAGAATAACTCTCGGCTTAGCAATCAGTGCACGAGCAATAGCCACACGCTGTTTCTGACCACCCGACAACTGATTAGGCAAATGGTCTGCCCAATCTTTCAACCCTACCTTATCAAGATACTCCAACGCAATAGCATTCCGCTTCTTACGCGACACACCCTGATAATACAACGGCAACGCCACATTCTCCAATGCAGTCTTGAAATTCAAGAGATTAAAACTCTGAAACACAAAACCAATCGTGCGATTGCGCAAATGCGCCGCCTCCCGCTCCGACAAATCTTTTATCAACTTACCATCCAACCAATATTCACCCTCATCGTAGGTATCCAACACCCCAAGAATATTCAACAGCGTAGATTTCCCCGACCCCGAAGCACCCATAATCGACACAAAATCGCCTTGAGAGATATCCAAATCAATCCCCTTCAACACGTGCAACGGACTCGCCGAATAATATGTCTTATTTATATTACTTAATTTAATCATAAGTAGAGATTAAATATGACCCACAAAATTAGTTTTGTGGGTCTGGCATTACAAGCATCAACAAAAGATAAACCAACACACCCGCAAAAGCAGTGAAGAGTGTAGCAAAAAGATACGCTACTCGCACAACCGTTGGATCCCAACCCAAATATTCAGCAATGCCAGCAAGTACACCAGATAACATTTTGTTGTTAGATTTAGTCAATTTCTTTTCCATAATATATTAAATTAGTAATAAGTAGTAAGTCGCAAGTTATAAAAAAAAGCTACACAAACTATACCAAAATACACAAATTCACCATCACAATGCAAAGTTACAATAAAATTTTCATTCCACAATCACTCCTCCCATTTGACATTATTTAACCATACTCAAAAATAACTAATTCCTTACGAAAGTTAATCTCTCCCATATGCAACGCGGGATTAAAGACCAAAAGAGAGTGAGTATAGCAAACTTCCAATCGATTATAGCCACACGTTTCTTTTTCAATATCGCACGAGTAGCCAACCGTCCGGCATATTCTTTCGACATCATCATCGGATAGTGCTTATTAGGGTTGAGAATATCGGTAGCAGCGAAACCGGGGCGAATATCGGTAAAGTGAATATTCAAATGCTCCATACGCGCCAATTGGGCCAAAGCAGTGATATAGTGCGGCTGCATCCGCTTGGTTGCCGAATAAGCAGCGGCAGCGCCAAGAGGTTTAGTACCAGCAATAGATGAAATAACAGCAATATGTCCAGGTTGGTTAATTCGTTTGAAATAATTATACGCCCAATCCACCATACGCATAAAGCCATAGCCATTTACATCAAACGTATGTTTTTCGACCTTAGGGTCGAGAGTAGGATTTTGGAAACCAACGCCAGCCACGTTAACAAATAGATCAACACCTCCCAATTTCTCAACCAAACGCTCTACACCCTCTAGTGCATGTTCAAATGTAACATCAATTTGCTCATATATAGCAAACTCGTTTAAAAGTTCAACCCTACGACCAGCAACAGCAACCGACCATCCTTCGCGCTGAAGATTAAGAGCGATTTCGCGTCCTAACCCAGATGTAGCACCTATAATAATAGCTCTTTTCATATGTGTTATATAAAAGATATAATTTCTAATTTCATAACGCAAAGTTATATATATATTCTGTACTATGCAATACAAAATACTAGATTTAACTAAATTTAACGTCACAACAAATAAAATCGCTATAAAAATACAATATTATAAAAATGGATTGGAGTTTTTAGGGAAGGAAAAAAGGGTGAGTGTAAGTTCGCTAGTTGACAAAAGATATTTTTTTAGATATTCTAGATAACCTAAACAGCTGCTCCTAGCTACATTTTGAAAGAAAAAATACACAACAAGAATGGTGACTGTTTTCTACATCACAGATTGCTTGAAGGTTGTTGCTACTAGGTAGAACTTGCACACACAATAAGAGTGTATATTCCTTTTAGTAAGAAACTCATAAAAAGATTTTGAACTTTCTAGGAGTTTTAGTATTATAAAATCAGATTTTCACATAAATCTAAAAAACAAAAAAAGAGTCCAACTAAATAAGTTGAACTCTTTTGCGGTATGGACGGGACTCGAACCCGCGACCCCCTGCGTGACAGGCAGGTATTCTAACCAGCTGAACTACCACACCATCGTCGCTCTCTCGATTGATCAAGTATCTCTCTCAATTGCGATGCAAAGATACAACCTTTTTTTGAATCTACCAAACATTTTTATCTTTTTTTTTCAAAAAAAATGCACTATTTTTTCAAACAAATTATAACTCACTAACACACTATCACTTAACAAAGCCATAAAACGAAATATTTTTTCAAAGAAAACATATATTTTATAAATAAACATCAAAAAAAAGAATTTAAACTACACAAATCACTCTCAAAAAAAATAAAAAACCACCTATATTTTTCGAGTTTTTACATTTTTGCATACAAAAATACACAAAACTCAATAGTATTATTTTACTATCCATTCACAAAATCTACAAAAAACATCGCAATTCTCTACTTTTAAACAATAACAAAAAATAGGTCCTCAAAAAAAATTTCGAGGACCTATTTTCTTATAATTTACATAACACTAAAACCTTATTATTTTATAAAGTTCAAATTATATGTGAGTTTCACACCGACATCAAGGTGTCCCATTTTATCAGTATATGCATTAGTTAAAGATTCAACTCTTACTACACCATTATCTGTCGCATTTGGCGCAGTAACATCGATAGCAGAACCCAATGGCTGATTACTATACATACTATATATACCATAGTTAACAAAAGCGCCCAATCCTATTGAATTACCTGATTTAAGTTTAAACTCATAACCTGCCTCTGCACCAATAGTCATTGTCAACTTAAATTGTTGTTCACCTTTTCCTTTTTGATTCTCTTGTTCTTCACTAAGTGCTCCAAATACAGGATTATTGTTTACAACAACACCTGTTTCAAGATCTGTAACAGTAATGTTTCCGTTTGTGATAACTTGTTTATAAGGAGTATAAGTTGGCAACAAGAAACGAGGACCAACATTTAAAAAGAATCCTTTATTAGTAATCATAGAAAACATCACAGGTACTTCCAACTGAAGTTGGTGGTTTGTTTCATGAATATTATCCGCTGTTACATTATAAATAACTTCGCCATAACCAGTATTTACAGAAAAGGTATCATCCCATTCTTGATTACGATTAGTGTTCATATATCCCACTGAAACACCAGCCAAAAGACCTAATTGAATTTTGTTTTTATTTGCAGACCAATAATGCGCATATTGCAAATCTAGAAGAACATCACCACCAAGAGGCAATTTTGCTGGTTTAGCCATCGAAGAAGCAAAACCTCCACGAAGACCAATCGTAAAACGATTAACTTGATAAGGTTTAACCTCTTCTTCTACGACAGAAATAGTATCCTCTACCACTGGAGTTGGCTCTGGTATAGGTTCTACCACTGGTTCTGGCGCAGGTTCTGGTATAGGTTCTGGTGTCGGTTCTACTACTGGCTCTGGAGCAGGTTCTACTACCGGTTCTGGAGTTGCAGCTTTTTTCACATTCTTAGGAATAACAGATCCTATTGTAAGCCAAGAATAAATACCTCTAACCAAAATACCATCAGGGTGAAATTTACTACTTACCTGACGCACTTCGTGCACCTGATCATATACCCAATCAAGAATACGCTCTCCTGTTTCATAATAAAGAGAATCTCTATTAATAATTACAGAGTCGCCCACTTCAACAAGAGCTCCAGAATCTTGATAGGTTAACACTTTACGTTGAGCTGAAGCATTAACCAAAGGTAGTAGGCTGGTGAAAATCACCAGCAAACTTACCTTCATTATGTTTGAACTTTTTATTGACTTTATTATACTTTTCATAATCTACTCCTCCATTATTTAACGATATAACGTAATGTAGTTTTATCATTTGTAGTTTTAACATCTATCAAATAATATCCTGAAACATGATTTGCATTGAATATGAATTCTGATGCTTGATCGACTACATAAGTATCTATCAATTCACCTGCCATATTATATACATA
>JAZRCE010000082.1:0-6585 GCA_045635445.1 Candidatus Aphodosoma sp.
ATAAAAAAAAAGCTACCTAAATTTAGGTGGCTTTTTTTGTGCAAGTGGTGAGTGTATTTTTTTATATAAGGGGGTTGCGTATTTGCATTTTCGGTAATTTCATTCCCTCTCCCTAAAAACACACACTCTCATTGGGTACTACCCAACAGCAACCCTCAAGCAACCTGCAAGCAAGTAAACAGTCAAGGAGTGAGAGCAAAAACACACAACGAGAGTGTGTATTTTTTGCCAAGCGACGCAGACTGTTCACGACCCCGAAGGGGAGAGTAAACAGTCAAAAACAACACACACTATGAGTGGGTATTCTTGGGGGTGGATTTATGAAAATGCAGAAAACGCAAATACGCAATGGGGGTATTTTTTTGCGTTTTCACTCATTCTGCTTTTTATGATGAATGTCTATTCTGAAGTTATAATTATAGTAATATAAAAAATATATATAATAATTTAAATTATTATATATATTTTTTATGTTATTATATTATAAAGTTTCTTTCTCAAAAAAATGTTAGTAAAATTATTATTTTTTCTTTTGTAGTATATAGTTTTTTGTCTATCTTTGCACAAGTCGTTGAGGTGAGAAAATGAAAATAAAAAACACGGCTTGCGTATTTGCGTTTTCTGCATTTTCGTGGTCAATGTAGGGACACACGGCTCGTGTGTCCGCCAACAGACAGTCGCTATCTCAACTTATCTGTAGGTTGTAAAATAGAATTTTGTTAACAATATAAATATAGGAGGAAAAATATGAGATTGCCAGTATTGGAGAGTATTATTTCGGGAGAATGTTATGATAGATCTGGTCGTTTATATGATTTAAATTATTTTCATAAAAAAACGGCTCATTCTACATTTGATTGGGAAAATCCGTTTGATTTTAATTCTTTAAATGGGGTATTTTCTGAGTCTATAAAAAAACGTGCTTTTATGCATGTCGATGTAGGTGGTGGTATTCCTGCATTTGAGTTCGGTAAATATCCGTTTTGGATTAAAGGTCGAGTGAAAGGATTGGTTGATTTGTGTGAAGGTAGTTATTCAGAGGAATTTATTGTTATAGGTGATGAATTAGAGTTATTGTGCAATCAGTTTCATTCATTTAATCTTGATTATGCTGATGATGAATTATTTGAGCGTATGATAATTGAATTTTTTGATTATATTCTTGAAATGTCAAGAAGATATAGAGGAAAAAGAGAAGAAAAAATTATTTTGTATAAATGGGTTGTCTTCTTTTATGGCTTTTATTTTGAAATTATACACCCTTGGGCAGAGTATAGTCATGGTTTATGTCATAGTACTTTAGGTAATAACACTCGTCGGTTGATGGATATTATGTATGATGCAAAAATGGATTTTGGGGGAGAGTTTGATGAATATTTGTCTGCTACTAGATTTGATAAAATGTATTTGATTAAACAAGAAGAATGTAATGATGAGCTATTGGATGAGGAATATTCGAGGTTTGTAGAGAACGCTGAGAGCTTAGGAAAATGTTTGAATAATGTTGAATCTGCAGTGAAAGTAGATGATGTGGATAGAAAAATCGCTGTAGCTAAACAAAAATTAGCATTCTTGAATGGCGAGTATAAGGGACATAGGTTTATGTCGGAAGAGGATTATAATAAATTAGAGGGGTATGTTAAGGAGTTAATAGGAGGGAAGTGTCCTAAAAATGTTGGAACTATAACAATGTTTGAAAATCCTGAAGCTCGTAGCAAAAATGCGTGGTCATACAGGTATGTTTGTTATCCGATTGCTGTGATACATGATGAGTTGTTTGGCAAAAAAAACGATAAGTCGAAGTGGATTGATTTAGTTGCAAAATTGTTTGAAAAAGATTATGTAGAAGCAGAAAAAAGGTTTGGAACTACAAAATCTATGAAACCTAGTAATTACGACGAAATCGTGAAAAATGTAGTATTTTAAGAAAAAAATAGTATCGGTTTTTAGTCCCTGCTACTGAAAAGTAGTGGGGATTTTTTGTATATATGCTGTAGAATGATATTTTGATAGCAGAGAATAGTGGGGAAAATGTAAAAATAGTACAAAAATAGTGGGGAAATAGAGAGGATAAAGTGGGGAGATTTTCCTTGAACATCCTTGTGTAAATATTTGTGTAAGTGGTATTTAGGTGTTAACTTTGCAGAGTCAAATTCGATAAAAAGAATTGGCTCTGCTTTTGTTTTGTCGGCGCGCTTACATTATATAAGACATTCAAAAATCGATTGCCTTTTCTGATTTGGATTCACATTATTACTAATCTTTTTAAAATTTTAATTCAAATGACAACAAAAGGAATAAATACTCCTGAGCAAAAGGAGTTGGAAGCGGTGGTGGTTTCGTATGCAAAATCGCAATCGTGCTTGGTGAAAACTAAAGCTACAATGGATGAAAAAATATTGGGCATCCGTGCTAAATACGACGACAAATTGCAGAAATTGCAAGCCGAAAGCGACATGGCTTTTGCCAACGTAAAAGAGGTGGCTGACGCCAATCGCCAATCTATTTTCACAAAATCAAAACGTATCAACACGTCGCGTGGCTCGGTGGGCTATCGTTTGGGTAAACCGAAATTGGTGCTCTCGGAGGGTAAGGCGTGGAGCGACTTGACCGAAAAGGTGCAGGCTTTGGCGCCAGACTATGTGCGTGTGAAAGTGGAAGTGGCAAAAGACCGCTTGTTTGCCGACCGCGAATTGCCTCACGTGAAAGCGTTGCTCGACACTATCGGTGCTACAGTGGTGCAAGATGAACAGTTTTATATCGAACTTAAATAGAGTAGGGACGCACGGCTCGTGCTTCCTCTCGACCGCAAGGTCGAAAACTATAGCTACTATTGTTCCTATAGTTGCTATTATCCCTATAGCTACTATTCTCAATAAATAAATCATATTTAAAAAATTTAAAAACAATGAATAATAATTTTTCATTCTATAAGGCACCGATTACCAATGTGGTGCCAGTCGGTAGGGTTTCGTTGCGTGAGGTTTACGAAATGATAATAAGTGATAAATATTATGCTGTGACGTATGAGTTGCGGAGATTGTATCAGTGCGACAGAGCAAGTTATGCTGCGCTGAAAAAACGTAGTCTTGATTTTGTTACGTTTGCTTGCCAAAGCTATCGTCGCGGTCCTCAGGGGGTTGAACATTTGAGTGGTTTTCTTTGTCTTGATATTGACCATGTCGGTTCGGAAGAGCTTTTGCAGCACTTGAAGCAATGTTTCGTTACAGACCCAGTGCTTGGTGTACGACTTATTTTTCGTTCGCCATCTGGCGATGGCTTTAAGGTGATAATCCAACTCCAACAAACAACGATTGATACCATCAACCAACATCACAATCCAGTAGAAATGTATCGTTTGTATTACGAACACATTCGCTCGTATGTTAGTCGCACCTATGGAATTCTTGTTGACCATACATCTGATCTGCAACGTGCATGTTTTCTTTGTTATGACGAGGATGCCTACTTTGATGAGACGGAGCGCAATGGTTTTTCGGCTGAACTGCCAACGCTTATGCTCAATCAAACTAATTCGATGAAGCACTATGAGGTGCATAAGGTAAAAGATGCAATGACGGTGTCGGTATCGCAGTCGGACTGGGACACGGTGGAAGCGTTGGTGCAAGCAATTGAGCATATTGGCATGGACATTACGGGCAATTATCACCAGTGGATGCGTATTGGATTTGCGTTGGCGAGTGCGTTTGGCGAATCGGGGCGTGGGTTTTATCACCGCGTGAGTCGGTTCTACTCGGGTTACTCGAATGTGGAGTGCAATCGTCAGTATGACCGTTGCCTCCGTGCTAGAGGCAGTGGCGTCGGACTTGGCACATTTATTTATCTAGCTAAAACAGCGTAGGAATAAAAAAGATAGGAAGAGAATATTTTTTTAGACAGAATGACATAAGAACAAAAATTTTTATTTTTCATGACATACGCCTCGCTGAAACTAAGTTTCATCTTGGCGTAAAAAAGACAGGTTTTAAGTTACATTTTTTTCATAAAACAAATGCATTCTTCAGATATGTCTTTAGTGTCGAGATTTTGCAAAGTAAAAGCGAGACCTTTATGAAAAAAAAGAATATGTTTAGATTTGTCTTTTTGTCTAAAAAAAATAAAGAAAATAAATATGGAAAATTTTGCAAATAAGGTGCGTGACAAGTTGCCGATGATGTTGCGCGATATAGTTGATAAATCGGTGTCGGCAGAGGATGCTGATATGCTCCTGGCAGGTGCGATGGCTACGATGTCGGCTACGTTGCCGAATGTGTATGGCGTGTATGACCGTCGACGTGTCTACCCAAATCTCTACCTATTCGTTTCGGCAGAAGCATCGGTGGGTAAGGGGCGTTTGGCTCTGTGCAAAGAGCTAGTGAAACCCATTCATCGCGAACTCCGTACACAATATTTGGTGGAGGTGGAGATGATAAAAAAGGCGTTGGAAGAGAAGGGCAAACGCACAGATGGCATCGAAATTCGTGTGCCACAAAAGGCACTGTTTTTGCCTGCTAACGCCTCATCTACTGCGGTGTATCAGACACTCAATGACAATGGTGGTCGGGGCTTGATATTCGAGACCGAAGGCGATACGCTAGCGAATATGTTGAAATCGGACTATGGCAACTTCTCCGACGGACTGCGCAAGGCTTTCCACCACGAAATGGTGAGCTACATGCGACGCAAAGAGCGCGAGTGGGTGGAGATTGAGGAGCCACAACTCTCGGTGGTGCTAGCAGGCACTCCGCGACAAATACTCAACCTGATACCTGATGCCGAAAATGGATTGTTTTCGCGATTTATGGTGTTGAGAATGAGTCTTAACGAAATGTGGAAAAACGTGTTTGCCAAAGAGGTGGGGTGCGAGTCGGACGATGAGGTGTTTGCCGAATTTGGTCGCAGATTCTTTCGCTTTTACAAGCATTTGTGCGACCTGGACGACGAAGTGAAATTCGTGCTCACTCGTGCACAAGAGGAGCAATTCAATCATCATTTTGCTCAACTGCAGGCGGATATGATTGACCGTGAGGGCTACGACATGGTGGCATCGGTGCGTCGATTGGGATTGATTACCTTTCGGTTGGCAATGATACTTAGCGTGTTGCGCCTTGAAGGCGAGGAGATTGATTCGTGTAGGCAATTGATTTGCTCTAGTGAAGATTTTGATGTAGCAATGGAGATGACCAAAGCATTAGTGACGCATGCAGTGGAGGTGTATCACGAAATGGGCGAAAATGCAGAAAACGCAAATGCGCAAGGGGGTGTGAAATTAATGCAGAAACGCGAATTGTTGAGCCGTTTGGAGTTTAAATTCGCGCTAGCCGATGCAATTGTCATCGGACGAGAAATGAATTTAAGCGAACGAACAATAAACAGCTACTTGCGTGAGATGGTGGCGGAAAATATAGTGAAAAGAGTGAAGCATGGAGTGTATGAAACGTGTATATAAATCCGATTTAGCTCGTGCAGCAGGGGTATCTACCTCTACAATGCGACGATGGTGCCGTGAGCATCAAGAGAACCTCTCGCGCCTTTTTACGCCCCCTAGGGCAAAGATTTTGCACCCACTGGCAGTACGATACCTCTGCGAGCACTATTGCATTGAGTTGCCAGAGAAGAAGAAATAGATTACAGATTACAAAAAACGCCCCTTAATCTACGCAGACTGAGGGGCGTTGTTTTGTATAATATAGAAGATTGATAGTGGCTGATATCCTTGACTTTTGATATGATGTAATTTTTTTGTGTTTATGTTTGTTAATTTGTAAAGTTTTTATTATCTTTGCACGTTGAAATAAATTAGCAATATTGTAATTAATAATAATGTTTGCAACTCATATTTTGTAATGAAGAAGTCTCTCTTTAATTGTGAATTGTGAATTGTAAATTATGAATTAAAATAAAATTATGGCTCAAAGTTATGAACAAGCCGGTGTGAATCTTGAGGCCGGTTACGAAGTAGTTCGTCGTATTAAAAAACATGTGGCATCAACCGAACGCGTTGGTGTAATGGGTAATATCGGTGCTTTTGGTGGTATGTTCGACCTCTCGGCACTCAATGTCAAAGAACCTGTGCTCGTGAGTGGTACTGATGGCGTTGGTACTAAACTCAAACTCGCTTTCGCTATGGACAAACACGATACTATCGGTATCGATGCTGTGGCTATGTGTGTGAACGACGTGTTGGCTCAAGGTGCTGAACCGCTCTACTTCCTCGACTATGTGGCTGTGGGTGCTAATGAACCTGCTAAAATCGAAAATATCGTGGCTGGCGTGGCTGAAGGTTGCCGTCAAGCTGGTTGCGCCCTCATCGGTGGCGAAACTGCCGAAATGCCTGGTATGTACACCGAAGGTGAATACGACATCGCTGGCTTTACTTGTGGCGTGGTTGAAAAATCTAAACTCATCGATGGCTCGAAAGTGAAAGTGGGCGACGTACTCGTAGGTATCGCTTCTTCGGGTGTTCACTCTAACGGCTTTAGCCTCGTGCGCAAAGTGGTTAGCGATGCTGGTCTCGACCTCCATGCTGTGCTTCCTGAATTGGATGCTGAACGTCCTCTCGGCGAAGTGTTGCTTACTCCTACT
>JAZRCE010000083.1:0-30394 GCA_045635445.1 Candidatus Aphodosoma sp.
GAAGCAAGAGTCCAAGTAATCTTGGAGTGCACAGAGCACAAAGATAGTGGTATGCCAGGTACTTCTCGTTATATCACAACGAAAAACCGTAAAAATACCACTCAACGTTTGGAGTTGAAAAAATACAACCCAATTTTGAGAAGAGTAACAGTACATAAAGAAATTAAATAATTCTTAGAATACTATGGCAAAGAAAGCGGTTGCATCTATGCAAAAAGGTGAGGGTCGTGGATTCTCTAAAGTTATCAAAATGGTGAAATCACCAAAAACTGGTGCGTACATTTTCGCAGAAGAAATCGTTCTTAATGAAAAAGTTAAAGACTATTTCGCAAAATAATTTTGCAATAAGCGAACAAATATAATTGTTGAGGTATGTAGACGTCTGCATACCTCTCTTTTTTATGTGTATACTAGTTCTTTCTATTATGATCTAAGATTTATCTAATAGTAATCTTTAAGCAAGGTATGCCGAAGAAGACTGACGTATGTTCTATGTGTGTGTTTGTCAATCAAATTTACATTTAAATGTAAATAGTTTTAAAATCAAAAATACATCAATTAAAATTATGTAGTCTCAATAATTTTTTGTAACTTTGCTTGTTCATAATATTTAATTTAACAAAACATAAAACTCAATTATAATTATGGGTATTTTTAGCTTTTTTACAAAAGAGAAAAAAGAAACGCTTGATAATGGATTACAAAAAACTAAACAAAGCGTATTTGATAAAATTAAACGTGCGGTAATAGGTAAAGATAAAGTAGATGACGATGTACTTGATAATCTTGAGGAGGTACTTGTTACATCAGATGTTGGTGTAGAAACAACAATTCGTATTATCGAACGTATAGAGCAGCGTGTCGCTCGAGATAAATATGTTGGTACAGATGAACTCAATTGTGTACTCAAAGATGAAATATGTCAACTTCTTGCAGAAAACAATACCGACAATCAAATTTCTTTTGAGTCAGAATTGCCTGAAACTCCTTATGTTATAATGGTCGTTGGTGTCAATGGTGTAGGTAAAACTACAACAATAGGCAAACTTGCATATCAATTTAAAAAAGCAGGCAAAAAGGTATATCTCGGAGCTGCTGATACATTCCGTGCCGCAGCTGTAGAGCAACTCGTTATTTGGGGTGAGCGTGTTGGTGTGCCTGTAGTTAAACAACAAATGGGTTCTGATCCGGCTTCGGTTGCATACGATACACTCGCTTCTGCTAAAGCTAATGGTGCTGATGTTGTCATTATCGATACGGCTGGTCGTCTTCATAATAAAGTTGGTTTGATGAATGAGTTAACCAAAATCAAAAACGTAATGCAAAAGGTACTTCCTAATGCACCACATGATGTAATGCTTGTGCTCGATGGTTCTACCGGTCAAAATGCTTTCGAACAAGCTAAACAATTTACTAAGGCCACACAAGTTACATCTCTTGCTATCACAAAACTCGATGGTACAGCTAAAGGTGGGGTAGTGCTCGGTATTTCCGACCAATTCAAAATCCCAGTACGTTACATTGGTCTTGGTGAAGGTATGGAGCACCTCCAAGTTTTCAATAAAGAATCTTTTGTAGAAACACTTTTTGGAGAAAATTAATCTATAGAAGATGATAAAAAACAGAGTAGATATAATATCGCTTGGATGTTCTAAAAATCTTGTTGATTCAGAACGAGTGATGGCGCAGTTTGCTTCACGAGGATTTAATGTATTTCATGATTCTTCAGATGTAAAAGGTGAGTATGTTGTTGTAAATACATGTGGGTTTATTGGAGATGCCAAAGAAGAGTCAATAAATATGATTCTTTCTTTAGCTCGAGCAAAAAAACGTCGCAAAATAGGCAAACTTATCGTTATGGGTTGTCTCTCAGAACGCTATCGAGAAGAATTGAAATTCGAAATCCCCGAAGTTGATATCTATTATGGTAAATTTGATTGGGAACATTTGGCAGAAGATTTATTCAAAGACTCTATAAAGACAACAAATCAGCGAGTAGTGACCACACCATCTCACTATGCTTATATCAAAATAGCAGAAGGATGTAATCGCACTTGTTCTTATTGCGCAATTCCAATTATCACAGGCAGATATAAATCACGCACAATCGAATCTATCGTTGACGAAGTCAAAATGCTTGTTGAACAAGGAGTCAAAGAATTCCAACTCATAGCACAAGATCTTACTTTTTATGGCTATGATTTGTATAAAACCAACAAATTAGCCGAATTGGTGCAAACTCTTGCCAATATGCCCGGTGTAGAATGGCTTAGACTTCATTATGGCTATCCTAACCAATTTCCATATGAAATTCTAGAGGTAATGCGCAATAATACAAATGTTTGCGCTTATATGGATGTTGCTTTGCAGCATATTTCTAATAATGTTTTATCCCTCATGCGTCGTAATGTGACAAAGGACGAAACCTATGCATTTGTGCGTCGTTTGCGCGATGAGGTCCCAGGTATTCACCTTCGTACAACTCTCCTTGTAGGACATCCAGGCGAAACAGAACAAGATTTCGACGAATTATTACAATTTGTTCGTGATATGCGTTTCGAGCGTATGGGTGCATTTGCCTATTCTGATGAAGACGGTACATATTCTAATTTAAATTATCAAGACGATGTGCCACAAGAAGTTAAACAACAACGTGTAGATGCTTTGATGGAGTTGCAGGCTACTATTTCTGAGGAAATAAATGCTCAAAAAGTTGGACAAACTCTTAAAGTTATAATAGATCGCGAAGAAGACGATTTTTATGTGGGTCGCACTGAGTTCGATTCTCCCGATGTTGATGGTGAGGTGTTGATAACTAAAACAGAGAAACTCGAGATAGGCAACTTCTATCAAGTAAAAATCACAGAATCAGATATGTATGACCTTTATGGCGAAATAATATATGAATAATAAAGAATTTCAAACAGAGGTAGCTAAGCGTTTGGGTATATCACAAAAACGTTCAGCGGAATTGATAAAAGGGTATATTGATATAATCTTACAACAGTTAACCGATGTAGATGAGTTGCCATTTTTTTCTATTGGTACATTTGAAGTTAAGCAGAAAGAGCAACGCATTATTATTAATCCGTCATCAAAAAAACGTATGCTTGTACCTCCAAAATTGGTTTTGAATTTTAGACCAACAACAGCATTGAAAAATAAGTGTAAAGAAGTGAAATAGAGGATGATACTATGGCAAAAATTACAAATTCAAATATATTATCAGCGTTTCGTAAACAAATAGGTATATCTAAAGTCGACGAAATAGCTTTTGTGGAAGCTTTTCAAACTGTATTTGAAGAGGCTCTTTTGCAAGATAAAATATTGAAAATAAGTGGGCTTGGTACATTTAAATTGATACCAGTAGAATCACGTAAAAGTATTAATGTTAATACAGGTGAAGAAATTGAAATTGCAAGTCACTATAAGCTTACTTTTACTCCAGATGTTTCATTAAAAGAAAAAGTTAATGAACCCTTATCACATCTCGAAACTATTGAAATAGATGAAGATGTAATAATTGAAAATCAACCAGTAAAGCAATATTCTATCCTTAGTGAAGATACAGGAGAAGAATCCTTTGAGACTACAAATCAGCAAGATGACCCATTGCAAAAATTGGCAGAGCAAGCACTTGAATTAAAAGATATTCTTGCCGACATACAAGAGTTAGGGGAATTAAAGCAAGATCTAGTTGAAGAAAAAAATGTAGAACAGCAAATTAAGGTAACGACTGCTGAAAATCAAGAAAATATAATCGAACAAAATGTTGTTGGAGAAATTCATTTTGACCAACAAGGAGAATCTAACAAAGAAGAATCTCAAAATATAATTATAGATACCATAATAGTAGAGAAAAGTTTAGAGCAGCAAATATTACCATCAGTCCCAATTCAGCAAGATATTATAAATGAAATAAATAACGAAGATGGTAAATCAGATAAAAAATACACAAAGGCTTGGGCTTTGGCAGCTATAGCTTTATTATTAGGTCTAATAGGTTTAGTAGTCTATCAAAATATCGATTTCTTTACGCCTACAGAAGATGTAGAAAAAGATATTCCTATTCTTGCTAATCTCAGTGAAGAATCAATTGAGGTTAAAAATACAAAAACCGAAGATTCTCTTGTAGATTCTAATTTAGAAATAAAAAACAAAGAAGTTATAGAATCACAGAATACAATTGATAGTATAGCATTAGATAAAGCATCTTTTATATATTCAAATCAATTTCCAGATCTATTTAATTACACTCGCGAGTATACAGAATTCATAGACACTGTAACTCTTAACGAAGGTAGTAGACTTACTTGGATTGCTCTTAAGCAGTATGGACATAAAGACTTTTGGGTGTATATTTACGAAGCTAATCGTGATGTAATAACTAATCCAAACACAATAAAAATAGGTACAAATTTGCGTATACCGAAACTCAATCCTGCGCTTATAGATGCAAACAATCAACAATGTATCGACTATGCGCGATATTTACATGATGTATATGTGAAGAAATAAATCTATTAACTTGTTAAATAATTTTAAAACAAACATTTTTTAACGGAATATATAGTTATTATTCGAGTGTAAAATGTTAAATTTGCACTCGAATAATTATTTTTTTAGGTAAAATCAAAAAAAACAATATACTATGAGTCTCAACACAGTTGATATTAGAGAATTAAACGAACGCATCGAGCGTCAAAGTGCCTTCGTTGATGCCCTAGTAATGGGTATGAATCAAACAATCGTAGGACAAAAACATCTAGTTGAATCACTTCTAATTGGCTTATTGTCAGACGGTCATGTTCTACTTGAAGGTGTGCCAGGTTTGGCTAAAACATTAGCAATCAAAACCCTCTCGCAACTCATCGATGCCGACTATAGTCGTATCCAATTCACACCTGACCTTTTGCCTGCCGATGTAGTCGGAACAATGATTTATAGTCAAAAAAATGAGAACTTTGACATCAAAAAAGGTCCAATCTTTGCTAATTTTGTCCTTGCTGATGAGATTAACCGTGCTCCTGCTAAAGTACAAAGTGCACTTCTCGAAGCAATGCAAGAGCATCAAGTCACTATTGGCGAAGAAACTTTCCTTCTACCTAACCCATTTCTTGTGCTCGCAACTCAAAACCCTATTGAGCAAGAAGGAACATATCCACTACCAGAGGCACAAGTCGACCGTTTTATGCTCAAAGTAGTAATTACATATCCACAACGAGAAGAGGAACGTCAAATCGTATCTGCTCATCTCAAAGGAGGTTTCCAACAAGTTAAACCAATTCTCAAAGTAGAAGACATTGTCGAAGCACGCAAAGTCGTTCGCGAAGTCTATATGGACGAAAAAATCGAACGATACATCGTTGACCTCGTATTTGCAACACGTTTCCCTGAGGATTATGGTCTTAAAAACCTCAAAAATATGATATCTTTCGGAGCATCACCACGTGCATCTATCAATCTTGCACTTGCTGCTCGCGCCTATGCCTTCATCAAACGTCGCGGTTACGTTATCCCAGAGGATGTCCGCGCTGTTTGTCACGACGTATTGCGCCATCGTATCGGACTCTCTTACGAAGCCGAAGCCAACAACATGACTTCAGAAGAGATTATCAACGAAATCCTCAACGCAGTCGAAGTGCCTTAGTAGTCAAAATGTGCTCTTCGCCAAATACACACTCTCAGTGTGTATTCCTTCCGATGAGCACCAAATTTTAAATATACTATATAGCAACCTTCAAGCAACCTTCGCCTTACGTTCAAAATACACACTCATAGTGTGTGTCAATCATAAATAATCAACCTACGACCATATTGGAAACAAATGAATTATTAAAAAAAGTTCGCCAAATTGAAATCAAAACACGCGGACTATCTAAAAACATATTTGCCGGTGAATATCATACCGCCTTCAAAGGCAAAGGTATGACATTTTCCGAAGTGCGCGAATATCAATATGGCGACGAAATCCGCACTATCGATTGGAACGTCACAGCACGCTTTCAACGTCCTTTTGTTAAAGTATTCGAAGAAGAGCGCGAACTCACCGTCATGCTCCTTATCGACGTCTCTGCATCGCGCCAATTTGGTACAATATCTGCTATGAAACAGGATGTTATCACCGAACTTGCCGCAACCCTTGCCTTCTCTGCCATCCAAAACAACGATAAAATAGGCGTTATATTTTTTAGCGACAAAATTGAAAAATTCATACCACCACAAAAGGGACGTAAACACATTCTCTACATCATTCGCGAACTCATCGATTTTCAACCCGAAAGTACAACTACCGATATCTCAATGGCATTGCGCTATTTCACCAATGTCATAAAAAAACGCTCAACGGCATTCATTATCAGTGACTTTATCGATGATAATCTACTACAAGATACACTCACAATTGCCAATCGCAAACACGATATCATAGCCTTCCAAATCTACGACCGTCGTGATGCCGAACTCCCAGACGTAGGCCTCATTAAGATGAAAGATGCCGAAACAGGCGAACGCCTTTGGGTCGATACATCATCGCGCAAAGTACGCATGATGTACAAAAACATTTGGGACGAACGTCGCCTTAAGTTTCAGCAAATGATATCAAAAGCCGGTATAGATAGCGTTTCAATGGAAGCAAGCGAAGACTATGTTAAAGCCCTAATGCGCCTCTTCAAAATGCGTAACTGATTATGAAAAAAATATTTATATCACTCTTATTTTTTCTCTTTGGAGTATATTCACTATACGCTCAAATCACCGTGTCAGCATCAATCGACTCGGTGCAACTCTTCATTGGCCAGCAGACTAAACTCACGCTTCAAGCCACTCAACCCCAAGGGCACATACTCCAATTTCCACTCTTTTCCGATTCGGTAGTTGCTAATCTCGAATTAGTTTCAATACTTCCATCAGATACACTTCAACTCGATAATGGCCTCATTCAAGTTATTAATAGCTATATTGTTACATCATTCGACTCGGCACTTATTTTTATGCCAGGATTCGAGATAACCGATGGGGTAGACACATATATCACTAATCCACTATCTCTCAAAATCCACGATATGCCAATCGACACCACTCAACAAGCCATCACCGACATCAAGGCAGTCTATAATGCCCCAATCGATTGGATGTATATCTTCACTATTGTACTCTATGTGATACTTGCTATATTATGTATTGCATTGATAATCATTCTTGTAAGAAAATATCTTGCATCACGCAAGCAAGTCGTCGACGAAGAGCCACAGCCTATTATCGATCCACGTAAAGCTCACGAAATTGCCTACGACGAACTTCTTGCCCTTAAAGAAAAACAACTTTGGCAGTCGCAACAATTCAAACTTTATTACACCGAACTTACCGAAATCCTACGTCGTTATATCTACAATCGCTACACAATCGAGGCAATGGAGCAAACCACCGACGACATAATATCTGAGTTCCGTCAGAATAAACAACTTAGAGAAAAGAAAGACGAAATAAAACTCCTATCCGACGTATTACGTCTCGCCGACTTAGTCAAATTTGCTAAATATCAGCCACTTCCCGACGAGTGTTCGCGTTCATTCTCTCAAGTCGAAACATTTGTTGATCACACAAAAGAGATTTTTAACGAGAACATTGAAGAACCACAGCAATGATATTGAATAGTTTGTAATTCTTTCAACTTTTCACTTTTCAACACGATTTATGACATTCAACAATCCCGAATATCTATGGCTACTCTTGTTGCTCGTGCCTATGATTGCTTGGTATATTTTCAAGCAATATCAGTCAGATGCGAGCTTACAAGTCTCTACCACACAACCATTCTCAAAAATTCCTCGTACCCGCCGACACTATTTCTTTCATCTTGTGTTTGCCTTGCGTTGTGTTGCATTATTTTTTTTGATTATCACCATAGCGCGTCCTCAATCATCGAATAGCTATCGCAAAGAGTCCACCGAAGGTATCGATATCATGCTTTCGCTCGACATATCGGGCACTATGTTGGCAGAAGACCTCAAGCCTAATCGTCTTGAAGCAGCAAAAGATGTAGCTATAAAGTTTGTTGCCGATCGACCAGATGATAATGTTGGGTTAGTTATTTTTGCTGGTGAAAGTTTTACCCAATGTCCATTAACTACTGATCACGCTGTTTTAACTAACTTAATTAATTCAGTTAAATTTGGCGAAATGGGTATTGAAGATGGCACAGCTATAGGTCTAGGTTTAGCCCGTGCTGTCGATCGCATAAAAGATAGTAAAGCAAAATCAAAAGTAGTTATCTTGCTCACTGACGGGTCTAATAATAGTGGAGATATTGCGCCTATCACAGCTGCAGAAATTGCAAAAAAAATGGGTGTGCGTGTCTATACAATCGCAGTAGGCAAACATGGCATGGCCCCATATCCATTTCAAACACCATTTGGTATACAATATCAAAATGTGCCTGTAGAAATCGATGAAGAGGTTCTCCAACAAATAGCTCAGATGACTGGAGGTAGTTATTTCCGTGCAACCGATAATGCCACTTTAAGTGCGATATATGCTGAAATTGACCAAATGGAAAAAACAAAACTTCAAGTGCGCGAATATCGCAAAAAACAAGAAGAATTCTTTCCTTATCTTATGGTCGCCTTTTTCCTTCTTATGCTTGAAATCTTAATTCGCAACACTATTTTGCGCCACTTGCCATAATTTATAAGTAATAAAATAGTAAACATAACTCTTAATTTGATATTATGCGTTTTGCTAATCCTCATATATTTTGGTTATTATTGATAGTCGTTGGATTAATCGTAATATTTGTTTGTGGTCTCTATGTACAGCGTCGTCGATTACGTCAGTTTGGTAATCCTGAGTTATTGCGTTCGTTGATGCCAAATGTATCATACATCCGTCCACAACTCAAATTCTATATGCTTATTGTTGCTCTAGTCTTAATAATATTCGCTTTAGCTCGTCCTCAAGTAGGATCAAAATTAGAAAAAAATAATACAACTGGTGTTGAAATTATGATGGTACTTGATGTTTCTAATTCAATGTTAGCTACTGATGTAGCACCTTCTCGTATCGAGAATGCGAAAATGATGCTATCAAAAATAATAGATAAAATGCCAGATAATAGGGTTGGACTCATTGTCTTTTCGGGAGATGCTGTAGTGCAGTTGCCTATGACTGCAGATAATGTTTCTGCTAAAATGTTTCTCTCTACTATAACTACAAAGACTGTTGCTAACCCAGGTACAGCTGTAGGTACAGCTCTCGATCTAGCAATCAAGTCTTTCGGAGAAGAAAATAAAGATATAGGTCGTTCTATTATCTTGCTTACAGATGGAGAGAATCATGAAGATGACGCAGTAGCAGCAGCTAAATTAGCTCGAGAAAAAGGAATTATGGTTAATGTTGTAGGGTTTGGTAGTCCGCAAGGATCTCCAATTCCAGTACAAGGCACTATGTCTTTTTGGAAGGACAAAGATGGTAATGTTGTAGTAACTAAACTTAATGAATCAATGTGTCAGCAAATAGCCCAAGCAGGTGATGGGGTGTATGTGCGTGCAGATAATTCAAATGTAGCTTTGAGAACAATAACACAGCAATTATCTCAATTAAAAGAAGGAGAAATACAGATGGAGATATATTCTGATTATGCAGATCGTTTTCATATTTTAGCATGGATTGTATTATTTTTACTTTTAATCGAGTTTTTTGTTTTAAATAGACAAAATAAGTATTTGAATAAATATAAATGGTTTGAATAAAGATTTTTTAATGAGATTTTAAAATTTATGGTAAAAATATATTTATTTTTAGTATTATTATTATTCCCAATTGTGCTTTTTGCTCAAAAAGAGTGGCGTGATGTTAGAAAGGGAAATAAGTTATATGAAGAGGAAAAATATGTTGAAGCAGAGGTCGGATATCGTAAAGGAATAGAACAAAATAATTCAAGTTTTTCTGCAAATTTTAATCTTGGTAATGCTCTTTATCGACAAGAAAAGTATGAAGATGCAGCTGAGCAGTTTGCTAAAGCCTTAGCATTTGCAGGCGATGATAAGGGTCGTATCGCCGCAGCATATCATAATCAAGGTAATGCCTTGCTTTTTGCTAATAAGATAGATGAGGCTATAGATGCCTATAAAGCGGCATTGCGGGCTAACCCTAATGATAACGACACACGCTATAATCTTGCTTATGCAAAGCATTTGAAACAACAACAACAGCAACAACAGCAACAACAAGAGCAACAAGAGCAGCAGCAACAAGAACAACAAGAACAACAAGAACAACAAGAACAACAAGAACAGCAGCAACAACAAGAGCAGGTTCAACCAGAAGAGCAAGGTATGACCAAAGAAAATGCCGAGCAGATACTAGAGGCATTGCGTCAGGATGAGAAAGAAACCCTTGAAAAAGTGAAAGAGCAACAAGCAAAAAAATCAAAACGTTATCGTGTAGAAAAGGATTGGTAATTACAGATTGTATATTATGGGTATGAAAATATTAAAATGTTTTTTATTATATGTATTTCTTTTAGTTTCTTCATTTATTTTTGCAAATGAGGTTAAATTTAAGGCGACAGCACCTTCGCAGGTAATTGTTGGACAACCATTTCATTTGATTTTTTCGGTTAATGAAGATGGAAAGGATTTACATATTCCTCAAATGACAGGTTTTGAAGTTATTGCAGGTCCTGCTGTTTCTACGAGTAGTAGTGCTTCTTGGATTAATGGTAATATGACGTCTTCAAAAGAGGTATGTTATACTTATACATTATTGCCACAAAAAGAGGGGGATTATCAAATTTCTTCTGCGTCAATAGTTGTTGAAAAGAAGAAATATTATTCTAATGTCGTTAATATTAAGGTTTTACCTGAAGATAAAACATCGCAAGTGCAACAGGGAGCGTCGCAATCGGTACAAATGCAACAATCTCAGTCAATTACGGCAGAAAATTTGTTTTTTAGACCAATAATATCTCGCACGAAAGTTCGCGAACAAGAAGTTATTCAACTTACATATCGTTTGTACTCTCGAATCGATATTTCAGGTTTAAGTAGTACTCCTAAATTTCCTGATTATAAGGGTTTTTTATTGCAAGAAGTTGATTTGCCTCAAAATGCATCCCAGCAATTGGAAAATTATAATGGAAAGAATTATTATACATGGGATTTACGAAAAGTACTTCTTTATCCTCAACAAGTAGGAGTTTTGGTGATTGAACCAGCTTCGTGTGATGTTGTTGTGCGTGTACGTTCGTCGCATCAGCGACCTCGTAGTTTCTTTGATGATTATTTTGATACATATCAAGAAGTTGTAAAAACGATTACAACGCCAAAACTTAATATTGAAGTAGAGTCTTTGCCAAAACCACGACCAACTGATTTTTCGGGTGTTGTAGGTAAATTATCGATGAAAACAAATATTTCGGCAGCAGAAGTAAATGTTAATCAGCCGATAACTATAACTTTAGTGTTGCAAGGGGCCGGAAATCTTAAGTTATTAAAAAATCCGGTGTTGAAATTTCCGCAAGATTTTGAAACTTATGAACCAAAAGTGGTTAATAGTTTTAATAATAGCGAAATGGGTTTGTCTGGTTCAAAGACAATAGAATATTTGGTTATTCCTCGTCATGGTGGAGATTTTGTAATACCATCTACAACGATTAGTTATTTTGATGTGGCATCTGATTCATATAAAACATTATCAACCGAAGTGCTTAATATTCGTGTTAATAAGGGTGATCAATTGTCTGAGTCTGCGCCAATTGTATCTAATTTTACAGCTCAAGAAAGAGTAGAGGTGTTATCGTCTGATATTAGGTATATCAAGATTGGGGAACCAAAGTTGGTTGTTAAAGATCGTATGATTGTAGGGACACCATTCTTCTGGTTTTGTTATGTAATTTCATTTGGGATTGTTGTAGTTCTTGTATTTGTTTTCAGGAAACAAGCTCGTGATAATGCCAATGTAGCCTTAATGCGCAATAAGAAGGCGAATAAAGTAGCTCGACGTAGATTGAAAATTGCTGAAAATCAATTGAAAGCTAGAAATAAAGATGTGTTTTATGATGAAATACTCAAAGCTCTTTGGGGGTATTTATCGGATAAATTATCGATACCAGTTAGTGAATTGAATAAAGATAATATTGCTTTGCGTTTGTCGCAACATGGATTAGATGATGAGTTAGTATTACAATTTATGAACTTGTTGAATGATTGTGAATTTGAACGATATGCGCCAATAGAGGCAAAAGAAGCTGCTATGGAGAATATGTTTGATTCAACAGTAAAAATTATTTCAACACTTGAAAATACAATAAAATGATGAAAAGATTAAGTCTTGTGATATTGATAATGCATTGTGTGATAAATGCATTCTGTAATCAAAATGCAGATTGGAAAAAAGCGGAGATATTGTATGCTGATAAACAGTATGCTGATGCTGCTAATATATATGCTAGTATGTTTCAATATGGAGAGTCGGCAGAGTTATATTATAACTATGCTAATGCACTATATAAATCAAATCAGATAGGTTTGGCTATTTTGAATTATGAACGTGCATTGCGACTTGATCCTATGAATGAAGATATTAAATTTAATCTTGAGTTTGTTAATCGGATGAAAATAGATAAAATTGAACCAATTGAACGATTTTTTATGAATGAGTGGTTTGATTCGTTGGCTTCTATGTTGACTTCTAATGAATGGGCGTATACTAGTCTTGTTAGTTTTATTTTGATGTTAATATTTGCGCTTGTATATCTTTTTAGAAGTAAGGTGTGGTTACGTAAAATAGCTTTTTTTTCTGCGATATTTTTGTTTTTCTTTTCGATATATGCACTAGCGAATGCTTTTAAGATAAAGGGTTTGATAGAAAATAATCCAGCAGCAATAGTGCTTGCTAGTTCGGTGTCAGTGAAGAGTAGTCCTGATGATAGTGGAACAGAGGTGTTTGTTATTCATGAAGGAACCAAAGTCAATGTCCTTTCAACTTTATCTACTTGGGCAGAAGTGCGTCTTGCTGATGGAAATGTGGGTTGGCTTCAATTATCTGCAATAGAAAAGATATAATGTTTTTACTTGAGATAGATAAGATTATTACTTTAGCAATAAATAGTTGTCATAGTTTATTCTTTGACAACTTTTTCTATATCTATACACAGACACAGACGTGGATACTATCCATTGTTCTTCTATTTGTATGGATGTGGCGTAAGTGGGGTGTTCGTTCATTATATGTTGTGGCAGGTATAGCTTTTTGTATATTATTAGCAGATCAAATATCATCATCGTTATTAAAACCATTAGTAGCTCGTTTGCGACCAACCCACGATCCAGAAATAGCAGATTTAATTCATACTGTTAATGGTTATCGTGGTGGATTATATGGTTTTGTTTCATCGCATTCGGCTAATGCGTTTGCTTTTGTTACATTCTTGTCTTTATTTTTTCGTAGTCGGATTTGTACAATAGTATTTGTTATTTGGGCTGTTTTAATGGCTTATTCTCGGGTATATTTGGGGGTTCATTATGTTGGTGATATTGTTTGTGGGGCAATTTTGGGTGTTTTTGTAGGGTTGTTTGTGTATAAGCTTTTTAGCCGAAAGATATCACTAATAAGTAATTTATAGAATGTTAGGGGCGAAGGTAATTAAAAGTATATAATTAGTGGTTTAATAAATTTATGTTTTATAGCATGTTTTGAAAAATAATTGTAAAATTATTTGGTGGTATAAAAAAAAAGTCTTACATTTACAACATCAAAAAATTAAACTTAATACTAATTTCTAATACTTATTTATTATGATTAAAACAATCACATTTAACGAATTGCGTCGTATCAAAGATTCATTGCCAGATGGCTCAATGCAACGTATTGCCGACGAATTAGGTCTTTCTGTAGAAACTGTACGTAATTATTTTGGAGGTCATAACTATCAAGATGGTTCTGGTTGTGGTGTTCATATTGAACCAGGTCCTGATGGTGGTATGGTTCAGTTGGATGATACTACTATTCTTGATATGGCAAATAAAATCTTAGAAGAAACACACTAAGATAATTATTTTTATAATAAAATAAAAAAGACATTAAAAGTAAATTTTTTAATGTCTTTTTTTTTGTTGTTTTTATTAATTTGTATTTTTTATTAATTTGTATTTTTTTTAAAATCAATAGTATTAAAAATAAAGGTTTTAAGTGTTTTTTTAGTTTGTTTGATAAAGGTTGCTTGTGTCATATATGGTGAGTTCGTGGATGTTAGTTATTTTTTTTTCAGTGTAATGATTGTGATTTCGGGAGGCATGCCAAGGCGGAATGGGATGGCTGTGTAGCCTAATCCGCGAGATATGAATAGGTGTTGATGGTTGTGTTGATAATGTCCATCCCAATGAGTGTAGATGTATTGAGAAGGAGACCAGCGGTAGTGTTCGTTTATACTGAAACCGAATTGGGCAGAGTGTGTATGACCAGAGAGGGTGAGTTGGATGTAATCGTATTTTGAAGTGAGTACTTCGGATTGCCAATGGATAGGGTCATGAGTGAGAAGAATATTAAATTGAGCAGGAGTGAATGATTCGACAGCTTGGGCTAAGTTGCCATAGCTATGGAACGGTGGTTTGCTCCAATTTTCGACGCCGATGAGACCGATAGAGTCGGAGTTTGATGAGATGTATATTGCAGTGTCGTTAAGCAGATTGAATCCTAATTGGTGATAGGTTTGATATGTAGCTAGGAGATTTGCCTGTTTTGCTTCGGGAGATGGCCATTGGCAGTAGTCGCCATAGTCGTGATTACCCATAACAGCATAACGTCCGAGGGGGGCATTGATTGAGGAAAAAAGAGAATCAAGTCCTTGACCTTCAGAAGCAGAAAGGTTAAACATGTCGCCAGTAAAAAGGAGTAAGTCTGGTTTGAGAGTTTGTAGTTGAGTGATGATTTTGTTGAGGTAGTTGTTACGTGGTGATAGATTGCCAATGTGGAGGTCGGTGATATGAGCGATGCGTATGCCATCGAAGCGAGTAGGTAGAGATGGTGATGTAATTGTGATATTGCGCACTCGTATGTTGTGGCGCATAAAGATACCACAAGCAATACCAATTGTAGAGATGATGGCAAGTGTGAGTCCAATGTGATTGATAATTGTTATGTTGCGGTGGGTGATGTGATAGATTATTTTTGTTATAATGTAGAATAATGAATATATATTAGTAGGCAAAATGTAGGTGATAAGGAGGATGAGAGTCCACATTATTGCACGGAAGTCAAGGATGCCTACATGGGTAGCATATCGTAAAAATATGAGAGCTAATATGATAATTGTTGGTATGGCATAGGCTATAACTATACCTGCGGTGACGTAATGTTTGCGTTGTAGAATGTGTCGAGTGTAGAGTGTGCTTGGTAGGAATGTTAATAATGTGATGATGATAATAGCTGGGATGAAGTTCATATATTAGTTAGTAATAAATAGTTATTAGTAGTGTAGACTTATTGTTTATATTCATTTTGTAGGTGCAAAGATACAGAAATTATTGTAAAAAACGATGTTAAAAAACAATAAAATAACGACTGCTTTATGTAGTCGTTATTTTGTTGTTTTATTCTTTTATGAATTTTGTTGTTTTGTTGCCACATTTCAATATATACATACCAGGCGATAAATTAAGGGTTGAGAGTTGAGTGCTGAAAGTTGAAATTTGCAGTTGACCTTGTAGGTTATAAATGTTGATTATTTCGCCATTTTCGATGTTGTTGATGTGAAGAATATCGCGACAAGGGTTAGGATAAATTATGAGAGAGGAATTAGGTGTTAGGAGTGATTCGATGTTGGTTTCTTTTTTTATTGGTTGGATAGTGATTTGGTCGAGTCCGAAATAGAATGTAGTATTCGCACCCCAGTCGCCTACGTCGGTAGTTTCCATAGTGAAATATATGCTTTTCACAGCGCCAAGTGATGTTAAATCCATCCAATCCCAATTGGTGTTTAGAATCCATTTGGTTGAATCTTCATCGCGATAGTCAGCTATGTAGTAAACCACAGTGCCACATTCTTCGCCATTAGCATTTATGCCGTGTGCAGTGAGTGTGCAGTAGTCGCCTTGTGTGAATTTGCGGGCATAGCCAAAGCCTTGAGTGATGCATCGCATAGTGTAAGGCGAGTTGCAGACATAGCAACCTACGGCTTCAACGTCGTTGATATGAGTAAATTCTATTTCGCAGATGTGGCGGTCGAGGGAATTTTCGGTGTATTCGAGAAAATAACCTAATATAAAAGGAGTGCCTATGCCATTGATACCGCCACCTGCCATAATGCCCCATTGATGATCAGGATAGAATGACTCGTGAGAGAGCAAAGTGTCGGTGCTACGCGAAATGGTGAAGCCTTCCCACGAGGTGCCATCCCACGAATTGCCAGAGCGAAGGTGGGCAAATGAAAATGTGCCATTGCCAAAAGATTGATATTTAATGCTATCGTTGAACGTTTTATCCCATACATCTTGATTGTTGAATGTGATATTTTGTTGCTCAATCATAGAGTTTATATTGAATACGATTTCATCTTTTTCTTCAATAGTTTCGTTGTGGAGGGCGCGGATAGCAGATATTTCGGTGCTAGCTTCGCCTATTTGGCCTAAATCTACGGCATTGATAGCAGTGTGGATGCGTATAAAGTCGATTGCTTCAAGTTCTATGGCATTGCCTGCCTCATCAACAACCCAATCTAGGTCGATGCTACATCCTGCTTCGTTGCTATTAGGTTGATTGTCGGTATAACCCCATTCGTATGGTTTCAATTCGAAGTACGAACCATCTCCGTTTTTATCGATTGAGTTGGTAGGTAACAGAGTGCCTTTGAATATGAGACTATCGGCATCAATCCAAGTAGGGTAGTAGCCCTGTAGGTGAGTGGCATTTTTGCTTATCCATCCACTGTTGCCTTGATTGTCGGACCAACGAATATATTCTTTCAACTCTTTGAGAGTGTCCTTATCGGCTTCAGGACGATAGTATGTGATTTCGTAGTTTTGGGTTGAGTGGGCATATTCGCTACCTGCTATTTCGTACCAACGGTCGTCGGCAATGCCGTTTTGGTTAGCATCGCGGCTGACCATTACTATGCCCGGTTCGGCGCTTGTGGCAAAGGCATTGCCAAGGATAATGAGGTCGTAGCCTTCGGTATTGGCAAGAGGGCGGTCGAATTCAGCCACCATATAGCCACCGAAAGCACCGAGGCTAATCATAGAGCCACGTTCGAGGTTTTGTTGTGCTTTTTGAAGTACGTCGTCCTCAGATTCGATGATAGGCAATGTGTTCACAAATTGTCCCGGAGCAGGGCTGTATTCAATTACCGATACTTTGTTTTCAGCAAAACAAAAGGTAGTAAATAATGTGCATAATAATGCAGTAATTGAGTGTTTCATAGTTTTATTTATTTTAGAAAACATAATAACAAAATCTCTTTTCAATTATCGTATTATCACAGAATTAGGGTTTAGACCTATTTCGTTGAGGCGGAATTTTAGTTGTCCGTTGCGGTTGAAGCAGAGCACATCGCCCCAGAGTACATAGTTGTATGCTTCGGTGATGTATAAATCGCCATTTTGGGGATTGATGGTTAGACTAAAAGGCGTTTGTATTTTAGTGCCGTCGGTGATAAAGTTCTCGTTTACAACCTGGTCGGTAAGGCAGTCGAATACCTTAATCCATTGTTCGCCACTCTTGTAATTGAAACTATACATATATGCTAGGTCGTTGTGTATGATCATTTTGAGTGGGTGTATAGAGGTGAAACTTTTGACAACGGTATCTATTTCGGAGTCTATTTTGTGGAGAGTGTAGTCCTCATCGTCGTAGTCGCCACGAGTGATTACATATACATCGCCTTCGCTATCGGCAGCAATAGAGCCTGGATTTACGCCCACTTTGATGCGACGTATTTCTTTAAAACTATCTAAGTTGACTACACTTACGCTGTTGTCGTAGAAAGGGTTGTCGAGTCCGCCAGAGTTGCTGACGTAGAGTTTGTTGTTGCATACTACGAGATGGTCGGGATTGTTGCCACATTGTGCCCAAGCGTCTATTTCTAATGAAGTAGTGTCGATGCGAGCCACCCAACCATCGAAGCAGCTGACGTAGGCTTTGTTTTGATAGAAAGTTACGTATCGAGGTTGGCACGCTACGCCATCTTGATTGAAAAGAGGTATTCGTTTGATTGATTTATAGGTGTTTGCGTCCAACACTTCTAATTGGCTTGAGATGTTTACAGTGATGTAAATCTTTGAGCCATATTGTTTCATATCGTTGCCGGTGTCGCCTAATCCGCGACCATTGACGCTCTTAAAGTAGTCGTAGTCAATATCGCCAGTCTGTAAGTTGACTTTGGCTAAAGTGCTATTGTTCATATTGAATAGACCTTCGCTAAGCACCAATAGTTGAGTTGTTTCGGTAGTGTCGTTCCACACGGGTTCGCGCGGCACGTCGTACATATCGTTGCAACTTACGAAGAGTATAGAAATTAGTATGATAATGTAGTTTTTCATCTTAGAATTTCCAATAGATAGTTCCACGCCAACTGCGACCAGGCATAGGGAAATAGCGCACAACGCAGTAGTTTATGTTTGTGAGGTTGAGACATTCGAGATTTATGCCAAGTTTGTGGTCGTGGCGAAGCGAGAATTCGTGGTTTGCCGATAGGCTGTGGTCGAAATAGCCTTCGACGCGATTTTCGGCATAGTTTTGATTAACGGCATAGCGATGTCCGCTCCAAACTAAAGAGTAATTGAGTGTAAACCAAGGTGTTTTGATGCTAGCCTTGCCTGAACCAGATATGCGAGGGGTGTAAGGAATTTGGTGGCGATAGTCGCGGTCGGCGGGGTTGGTTACATTAAGCGCACGATTGTAGGTGTATGTGGCACCGAGAGTTATCTGTACTTCTTTGCATGGAGCAATCTCAATGTCGCCTGTAAAGTCTAATCCTGTAATCGAAACACGTCCGTAGTTGAGCATAGTCCACGTGTAGATATTCTTAGTAGGGTAGGCTACGATTTTGTTGCGTACATCGTTGTGATATATGTCGCAACTTAAAGCCAACATAGGAATATATTCGGTGATAGAGCGTTGGAATGTGAGCCCGATGTTGTATTGATTGGTGGTTTCGGGCAATAGATCTCGATTGCCAACTTTGCCATAGTAGAGGTCGTTGAAAGTAGGCAGACGGAATATGTTTTTATAAAAAAGGCGTATGCGGAAATCGATGTTAGAGAATGGTTTGAAGGATAGACTAGCGTATGGCGAAGCCTTGAATCGTTGTAGCCCTTTGCTATGGTCGGCCATCATATCTTTTGTTGCAGTCATCAGTACACTAGCGGTTGCCATAACCCAATTGTTGACATATTTGCCGGCTACGGCAGTGAGTGATGTGTAGCGAGTTGGAGATGTAAAGTTGTCTAAATCTGCGGATAATGTGTTGATGATGCCGTCTTGCGATAGGTTGAATGATAAACCACTAATAGGTCGGTAAATGACCGCGCCACTTAGATAATATTCGTTTTGAGAATATCGGTTTTCGTCTTTGCCTTCAGAGCCGAGATACATAGGATCGAGATAGTGGGTGAAGGAGTAGTTGTATTTAGCATTGAGTTGGAGAGATACGATGTTGGCAAAATTGCGCTCGTAGTGCCCTTGAAGGAATGCCGAGCGATCCCAGATGCGTTGACTGCTGAAATTTAGGGTGTTATAGAAAATAGTAGCGCCAGGTAGTCCGCGTTCGGATTGGTAGTAGTAGCCTTTGAGATAGCCATTTTGGACAGAGTCGGAGCCATATAGAGCAACCTCGGCGCGAAGATTCTGCACGTCGGTGTTTTGTCGGATTTCGATAGAGGTGCTATCGTTGGCTTGAGTGCCATAATGCATTAGGTAGGGGTAGCGTCCGTGGGCAGACATCCATTCGCCACTTGCCGTCATAGATAGATATTCGTTTAATTTGCCTGCAATGTGTAGCGATGGATTTATGAGTCCGAAAGAGCCGGATTTTATCATAACCTTTCCGTTGACCGGGCGGTTGTCGAAGCGAGGAGCCATAGTGGTGATGTTGAGCACTGCGGCAGAGGCGTATTGTCGGGCAGGTTGGAAAATTTGGTCGCTTTGACCGTTGGAGAGCGACAACATATCTATATTGTCGAGCGAGAAACGGCTGATGTCTATTTGGCCGTTTTGGGCATTGCTCACGGCGATTCCATCATAGCTTACGGCTGTATGGCTAGCGCCTAAACTGCGGACTGACACGGTTTTTAGTCCGCCAATGCCACCATAGTCCTTCACCATTACGCCACTAAAGTGCTTTACAGCATCGGCAACTTGAATGGCATTTAAGCCTTCGAGAGCTTTGCCAGAGAGTATTTGTAGGGGGGCTGTGGCGCGGTTTTTTTTGGTTGAGGTGGAAGTGGTGACGACTACTTCGTCGAGAGAATGAACGGTGCTTGTGTCTTTTTCTTCTATTATGCGAATTTTTCCGTCTTGTGCGAATGCAACAATGGAGCTCATATACAATATAAGTACGCATGCGATATGACGAAAAAGATGGGAGTTGTTCATTGATGATTTTTATGTTAGTGCCTTTCCTCGAAGCACGGATTAAACATAAGCGAACAAATGGCAGGTCTTCTGACTTGTCTTTTATTAGTATGAACATACCTTCCCAAATTGTTGAGTGGAGATTGGATTCTCGCGCCTCGATTCAGTGGTTTTTTTGTTATACTGAGTGATGATTTTTTCACTCGAAAAGAGTTACAGCAGCGGGACTGTTCAGGACTTTCACCTGATTCCCTCTTAGTTGCCCTATGGGCAAACCATTGTCTTGAAATATGGATGCAAAGTTAGATAAAATATTTTAATATAGCAAATTATTTTGGAAATAGTTTTAGTAAATATTTTTGCTATTTGGAGTGTATGGGGTATATTATAATTCATAGGAATTATGTTTAAGGTATATTTATAGTATATTTATCATATGTTTATGATATGTTATAATTTGGTTTATTTGTGAATGATAGTTGTTTTTTTTGTACAATAAAAATGGTGTTTTCTTCGTTATAAAATATGGGTGTTTGGAATTTTGTTATTTGGATTTTTTTTTGTAAATTTGTAATTTGTGTGTAGTGGATTGTGTGTGGTGGATAATTGTTTGAATAATAGTAATTTATTTTTTATTATGATTGAGTATATTAAGGGTGAAATTATGGATTTGACTCCGACTTATTGTGTTTTGGAGACAAATGGTATTGGTTTTATGTTGAATGTGTCGCTTGTGACGTATCAAGAGTTGCAAGGGAAGGGTGTTGTGCGGTTGTATGTTTATGAAAATATACGAGAGGATGCTCATGTGTTGTATGGTTTTTTGACGAAAGAGGAGCGAGAGTTGTTTTTATTACTTATTTCGGTGAGTGGTGTAGGTGCATCTACAGCGCGAATGATTTTGTCGAGTTTTACGGTGGTGGAGTTGCAGGAGATAATTGCTACGGGTAATGTGAATGCAATTAAGACGGTTAAGGGTATTGGTTTGAAGTCGGCGCAGAGGATTATTGTGGATTTGAAGGATAAAGTTGGGGTGATTGGTAATGTGCAAGATGGAATGTTGAATTTTGGGGGTATGGGTAATAGAGAAAATATGGAGGAGGCTGTTGCGGCGTTGGTTGCGTTGGGTTTTCAGAAGGCTGCGTCGGTGAAGGTTGTAGAGAAGTTGCTGAAAGAGGATGCTTCTATGGCTGTTGCTAAGCTTATTAAGAGGGCTTTGGCGATGATGTAATGAGGAATTTAAGAATTAATACCTCTAACTTAATTGTTAATTTTAATTATTTATTAAATATTAGATATCGTGAATTATTTTCAGAAGATAGTTTTATTGTTGTTTTGCTTCGGGTTGGTGCTTGGGGTAGTTGATCCGTTGTGGGCTGTGGAACAAGATGTTGTGACGGATGATGAGGTGCCATATTATAATGTGGAGGCGCATCAGGATTATATGTATGATAAGGTGCCTGCACCAGAGTCGGCTACTCGTGTGAAACAGTTGGGTGGTAGTGGTGAGCAGTTGATAGTTGGTGGAGTGCAAGAGGATGCTCCGATGGATTTGAATGATCCGTCGAATGTGGTGACTAAGATAGAGTATGACACGGAGACTGGTAATTATGTAGTGCGTACTATGATGGGGGATAATGAGATTGCTACGCCATTTTCGTTGACGCCGGATGAATATAAACAGATGTCGTTGAGAAGGCAGATGGGGGAGTATTGGGCGGAAAAGAATAAGAAGGCGACAGAGGAGTATGAGGATAAGTTTAATATTACGGATATGAAGTTTTCGTTGGGACCTGCGGAGAAATTGTTTGGTCCTGGGGGGGTGCAGTTGAAAACTCAAGGTTCTGCGGAGTTGACATTTGGTCTTAAACATAATAATGTTCAGAATTATTCGTTGGCAGAGCGTTTGAGGAAGACGACAACTCCTGATTTTGATGAAAATATTCAGTTGAGTGTGAATGCAACGGTTGGGGATAAGATTGGTTTTACGATGAATTATAATACTGAGGCGACATTTGATTTTGATCAGCAATTGTTGAAGTTGAATTATCAAGGCAAAGAGGATGAGATTATTAAAAGTATAGATTTGGGTAATGTGAGTTTGCCATTGAATTCGTCGTTGATAAAAGGGAATTCGGCTTTGTTTGGTTTGAAAACGGAGTTGCAATTTGGAAAATTGACGATTACGGCTGTTGCATCGCAACAACAATCGGAGACAAAACATGTGAATTCGAAAGGAGGGTCGCAGTTGATGGATTTTGAGGTGGAGATAGATAATTATGATGAGAATAAGCACTTTTTTTTGGCACATTATTTTAGGGATACATACGACCAAAATATGTCGAAATTGCCACATATTATGTCGGGGGTAACGATTACTCGTTGTGAGGTGTGGGTTACGAATAAGCGTGGTAATTTTGAGCAGGCTCGTAATATTGTGGCTTTTATGGATTTGGCAGAAGGTGTAAGGGTGGATAATAACCATTGGAATACGTATGGTGTTGTTCAACCGGATAATGCTTCAAACTCGATGTATGAAGAATTGAAGAGTCTTGAGGGTGTGCGGGATATTCAGATGTGTAATTTGTTGTTGGATGAGACATATAATGTATATAATATAGTTGGAGGACAAGATTATGAAAAGATAGAGAGTGCTCGTCGTTTGGAGCCATCGGAGTATACATTGAATACTCAGTTGGGTTTTATTTCGTTGCGTCAGGCATTGAATAATGATGAGGTGTTGGCGGTTGCTTTTGAATATACATATAATGGTAAGACGTATCAAGTGGGTGAGTTTTCTACGGATGGAATAGATGCGCCTCAAGCATTGATTGTTAAGTTGTTGAAAGGTACGGCGACTTCGCCACAGACGGCGTTGTGGGATTTGATGATGAAGAATGTGTATTATCTTGGGGGCAATCAGGTGCAGCAAGATAAATTTAAGTTGAATATTCAGTATAAGAATGATTCGAGTGGAGTGTATGTGAATTATATACCAGATGGAGCGATAAAGAATCAGTTGTTGGTGAAAGTGATGGGTTTGGATCGTTTGGATTCGAGAAATGAACCGATGCCAGATGGACAGTTTGACTTTGTGGAAGGGTATACTATGTATTCGTCGACAGGAAGGGTTATATTTCCAGTGGTAGAACCTTTTGGTGAGCATTTGCGAAAGATGATAGGTAATGATGCTGTTGCGGATAAATATTGTTTTCAGGAGTTGTATGATTCGACAAAGATTGTGGCGCAGGAGTTGACGGAGAAGAATAAATTTAGATTGTCGGGCAAGTATCAAGCAAGTTCGGGGAGTGTGATTAGGTTGAATGCGATGAATGTGCCGCGAGGGTCGGTGGTTGTGACAGCAGGAGGTCAGACATTGACAGAGAATGTAGATTATACGGTTGATTATACAATGGGAACGGTGACAATTTTGAATCAAGCGATATTGGCCTCGGGTAATAATATTGATGTGCAGTTGGAGAGTCAGAGCATGTTTAATATGCAGAGAAAGACTTTGGTTGGAGCGCATGCGGAGTATGCATTTTCTAAAGATTTTTCGATAGGAGGTACAGTTATGCATCTTAGTGAGATGCCGTTGGTGGTGAAGACGGAGATGGGTGCGGAGCCGATAGCGAATACATTGTGGGGGTTGAATGCAGCGTATAGAGGAGATGTTGCTTGGTTGACAAAGGGAATAGATGCGATACCAGGTATAAATGCGACAGCTCCGTCGAATGTGGTATTTAATGCTGAATTTGCACATATGATACCGGGACATAAGAAGGTGGAAAATAATCCGGGTTATGCATATCTTGATGATTTTGAGAGTACGGAAACAACTATTGATTTGCGTTATCCTTATTATTGGCATTTGGCATCTACTCCAACTGATCCATCTTCTGGGGCTTTATTTCCAGAAGGGATGAAGACTAATAGTATTGAATGTGGTAAGAATAGGGCTTTATTTAATTGGTTTTCGATTGACAATACTATTTTTAATGATGATTCTCGTCAAACTCCAGATCATATACTTCGAGATAAAGATTTGCAAAGTAATCATTTGACTCGAGAGATAAAAGAACAAGAGTTGTTCCCAAATCGTGATGCGATATTGGGACAGCCATCATCGTTGCCAGTGTTGAATGTTAGTTATTATCCGGTAGAGCGAGGACCGTATAATTTGGATTTGAATGTAAATCCATTGACGGGGGAATTGTTGAATCCGGAGAAGAGATGGGGTGGTATGATGAGAAAGATAGAGACTTCGGATTTTGAGACTGCAAATATTGAGTATTTGGAATTTTGGATGATGGATCCATTTGTAAATGATACATTAGGAGTGCACGAGGGGGGTGATTTGTATTTTAATTTGGGGGATATTAGTGAGGATATATTGAAGGATGGTAAAAAATTCTTTGAGAATGGTATGCCTATTGATGGAGATTCGATGTCGACAGATAGGACTATTTGGGGACGTGTGCCTAGGATTCAATCTACAGTGTTGGCTTTTGATGGTGATTTGAATTCGCGTAGGAATCAAGATGTTGGTTATAATGGTTTGCGTACTGAAGATGAATTTGAGTTTGATACATATAAGAAGTTTGTATCAGAATTGAAAGGAGTATTGTCGCAAACGGCTATTGATGCATTGATGCGTGATAGATATTCTGTATTGAATGACCCTGCGAGTGATGATTATCATCATTATCGTGGTTCGGATTATGATTTGGAAGAATTGACTATTTTGGAGCGATATAAAAGATATAATGGGCCAGAAGGGAACTCTCCGGCTTCGGATTTGAGTGAGGAAAATTATTCAACGTCAGCTACTACAGTTCCTAATGCGGAGGATATAAATCAGGATAATACGCTTAATGAATATGAGAAATATTATCAATATAGAGTGTCGTTGCGAAAGAAAGATATGGAGGTTGGTAGTAATAATATTGTTAATAAAACAGAGACTGAAGTTACGTTGGCTAATGGGCAGTTGAGTAAAGTTACTTGGTATCAATTTAAAATACCTGTGCGAGATTATGAGAAGCGAGTAGGATCGATACGTGATTTCAAGAGTATACGTTTTATGCGTATGTTTATGACTAATTTTAAAGATGAAATTCATCTTCGTTTTGGTACGTTAGAATTGGTTCGTGGAGAGTGGCGAGGTTATAATAAAGATCTTTTTGCGATAGATAATCCTCCAATTTCGGTGGCATCGATAGATGTAACATCGGTTAATATTGAGGAGAATGATGGCAAAGAGCCAGTTAACTATGTGCTTCCACCTGGTGTGAGTCGTCAGACAGATCCAAGTCAACCTCAATTGACAAAACAAAATGAGCAGGCAATGTTGATGAAAGTGCTTAATCTTGCACCAGGAGATGCTAGAGCGGTGTATAAGAATATTGTATATGATATGCGTATGTATCGTAGATTACAGATGTTTGTACATGCAGAGCAGATTATAGGAGATGATTCTAATTTGCAGGATTATGAGACGACTGTGTTTATTCGTTTGGGTAGTGATCATACTCAAAATTATTATGAATATGAAATTCCGTTGAAGTTGACACCTGCAGGGCATTATAATATTACAGAAAGAGATAAAGTGTGGCCAGTGGAGAATATGTTTGATTTTCCATTAGAATTGCTAACGACGGTAAAAAATAATCGTAATAAACGTATTAAGGATACTGATGGAACAATGTCGGTGGCGTTTTCGGAATATGATCCAGAAAAGCCGCAAAATAAAGTAACTGTGGTTGGTAATCCTAATCTTGGGGATGTGCAGACAATGTTGATAGGTGTACGTAACCAATCGCGTACGTCGAAGAATGTTGAAGTGTGGGTTAATGAGTTGCGTTTAACTGATTATGATGAAGATGGGGGGTGGGCAGCTTTAGGTAATTTAGCTATTAATTTGTCGGATGTAGGTTCGATAAGTTTGGCGGGTCGTTATGAGACTGCAGGTTTTGGAGGTATTGAGGAGACATTGCAAGAGCGAAGATTGGATGATTATTATTTGGTAAATTTTGCGGCTCAGTTTGATTTTGGACGTTTCTTTCCAGAAAAGGCAAATGTTCGTATACCAGTATATTATAGTTATGGTGTAGAGAATAGTAAGCCTAAATATAATCCTCTTGATCAAGATATATTGTTAGAAGAGGCTCTTGATGCGTTGGAAACAAAAGCAGAGCGAGATTCATTAATGATACTTTCATCGACAAAGAATATAACAGAGAGTTTTAATATTACTAATATGAAAGTAGATATTAAGAGTAAGACTCCGAAGATATATGATCCATCGAATTTCTCAGTGTCGGTAGCATATACGCAAACTCAGGATTTAGATCCTGAAGTTCAACGTAATAGTAATAGGACATATACGGGGCAATTTAGTTATAATTATTCTACTACAGCAAGATCTTGGGAGCCATTTAAGAATAATAAAAACTTGAAGAATTGGAAGATTATTCAAGATTTTAATATTGTTTATGAGCCGTCGATGATAGCTTTAAATATTAATATGAATCGTCGTTATACAGAGACTCAATTGCGAGATTTGACTGGTGCTATGTATGTGGATTATTATGATTCGAAGAATTCTTTATTATCTTTTTCTAAAGATTTTACGTGGAGTCGTAATTTTGATTTTAAATATGATTTAACAAAAGCTATAAAATTTTCTTTGCGAACAGCGACTAATTCGCGTTTTGATGAAACGATGTATTCGCCAGTTAATAAAAAATTCTTTCCTGATGAATATGAGAATTGGCGTGATACTGTAGCTCAAAGTTTGGCTCATGGAGGTCGACCTTTGGACTATCAACAAGTGTTTACTGCAACATGGGATATTCCTATTAATAAGTTTCCGGGTTTAGATTTTATTACAGCAAAAGCGCAATATAATGCTACATATAATTGGACTACAGGGGTTGAATATGCAGATGGGGCAACATTAGGGAATACGATTTCAAATTTGGCGATGTGGCAAGCTGATGGGCAAATGAATTTTGAGACATTGTACAATAAGTCAAAATATTTGAAATCGGTTAATCAAAAATTTAATTCTCGTAAACCGCAAAAAAGACAAGCTAAATTTACTCCTAAAAAATTCACACAAACAGTCAATCTTACAGATACAGCTAATTTAAAAGTAAATCACCGATTGAATAGCGATAATTTTGATATTATTTTTACAGATGCATCAGGTAAACCAATTAAGGTAAAATATAAGGTAGTTGATAAAAATAATATAGAACTTATCGGTAGTGTAAATATAAATAAATTGAAGATTGCGATGGAAACTCGTAATCCTAATATTGAAAAACCGGCAAAAAAAGTGGCAGATTTCACTGTTCGTTTTTTGATGTTGGTGCGTAGATTGCAAGTATCGTACAAAGAGTCAAGTTCGTTGGTGTTGCCAGGATTTAATCATGGAGGTATGTTGTTTGGTCAAACAATGACAAATGGAGTGATGACTCCAGGACTTGATTTTTCGTTTGGAGTGCCACGTGAGGGTTATCTTGAAAAAGCAATTGAAAATGGATGGCTTGTGATGAATGATTCGGTTATTAATCCATCGGCGTACAATTATTCTACAGATTTTGATGGTAAACTTTCGCTTGAACCAATTGCAGGTTTGAAGATAGAATTGAATTCTAAGCGAGTGACAACAGACCAGTCGACTATACAATATATGTTTGATGGTATGCCAACAACATTTAATGGCACATTCCGGATGACATATTGTATTCTTGGTTCGGCATTTTGGGGAAAGGGTAATGTTGAGAATAATTATTATAGTCGTGCTTATGAACAATTTTTAGCTAATAGAGAAGTTGTGGCAAATATATTGCAACAACGATATAATGGTACAACATATCCAATACATGGATTTATGGAAGATGCCTCATTGGCGGGTAAGCGTTATGATGCTGGTAATGGATCTTATAATATTAATTCGGCAGATGTGCTAATTCCGGCTTTTATGGCAGCATATTCTAACAGAGATGTTAATAAGCAGACATTGAGTTTATTCCCAGATTTCTTGAGTATGATGCCAAACTGGTCAATCTCGTACGATGGTTTAGGAAAAATTAAAGGTGTAGATAAATACTTTAAATCTATTACATTGAAGCATGCATATCAGTGTACGTATAATGTGGGTTCGTATTCGTCTTATTCAAACTACGTGGAAAACGAAGATGGTCTTGGTTTTGTTCGTGATGTAGCATCTGGTAATCCTATTCCATCGTCGGCTTATGATATAGCAAGTGTTAGTATTACAGAAAATCTAAATCCGCTTATCTCAGTGGATATGGCGATGAAGAATTCGATGACGGCTAAGTTGGAGTATAAACAACAGCGTAACTTAACGCTTAATATTGCGTCTAATCAATTGCTCGAAGCATCGAGCAACGAGTGGGTTGTTGGAGTAGGTTATATCTTGAAAGATTTTGACATGATGCTCAAACTCAAAGAGACAACAAAGAAAGTGAAAAACGACCTTACACTTCGTCTTGACTTCTCATTCAAAGATATAGCAACACTATTGCGTAAACTCGATTCTATTGAAGATACACAAGCAACATCGGGTAACAAAACATTGACGATTAAGTTTATGGCAGAGTATGTGTTTAGTTCGAAATTGAACTTCAGATTCTTCTGCGATCATCAAACAAATCGCCCATATATTTCGACATCATACCCAATGTCGAATACCAATGTGGGTGTAAGTGTTAAATTTATGTTGACACGATGATAGACTTAATATTGACTAAATAAAAATTTTAAACCATGAAATTTCAAAGAGTCTTTATTATTATTTTCCTTTTAGGATTATGTTTGTTGCCATATTCATTACATGTTGGAGAAATCGCAGATAATGAGTTGCAACAATTATTGGAATTGTATTATGACGATGCTATTACTGTAGATGATGTAGATGAGTATAATGATAAATATGCTGAATGTAATGATTTGTATATAACAATTCAGAATTTAGTAAATGGATTATTGACTTTTTCTATCTTTGGATTTATTTTTTGTGCGATTTTAAGGATTAGACATGTGTCTGATTTTAAGAATATAAAAACATTAAATAAACCAATGATGTATTTTGTGATAAATATATTGTGGGCAATTTATTTTGTTGGAACTTGGTTTTACTATGGTTATAGATCGTGGCGAGGTGATTATTCTCCTTATCAAGATGCAGTTATGTTAGCAATTGTACCTCAAAATATTTTTAATTTGATTTATTTTATTCCATTAAATTTATTTTACTTTTTATTTTTAAGACAGACAGAATTGCCAACTACGATGGGTGTTGAATTATCGACGCCAAAAACTAAAAAACTAAAAATTTTGTTCTCTATATTATATACGTTTATAGTGCTTAATATATTGAATTTAATTAATACTATTATAGGAGGAGATCATTTTTCTATTATTATTACAACACTTTATATTTATACTTTGTTTTCTCTTAGAGCCGGTATTATTAAGAAACATAATGAATTGACATGAAGCCATTAAATTTTTTATTCGTTTTTGTTATATTATTGTTAGTGGCTTGTGAGCCTAATGTGGCGGGAGGTCAAAAGCCTGATGATGGGGGCGTAAATGATACATTGCCCGTAGCGCAATATGGGTTGGAATATCTTTATGATATGGCAATATTGGCGCATATAACAATCAATGTAACCGAAGAAGATTGGAATGATTTTCTTTCGTATTACGACCAAAATCCGCATAATGAAGAGTATATTCCAGCATCGTTTGAGTACGAAAAAAGTGGAGAAAAATTTGGATTAGATAGTATAGG